>NZ_JAKKFE010000045.1:0-35698 GCF_022230935.1 Micromonospora hortensis
CCCATCTGTATGCATTGCTATATTTGTAGCATCAGACCACCGCACTCTAGTGTCACTCCCCTCGCATGCGCTGCTCTCTCTCCCTAGGGGCGGGCCTCGCTCGGGCGCTCTGGGGTGCGCCCGTCCCGGCCCGGTTCGGCTCACCCCGGCCCGTATGTGGTCGGGACAGCCGGCCCAGGCGCGACGGGGCACACCCCCGGGGGGGGGGGGGGGGGGGGGGGGGGCGGGGGGGGGCGGGGCGGGGCGGGGCGGGGCGGGGCGGGGCGGGGCCGACTGGGGAAAGTGGGCCCACTTCCGAGTCAGGTGAGGGAATTCAGGGCTTTGGCGTACGTGGGTGGGATGTGGTTGGGGCCGCCGGGGGTGAAGACGTCCGAGTGGGCCACCGCGGACCAGGCCGTCTCCGGGACGGCGTCGACCAGGGCCTGGATCACCGGGGCGTCGCGCCACTGGTCTTGCTCGGCGAGCAGGCCGAGGGCCACCACCGACTCCTCGACCTCGCCCACGCACTCGAACGGCTTGTGCCCGTCCACGCCCAGCAACTCGCGGTAGCCGGGGATCTGCGACTCGTCGGCCAGCAGGTCACCCCCGAAGATGCCCACCACCCGCTCGCGCGGCATGAACGGCGCCATGGCCAGGAAGACGAAGCGGCACTTCGGGCAGTCACGGCACCAGCGCTCACTCGCGTCGCGCAGCTTGAACGCCTGGTTGCAGCTGGTCACCACGTCGTCGTACCTGGTGAACTCGGCGAACAGCCGCGCGATGTGCAGCTCGGACAACGAACGCAGCAGGGAGAAGTACGGGTCGGTCAGGCCGGCGTGCTCGGCCAGCGACGCGCGCAGCAGCCCCTCCGCCTCGACGCCCTTGGACCACTGGTGGTTGATCTCGTGGCCGTTCCAGACCAGGTTCGGGTCGGACGCCGAACGCTCGTTGGACATCACCACCGGGCCCAGCCCGTGCAGGACGGCGGTGGCCACCGCGATCAGGGAGTTGATGGCGGTGACCGGGATGTGCCCGTTCAACGCGCCGGCCGCGTTCAGGTCGAACAGCACCGGGTCGATGCGCCGCCGGGCGGCCAGCGGGACCAGCCCGGACGCCTCGTTGACAGCGACGATCACGTGGTTCGGGTTGACCGAGAACGGCACCGGGTCCAGCTCGGCGCGGCGCAGCGCCTCCAGGCTGACGATCGAGTCCTTACCGCCGCCGACCGCCGAGAGCGGGCGACGGTCCGAGTCGTCGTACACCCGGGGCGACTCCGGGGTGCCGGCCGGAACCTCCGGGCGCAGCTCGAGCACGTGCGGCAGTTGGTTGCGGTACGCGTACTCAGCGAGGCCCTTGGTGTAGACGGTCGTGACGTAGTCGACGGTGGCCGCGCCCAGCGGCGCCGGCAGCACGAGTCGGGGCGGCGCGGCGGCCTTGTAGTAGCTGACCCCGGCGACGAGGTGCAGCACCTCCAACACCCGGTCGAGGGTCGCCACCGTCTCGTCGGAGGGCGGTTCCGCCGGCAGCGGGAGCGTGATCACCTCGGTGAACCGCTGCTCACCGGCCGGGCCGGTCAGGGCGTAGTCGAACAACACCTCGCCGGTGGCGAAGTCGATCGAGTAGGACGGGAAGGTGAAGGCGTCCATCCGCCGGAGCTGCTCGTTGGGCACACGCCATACTAGGCCCTGGTTCGTCCGGCCGTGTCCGGACCGGGCCCGCCCTGCCGCCGCCGTGACCCACGAGGAGAGCCCCGTGCGCCTTTCTGACCTGCGCGGACGTACCGTCGCCGTCTGGGGCACCGGTCGGGAGGGCCGGGCCGCTGTGACCGCCATCGCCGCGCACGGCCCGGCCGAGCTGGTCGCCGTGGACGACAGCGCGAACTTCCTGTCGCTGCCCTGGGACGGCCCCCTGGCCGAGGCGGCGCCGTTGGTCACCGGCGAGGCGGGCTTCGAACGGCTGGCCGCCGCCGACGTGGTGGTCCGCTCCCCGGGCGTGCCCCAGACCCACCCGTGGCTGATCGAGCTGCGTCGCCGCGGGATCCTGGTGACCCAGGGCACCGCGTTGTGGATGGCCGACCACGCCGCGCGCACCGTCGGGGTCACCGGCAGCAAGGGCAAGAGCACCACCTCCAGCCTGATCAGCCACCTGCTCACCGCGATGGGCCGGCCGAACGTCTTCGGCGGCAACATCGGGGTGCCGACCCTGGACCTGCCGGACGCGGAGCTGTACGTGTTGGAGCTGTCCAGCTACCAGTGCAGCGACCTCACCGACTCACCCCGGGTGGCAGTGGTCACCGCGCTCTTCCCCGAGCACCTGGACGCGCACGGTGGGGAACGGGAGTACTACCGGGACAAGCTCAACCTGCTCGCCCACGACCCGCAGACGATAGTGGTCAACGGTGGCGACCCCCGGCTCGCCGCGGAGCTGGGTGAGCTGCCGGCGGTCCGCGCCGGTCGCCCCGACACCACCCACGTCGCCACCGGCGCCGACGGCACGCAGTGGTTCCACGTCGGTGACCAGCCGCTCTTCCCGCGTGCGGTGCTGCCGCTGGTCGGCCGGCACAACGAGGGCAACCTCTGTGTCGCGCTCGCCGTGCTCGACGCGCTCGGCGTGGACGTGGTGGCCGGCAAGGACCACCTGGCCGTCGCGGTCGCCGAGTTCCAGGGGCTGGCCCACCGGCTCACCGAGATCACCGACCCGTCCGGGCTGACGTTCGTCGACGACACACTGGCCACCAGCCCGTACGCGGCCATGCACGCCATCGACGCGTACGACGGGCGGCCGTTGACGGTGATCGTCGGAGGCAACGACAGAGGGCTGGACTACACGCCGTTGGCCGAGCACCTGGCCGAGCGGGAGCTGACAGTCATCGGGATTCCGGACAGCGGCACCCGGATCGTCGAGGTGCTCGCCGGCCTGCCGAAGGTGCGTACCGAACTGGTCGACGACCTGGTGGACGCGGTCCGGCTGTCCCGCGAGGTGACCCCGGCCGGCGGGGTGGTGCTGCTGTCCCCGGCCGCGCCCAGCTACGGCCGGTTCCGCAACTTCGAGCACCGCTCCGAGGTCTTCGCCCAGGCCGTCGCCGACACCGCCCGCTGAGCCCGGCTCAGCCGACGGGCCTGGCCTTCCACGTCAGCGCGGGTGAAGCCCGGCGTGCAGGGCACGCATCGAGCGGATCGCCGAGCGGATCTCCTGGAGGTAGCGCCCCGGCGTGAGCGTCTGCTCGGGCAGCACCGCCAGGTCGGCGAGCGTCGGGTCCACGCCGACCGTGTCGATGGCGCACCCGTACGGCACGGCCAGCGTGCGTAGCGCGTCGCAGTGCTGGAACGGCACGTAGATCGGCGCGGTGACCATCAGGACCTTGTCGCCCGGCGCGAGCCGGACGTGGCCGGCCCAGAACCGCTGGGTGTCGGCGGTGTGGGCCCGCCGCTGGTCGGGTTCGCTGGACGGCGCGGCCAGCACCCGGATCGGCGGCAGCCCGTCCGGTCGGTAGGTCCGCGACGACCAGGAGTGGTGTGGGTGGCCGGCGTCGACGCCGGCCTGCTCGGCCGGGGCGGCCACCTCGAACACCCGGCGGACGGCCGTGTCCAGCACGTCCACCTCGGTCTCGTCGGCCGGCAGGCCCGCCTCGGCGAGCGTGCGTCGTTCCCCGTTCGACAGCGGCCGGAAGCTGCCCAGGACGGCGACCTCGCCGCTCACCGGTAGGCCGGCGCGGAGCAGGTGCGCGGCGTAGCCGACGCGGCGTACGCAGGCGTGCGCCAGGCCGCCGAGCACCACCAGGTGGGCGTACGCCGACCGGGCCGGTGGCACCGGGTGGATCAGCCCGAGCGTGGCAGCCGCGTCGAGCACCAGTGTCGCGGTGGCCGGGTCGAGGTCGGGCTCCCGGGCGTCGGGCCGTTCCCGGCCGCCCCGGAAGTCCCAGTGGCGGGCGGAGAAGTCGTCGAGGAAGCGGAGCACGTCGGTGAGGTCACCGTCGGGCCAGCGGCCACCGAAGTGGGCGACGAGGCCGCGGAGCGGGGTGGAGCAGACCCAGGTCTGGATCTCCGCCGTGATCCGCTCGTCGTCCGTTCCGGTCGACGGCGCCGCGTCCGCTCTGTGCACAGCCGGATGCTACCGGCCCGCCGCGGTGGGGCCGGTGCTTGTGGTTGCTGTCTACGCTGGCGAGAGCGGCTGATTGGGGGATCTCGATGAACCGTGACGTGGCCCGTCAGCGGTTACGGGAGGGCGGCGGTTCCACCGCCGGCTTCGTCCGGCTGGTGGCGCACACCGACCCGGTGGCGTTGGTCGGCATCACGCTGTCGATCACCCTCAGCGTCGTGCTCGACCTCAGCAACGCCGCCTCCGGGGTGGAGTCGCTGCTGGCCGGTCTGATGGGCATCACCATCTCGCTGTTGGTCGACTCACTGGCCCGCGCGGAGCGTCGCTTCCATCTGCGCACACTGTTGGACGGCCCGCCCTGGCTGGTCCGCACCACCACTGAGCTGGCCGGGGCGATGCGGGAGGCGGCCGAGCAGCACGCGGGCACCCGGGTCGCGGTGGAGGCGCAGCGGCGCTACGAGCAGTTCCGGTTGGAGGCCGAGCAGCTCGCTGACGGTCGGATCATCCGGCGCGGTGACGAGGACGAGGACCTGGTCGGCGCGACCCGCGCCTGCGTACGTCGGCTGGACGGGTTGACGAACGTGATGCCTCGGGTGAGCGGGGAGCTGAGCTGGTGGCGCAGTGAGATCGGCCGGCGCTACTGGGAGGCCAACGTGGAGGCCCTGCAACGGGGTGTCCAGATCACCCGGGTCTTCGTCTACGCCAGGTTGACCGACGATTTGTCCGCCCTGGTGGAGAAGCAGCGCGCGGCCGGGGCGCGGGTGGGTCTGCTGCCCCTCGGGGTGGTGAGTCCGCACCTGCACGTGAACTTGACGCTCTGGGACGGGTCGAGCTGTTGGGAGGCCCACATGACCGCGCACGGCGAGATCGGCGAGAATCAGTTCTCGGTCAACCGGACGGACGTCGCTCGGCTCACCCGCGTGTTCGACAGCTGCGCGAACGCCGCAACCTTCCAGGACTGACGGCCCCACCGGGGCGGGAACGGGTGAGCCATGACGTGGAGCGCGGTCCTGCTGGTGACGGCAGTGGTGTGGGCGGTCAGCGTGATCCGCTCCGTCCGGCTCCGCGCGCTGGTCTACAGCCTGCCGCTGCCGATGACGCTCGCCCTGCTCACCACCGATTATCGGGTGGACGGCGCGCAGGTGCTCGGTGTGCTCGGGCTCAATCTCTTCTTCGTCACAGTGGCGGTCACCCACCAGCGGTGGCGTTGGCCGATCCTGCTCGCCGACGTCGCGGGGATCGGCGTCTACGTGGCGCTGAGCGCCGGCCTGTTGGCCGTCCACATTCCGTTCGAGGTGGCCCTCGCCGGCACGCTCGTGCTCTGGCTGGCGGCCATCCTGTGGCTGCGCCGCCGTGCCCGCCGACGTGGTGCTCCCACTGAGGAGACGGTCGCCGTCGCGGAGACCCGCCCGGACGGGCTGCCGGCGTTGCTCAAGCTGGTGGTGATCTTCGTTGGGGCGGTCCTCACCCAACTGCTCGGCGCGGTGCTGCGCGGCATGGTGGTGACGTTCCCGTACTCGGGGGTGCTGGTCGCCGTCGAGGCCCGCCGGCAGTTGGCCGAGTTCAGTCGGCACTTCGCTCGCAACAGCCTCGCGCTGGTCGGCTTCCTCACCGCGTACCACTACCTCCAGGACGTCTCGTCGGCCGCGGCGCTGGGCGCTGGCTGGGCGGCCTTCGCTGTGGTCGCAGCCGCCCTGCACCTGCCGTTGCGCCCCCGACAGGTTGCGCACGCGCGAGCGGCGAGCCGCCCGCCGAGGTCACTGCGGCCGGCTACCGAGCCACAGACACCTACCGGGCTTCCCTGACCAGCTCAGCGATCCGGGTGAGCGGTTCGGCGTACGCGGGCCAGTCGAGGCCGTCGACGCTGAGCGTGGGGCGTCGGCGTACGCCGTCCACCGCGCCCGCGCGCACTATCGCGGTCAGCAGGTCGTACGACCAGGCGGGCTCCAGCAGCGTCCGAAGCTGGGGCACATCCGGGCGGAGCAGTGACAGCGCGCCGACGAGGGCGGCTGCGGCCCAGTTGGACGTGCCGCCGACGAGCAGCGCGTCAGCGCCCACCACGCACCGGATCCGCTCGCCCGAGGCGACCACCCGTCCGATCAGGTCCGCCGGCAGAAGGCCCATGCCGAGTTCGTTGCCGCCGTCGCCGATGCCGATCCGGTAGGCCGACCCGGAGGTATAGAGCCGGTCCAGGGGTGCGGTGTGCGCGCCGATGTCCTCGCCGCGCATGTTGCGGGGCCGACCGTCCACCCCGGGCCCGACCCGTTCGCAGGCGACGAGGTGGGTCAGCCGGCCGTACTCGGGGAGCAGGGCGGCGGCCCACTCCTCGTACCCCCGCAGCGGCGCGACGTCGACCGGCAGGCCCGGCGCGGCGGCGGCGGCCGCCTCGACCACCGGGGCGCAGGGCTCGTCGGTGACGATCCGGCACCGGCCACCGAGCACGCGCAGCGCGGCGGCGATCTGGACCGCGCCGAGCGGGCCGTCGGTCTCCGCGGCGGGTGGCTCGGCGCCGGGGATGAAGAACCCGGTGAACACCGCGGCGTCGGGCGCCGCGGCGGCGGCGAGCGACCGGGCGGCGGCCAGCAGCCCACCCGCTGCGGGCGCGGCCAGCGCCTCGCTGCCCCGGCCCACCTCGCGTGCGGCGACGCGCTCCAGCTCGGCGATCGTCTCTTCGATAGGCACCGTGTGCCTCCCCAGCGGCAGTGGACCAACCCACTGTAGCGGTAGGCGGCCAGGCTGCGGATCGAGTGGACTTTCCCCACAAGTGCTGCGGAAATCATGGGTCGAGGTCGACCCTTGCTGTGGAAACCGTTGACGTGCTGTCAGGTCGGGGCGGCCATGCGCTACAGGCTGACAGTTGTTCGCGTCGGCGGGTGGTGGGAGCGTGCGGTATCCACGAACGCCGCTGAAGGGTTGCCACGATGACCGACGACCTGCTGGCCCGGCATCGGGCCGTGCTCCCGTCCTGGATGCCGTTGTACTACGCCGAGCCGCTCGAGTTGGTCTCCGGCTCGGGCCGCCGGGTCACCGACGCGCAGGGGCGCAGCTACCTGGACTTCTTCGGCGGCGTACTGACGAACATGATCGGGTACGACATTCCGGAGATCCGGGAGGCCGTCGAGCGGCAGCTCGCCACCGGCATCGCGCACACCTCGACGCTCTACCTGATCCGCCAACAGGTGGAGCTGGCCGAGAAGATCGCCCAGCGCTCCGGCATCCCGGACGCCCGGGTGTTCTTCACCAACTCCGGCACCGAGGCGAACGAGGCGGCGCTGCTGGTCGCCACCAACCACCGCCGCTCGCACCAGATCCTGGCCGTGCGCAACAGTTACCACGGCCGGTCGTACGCGGCGATGGGCGTCACCGGCAACCGCAACTGGTCGGCCAGCGGCCTCAACCCGCTGCAGGTGGCCTGGCTGCACTCCGGTGACCGGGTGCGTGGTCTGCTGGCCCGGCTCAGCGCCGACGAGCAGGTCGACGCGGCGGTGGAGGACCTGCGCGAGGTCTTGGCCACCCAGACCGCCGGAGACGTGGCAGCGCTCATCGCCGAGCCGATCCAGGGCGTTGGCGGTTTCGTGCACCCGCCGGACGGGCTCTTCGCCGGCTGGAAGAAGGTCCTCGACGAGCACGGCATCCTGTTCATCGCCGACGAGGTGCAGACCGGCTGGGGGCGTACCGGGGAGCACTTCTGGGGTTACCAGGCGCACGGCGTCACCCCGGACCTGCTCACCTTCGCCAAGGGCATCGGCAACGGGTTCGCCCTGGCCGGGGTGGTCGGCCGGGCCGAGGTGCTGGAGTCGGTGCCGGCCATCAGCTTCTCCACCTTCGGCGGCAACCCGATCTCCACGGCGGCCGGCAACGCGGTGCTCGACTACCTGATCGCCCACGACCTCCAGGCGAACGCGGCCCGCGTCGGCGCGATCCTCGCCGACGGCCTGCGGTCCGCGGTGGGCGGGCTCGACTGCGTCGCCGAGGTACGCGGAAAGGGGCTGATGCTCGGCGTCGAGTTCGTCCGGCCGGGCGGCAGTGAGCCGGATCCGGCGCTGACCAACCGGGTCTTCGAAGCCGCCCGCGACGGTGGCCTGCTCACCGGCAAGGGCGGCCTCCACGGCAACGTGCTGCGGATGGGTCCACCGTTGACGCTGACCGAGGAGGAGGCCCGTGAGGGCCTGGCGATCCTCGTCGACGCGATCCGTTCGGCTGCGGGGGTGGCGGCATGAGCATCGGTCACTTCATCGACGGCAAGCGGGTCGACGGCACGTCGCGGCGGCGCGGTGACGTGTTCGACCCGGCGACAGGTCGGCGTACCGCCGAGGTCGAGCTGGCCTCGGCAGCGGACGTCGACGTGGCGGTGCGGGCCGCCGTCCGCGCGGCGCGGTCCTGGCGGGACGCGTCGCTGGCCCGGCGGTCCGCTGTGCTGTTCGCCTTCCGGGAGTTGGTGCACACCCGGCGGGACCGGCTCGCGGAGGTGATCACCGCCGAGCACGGCAAGGTGCTCGCCGACGCCGCCGGCGAGGTGCAGCGCGGCCTTGAGGTCATCGAGTACGCGTGCGGCCTGCCGTCGGCGCTGCGCGGCGCGTTCAGCGAGAACGTGTCCACCGAGATCGACTCGTACACCATCCGGCAGCCGCTCGGGGTGGTCGCGGTGATCTCCCCGTTCAACTTCCCGGTGATGGTGCCGCTGTGGTTCGTGCCGGTGGCGGTGGCCTGCGGCAACGCGGTGGTGCTCAAGCCGAGCGAGAAGGACCCGAGCGCGGCGCTGCTGCTGGCCGAGTGGTTCGCCGAGGCGGGCCTGCCCGACGGGGTGCTCACCGTGGTCAACGGCGACTCCGAGGCGGTCGACGCGTTGCTGGATCACCCGGAGGTGCGGGCGGTGTCGTTCGTCGGCTCCACCCCGATCGCCAGGTACGTCTACCAACGCGGAACTGCCGCCGGCAAGCGGGTGCAGGCGCTCGGTGGGGCGAAGAACCACATGGTGGTGCTCCCGGACGCCGATCTGGACCTGGCCGCCGACGCGGCGGTCAACGCCGGGTTCGGCTCGGCGGGGGAGCGGTGCATGGCCATCTCGGTGCTGGTGGCTGTGGAGCCGGTGGCGGACTCGCTGGTCGAGCGGATCGCGGCGAGGGTGACCGGTCTGCGCATCGGCGACGGCCGACGGGGCTGCGACATGGGCCCGTTGGTGACCGCCGCGCACGCGGCGAAGGTGCGCTCCTACGTGGACGCAGGTGTCGCCGCCGGCGCGGTGCCGGTGGTGGACGGGCGGGACGTGACGCCCGACGGCGACCCGGACGGTTTCTGGCTCGGCCCGACGCTGTTCGACCGGGTGACCCCCGACATGTCGATCTACACCGACGAGATCTTCGGGCCGGTGCTGAGCGTGGTGCGGGTCGGCTCGTACGACGAGGCGGTTGACCTGGTCAACGCCAGCCCGTACGGCAACGGCACGGCGATCTTCACCAACGACGGTGGGGCGGCCCGGCGCTACCAGCACGAGGTGGAGGTGGGCATGGTCGGGATCAACGTGCCCATCCCGGTGCCGATGGCGTACCACTCGTTCGGCGGCTGGAAGTCGTCGCTCTTCGGCGACCTGCACGCGCACGGCGAGGACGGGGTGCGCTTCTTCACCCGGGGCAAGGTCGTCACCAGCCGCTGGTTGGATCCGCGCCACGGCGGGGTCAACCTCGGGTTCCCCACCCAGACCTGAGCAGTCGCAGCACGCCCGCCCCGGCCAGGTACGCCACCAGCGCCGGGACGGGCGTGCCGAGCGGCTCCGGGGCCTGCTGCGGCGTGGTGCTGTTGATCAGCAGCGCGGCCACCACGGCGGCGTAGCCGGCCACCGCCAATGCCGCCCGGGCCGGGGTGCCCCGAGGGGTCCCCCGTCCGGTGCGGTGGCGGCCGCTGCGCGCCTCCACCGTTCCGAAGATGGCGACCAGCACCGCCAGAACGGCGCTGAGCAGCAGCAACCAGGGCACCCGCCAGGCCCACCAGGCGGCCGTGTCGACCGCCGGGGTGGGCAGCGTCCCGACCGCGTCGAGCAACCCGATCAGCAGGATCGCGGCGGTCAGGTGCCAGAGGAAGACGGTCAGCACCACCAGGTTGACCCCGATCACCACCTGCCACGGCCCGCTGCGGCGCAGCAGTCGTTCGGCCGGGCCGCGCAGCAGCAGGATCAGACCGAGCTGGCCGGCGGCGACGGCCAGCAACGCGAGGCTGGGTGGTGCGGCGTTGTCGAGCCGCTCGTCGGGCACCTTGAGCATGGCCACCGGCCAGGGGCCGAGGACGGTGAGCAGCAGCACCGCGCCCAGCCCGCCGCCCAGGAAGGCCAGACCGGCCCGGTGGGAGGTGGGCAGCCGCCGTCGGCGTACCCCCGGACGGTCGGGAGTCGGCGGCCCGGCAGCGTCGGTCGCGGCAGGTGGTGGCGCGGTTGCGCCGGCCTTCGCGGGCGGTGGCGTCTTCGGGTCGGCAGGTGGTGGCGTGGCGCGGGCGTCGTGCCAGGCGAAGCCGAGCTGGTGGACGGCGAGCCAACCGAACAGGTAGTTGCCGTAACTCAGCTCCTCCGGCCCGCTCAGCCGGCCGAGGTCGCCGAGGCCGACCACCGCGACGAGCACCAGCGGCACGGCCAGGCCGAGGCGGCGGTGCAGCGCGTACATCGGTGGGGTGAGCACGACCGCCGCCA
This sequence comes from Micromonospora hortensis, assembly GCF_022230935.1. Classification (NCBI taxonomy): domain Bacteria; kingdom Bacillati; phylum Actinomycetota; class Actinomycetes; order Micromonosporales; family Micromonosporaceae; genus Micromonospora; species Micromonospora hortensis. Next base: position 10,754 of record NZ_JAKKFE010000045.1, read on the forward strand.
GGTAGGCGACCAGGAACCAGAGCGGAATGGTGGCGAACCAGAACACCTCGCGAATCTGGGTCGGGTCGGCGCCGCGCAGCCGGGCGACCGCCGCGACCGCGGTGAGCACCAGCAGCAGCGTGCTGGTGGGGCGGACCAGGCGGGCACTGCGGTCGATCAGCCAGCCGGCGGAGTCGCCGCCGCGGGCTCGCAGCCGGGTCACCGAGGCCGCGTTGGCGTACCCCCCGACCAGGAAGAAGACCGGCATCACCTGGGCCAGCCAGGTCAGCGGGTACGCCCAGCGCAGGTCGCCGAGCGCGGAGTGCCCGGTGGCCTGCCCGTCGGGGTTGCGCCCGACCACCGTGACGCTCCAGTGTCCGAGAATGACCATGGTGATGGCGAGCGCGCGGAGCAGGTCGACGTACCGTTCCCGCCCAGCCGGGGTGCGCTCGGCCAGCTGGCGCAGACGGCGCATCGCCTCAGGTTAGGCGACCCGGCGGCGGCTGGTGGTGATAACGGTTCGGCCCTCAGGACTTGAAGTCCGAGCCCGGCTGTCGTAGAAATTCTTCAGCAACAGAGCATGAACTGAAGAGAACTACCGTCCCTCGCGCGGCGGACGCCTCCCCCACAGACCGGCGATCCGCCCGACCCGACCCGAGGAGAACCCATGAACAGGCGTGACATCCTGCGGCGCAGCGCCGCCGCCGGCCTCCTGGCCACCCCCGCCGCCGGCCTGCTGTCCGGCTGCGCCACCAGCGGTGGCGGTGACAAGAAGGATGCCGAGACCTACCAGGGCACCAAGAGCGCCCAGAACCCGCTCGGCGTGAAGGAGGACGCCCCACTCGAGGTGGTGATCTTCGGCGGCGGGTTCGGTGAGGAGTACGCCAAGGCCCACGAGGCCATGTACACCGAGAAGTACCCGAAGGCGAAGATCAAGCACTCCTCCACCCAGGAGATCAGCAAGACCCTCCAGCCGCGCTTCGTCGACGGCACCCCGCCGGACGTGGTCAACAACTCCGGGTCCAGCCAGATCGACTTCAACGGCCTGGTCAGCCAGAACGCCCTCGCCGGCCTCGACGAACTGCTGGCCGCCCCGAGCCTCGACATCCCCGGCAAGACGGTCAAGGACACCCTGCTGCCCGGCGCGGTCGAGGTCGGCTCCTACGACGGCAAGTTCCTGGTGCTCAACTACACCTACACCGCCTACGGCATCTGGCACTCCGCCAAGCTCTTCGCCGACCGCGGCTGGTCGTACGCGAAGACCTGGGACGAGCACATCGCGCTCTGCAAGCAGATCAAGGCCGCCGGCATCGCCCCCTGGACGTACGCCGGCCTGCACCCGCGCTACATGAGCTGGCCGCTGATCTCCACGGCCATCAAGTTCGGCGGCCCGTCCGTGGCCACCGCCATCGACAACCTGGAACCGAACGCCTGGAAGTCCGACTCCATGCGTGCCGCCGCCGACGCCTGGCACCAGATCGTCAAGGACAAGTACATCCTGGACGGCTCGCCCGGCCTGGACCACAAGCAGTCGCAGACCGCCTGGTGTCAGGGCAAGGCCGCCTTCATCTCCTGCGGCTCCTGGCTGGAGAGCGAGCAGAAGGACGTCACCCCGGCCGGGTTCAACATGACCATCGCGCCGACGCCGAGCCTGGGCAGCGGCGACAAACTGCCGTTCGAGGCGATCCGGGGCACCGCCGGGGAGCCGTTCATGGTGCCCGCCAAGGCCCGCAACGTCGCCGGTGGCCTGGAGTACTTCCGGACCATGCTCTCCAAGAAGGGCGCCCAGGACTTCACGAGGAAGGTCGCCAGCCTCACCGTTGTCGCCGGCGCCACCGAGGGCGTCGAGCTGCCGTACGGGCTGAGCACGGTGGTCAAGGCCCTCGACGCGTCCGGTGCCAACGGCTTCAACTGGGTCTACAACAACTTCTACCGCAAGTTGGAGCGCAACCTCGTCGACGCGGCGTGCGGCGAGTTCTTCAGCGGCCGGATCGGCCCCGCCGAGTTCCTCGACCAGTGCCAGAAGGGCGCCGACTCGATCGCCCAGGACAGCTCGATCAAGAAGTACAAGCGAGCGGCCTGACCCGCCCGGCCGGTGGGGGAGAGATCCGCCCCCACCGGCCGTACCCCAACGGAGAGGTCCCTCTCGTGAAACATGGCAAGTGGCCGCTTATCGTCACGTTCCTGGTGCCACCGGTGCTGCTGTACGTGTTCTTCGTCGTCTCGCCGTACCTCCAGGCGTTCCAGATCTCCACCACCGACTGGCTCGGCTACTCCGCCGACGCCAACTCCGTCGGCCTGGCCAACTTCAAGACCCTCTGGCACGACGACTACGTGTGGAACGCGCTGAAGAACAACGCGATCCTGCTGGGACTGGTCCCGGTGCTGACCATCGTGCTCGGGCTCTTCTTCGCCACCATGCTCGCCATGGGCGGGCGCAAGGGCAGCGCCGGCGTCACCGGCGTACGCGGCGGCGCGCTCTACCGCACCGTCTACTTCTTCCCGCAGGTGCTCTCCGTGGTGATCATCGCGTTGCTGTGGAAGGAGGTGTACCACCCCAACCAGGGGCTGCTCACCAGCGCCGCACACGCGGTCGGCCTGCCCGCGCCGACCTGGCTCGGCGACCCGGCGACCGCCTTCTGGTGCGTGCTGGCGGTGATGGTCTGGAGCAACGTCGGCTTCTACGTGGTGCTGTTCGGCGCGGCGATGTCGGCAGTGCCGAAGGAGATCTACGAGGCCGTCCTGCTCGACGGCGCGTCCCGGTTCACCACCCTGCGCCGGGTCACCCTGCCGCTGCTCTGGGACACCGTCCAGGTCGCCTGGGTCTACCTGGCCATCTTCGCCCTGGACGGGTTCATCCTCGTGCAGTTGATGACCAACGGCGGGCCGAACTTCTCCACCGACGTGATCGGCGTACGGATGTACGACACCGCCTTCGGCAGCGAGACCAAGTTCGGCTACGCCTCGGCGATCGGCGTGGTGATGTTCTTCCTGACCCTCTCGGTGGCGGTGCTGTCGCTGCGGGTCGGCCGGCGCGAACGAATTGAGTACTCGTGACCACTCTGGATCAGCCCACCGCGACCGCCCCGACTCCGGTCACCAGCGGGGACCGCCCGGTACGCCGGGAACTCGGCGTGGCCAACGCCCTCTCGCACGGCTTCCTGCTGCTCTGGGGCCTGCTCACCGTACTGCCGCTGTTGTGGATGTTCATCAGCTCGTTCAAGACCAACGGTGAGATCCTCGCCGACCCGTGGGGGCTTCCCGGCGCACTGCACCTGGACAACTGGGCGCGGGCCTGGACCGGCGCGCACATCGGCCGGTACTTCATCAACAGCCTGGTGGTGGTGGCCGGTTCGGTCAGCCTGACCATGCTGATGGGCGCCACCGCCGCGTACGTCTTCGCCCGGTACGAGTTCCGCGGCCGCCAGGTCGTCTACTACCTGTTCGTCGGCGGCCTGATGTTCCCGGTGTTCCTCGCCCTGGTGCCGCTGTTCTTCGTGGTCCGCAACGCCGGTCTCTTCAACACCTGGCTCGGGCTGATCCTCGTGTACGCGGCCTACTCGCTGCCGTTCACCGTGTTCTTCCTGACCGCGTTCTTCCGGACCCTGCCGACCTCGGTGGCGGAGGCCGCACTGGTCGACGGCTGCGGTCACTTCCGGCTCTTCTTCCGGGTGATGCTGCCCATGGCGCGTCCGGGACTGATCAGCGTGGCGATCTTCAACTTCCTCAGTCACTGGAACCAGTTCCTGCTGCCGCAGGTGCTGTTGCAGGGCGACGAGTCCAAGTGGATGCTGGCGCAGGGGCTGTTCGCGCTGTCGGTCAGCCAGGGGTACGCCGGCGACTACGCTCGGCTCTTCGCCGGGTTGAGTATCGCTGTGCTGCCGGTGCTCGCTGTCTACGTGGCCTTCCAGCGGCAGGTGCAGTCCGGCCTCACCGCAGGTCAACTCAAGTAGGACTCACCCACCTCTGACCGATCCCGATCACCAGCCCGGCGTGCCGACCAGCGCCTTGATCGCGCTCGATCCTGGATGTGGTTCCCTCCTCGCGGCGCGAGGCCACTCCATCCTGGGTCGAGCACGATCGTGGCCGGAAGCGTCGCCGCGTGGGCGGGCGCGTGGGGCAGCGCGCCCAGCGCCCAGGGCTTCAGGGGGTGGGGAAGAGGCGGGCGTGCAGGACGGCCGGGTCGGTCACCTCGGGTAGGCCACGGGCGGCGAGCCAGGCTGCGGCGGCGGCCCCGTCTCCGGCGGTGCGCAGTGGCGCGTCCGGCCAGTGTCGCGCGATCTCGGACCGGACGGCGACGGCGAGCGGGGTGTCCGAGGTGAGCAGCCCGCCGCCGAGCACGATCGGCGTCACCGCCCCGGCGGGGCGGATGCGGCTCACGCTCTCGGTGAGGTGCCCGGCGGCTTCGGTGATCAGCGCGGTGGCGACCGGGTCGCCGTGGGTGGCGGCGTCGACGACCAGCGGCGCGAGCCGGGCCAGTTCGATGGGGGGTCGACGGGTCACCGTCTGGATGGTGGCGTCGACGGTGTCCCGGGGGCGGGTGGCGATGTCGGCGCTGCCCAGAATCTCGGTGAGCACGGTAGTGGTCAGCGCGCCCAGCCCACGGCCGGCGTCGAGGTCGGCGAGCAGCCGACGTACGGCTTCCCGACCGAGCCAGAAGCCCGAGCCGGCGTCGCCGAGGAGCCAGCCGTGGCCGTCGGCGATCCGGCCGAGCCGCAGTTCGTGGACCTGGGCGGTGATCGCGCCGGTGCCGGCGATGAGGATGGTTCCGTCGGTGGCGGCGGTGCCGGAGGCGTACGCGACCAGGGCGTCGCCGTGCACCTCGTACGGGCAGCGCAGTCCGGCGTCGTGCCAGGCGCTGTCGAAGGCGGCCCGCCCGGCGGGGTCGGCGAGCAGCCGGCCGGCTCCGGCGAGCCCGATGGTGCCCGCGGCCGCCCGCGTGGGGTCGACGTCGGCGAGCGCCTCCCGGAGCGCGGTCAGCAGTTCGGCGGCGGCGCGCTCAGCGCCGTGACTGGTGGGGTTGCCGCCGCCGGCGCGGCCGGTGCCGACGCGGTGCCCGGTGAGGGTGAGGACGGTCGCTCGGGTGGACGTACCGCCGATATCGAGACCCACCACGACGCTGTCGGACATCGGCACGGGTCTCCTTGGGCGAAGCGGCGATCTGGCTTGTTCATGCTGGTCGGCGGGGTCGTGCGGGGCAAGTTGTGGGGGCCGTTGAGGGCAGTGCGCCAGGTAACAGTTTGAAAACTTCGCCCACAGTCTTGACACAGAGGGTCGTTCAGTAAGAACTTTTACCACTAACAGTTAACAGTCTTTTCGGAAAGCTGAGGCGTCTCATGGTTGATCACGAGGTGGACACCGCCGCGGGGACCGCGGTGGTCGACGCCGACGTGATCGAGCGACGGAGCTCGGCCTCCGACGGGGTGTTGGCCCGGGTTCGCAACGGGCTCGGCGAGCTGACCGGCGCCCTGCGCCGGGTCGCCGAGCACGTGCTCAGCGACCCGGAGGCCGCCGCCCGCTCGACCATCGTCGAGCTTGCCGAGCGCAGTGGCACGTCACCCGCGACCATCACCCGCTTCTGCCGGGCGATGGGCTTCGAGGGGTACGCCGACCTGCGACTGGGCATCGCCTCCGAGACCGGCCGGGCCCGCTCGGCGGGTTGGACCGTCGACATCGGACGGGAGATCCAACCGAGTGACCCGCTCGCCCGGGTGCTCGACCAGATCATGGCCGCCGACACCCGGGCCATGCACGACACCGCCACCCTGCTCGACCTCACCGAGGTTGAGCGGGCCGCGGTGGCGATCGCCGGCGCCAGCAGGGTGAACATCTTCGGTGCCAGCGGCAGCGCCCTGGTCGGTGAGGAGATGCAGTTCAGCCTGCACCGCATCGGTGTGGCGGCGTGGGCGTGGAACGACGTGCACGAGGGGCTGGCCAGCGCCGCGTTGCTGCGATCGGGGGACGTGGCGCTCGGCATCTCGCACACCGGGCAGACCCGGGAGACGATCGAGATGCTCGCCGAGGCGGGCAGCCGGGGCGCCACCACTCTCGCGCTCACCGGCTTCCCCCGCTCCCCGTTGGCCGAGCTGGCCGACATCGTGCTGCTCACGGCCAGCCAGGCGACCACCTTCCGGCCGGACGCGCTCTCCGCCCGGCACCCCCAACTGGTGGTGCTCGACCTGCTCTACATCGCCGTCGCCCAGCGCACGCACGACCGCGCGCACGCGGCCTTCCGGCGGACAGCGCAGGCCGTCGACGGGCACAAGGCAGCGAAGGGAGTCCACTCATGATCAGCGCCCAGGGGTACGCGGACGCCGTCCGCCCGGTGCTCGACCGGCTGCTCGACTCGGAGGCCGACGGGATCACCCGGGCCGCCGACCTGATCGCCGACAGCCTGCGCGACGGCGGCGTGCTCCAGGCGTTCGGCGCCGGGCACTCCGAGGCGTTCGCCGCCGAGCTGGTCGCCCGGGCCGGCGGGTTGGTCCCCACCAACCGGCTCTCGGTACGGGACCTGGTGATGCACGGTGACGCCCCGCGTGACGTGCTCGCCGACCCCAAGCTGGAACGTGATCCGTCCATCGCCCACCAGATCTACGCGCTCGCGGCGCCCCAGCCGCGCGACGTGTTCGTGGTGGCGTCCCAATCCGGCATCAACGGCTCGGTGGTCGAGCTGGCGGCGCTGGTCACCGAGCGCGGTCACCCGTTGATCGCGGTCACCTCGGTCGAGCACACCGCGCGGGTCGCCCCACGGCACCCGTCCGGGCACCGGCTCGCCGACCTCGCCGACGTCGTGCTGGACAACGGCGCGCCGTACGGCGATGCACTGCTGCCGCTCGAGGGCGGCGGCGCGGTCTGTGCGGTCTCCTCGGTCACCACGGCGCTGCTGGCGCAGTTGCTGACCGCGGAGGTCGTACGACGGTTCCACCAGGCCGGGGAGGTACCCCCTATCTACCTCTCCGCCAACGTCCCCGGCGGGGACGAGCACAACCTCGCCCTCGAGTCGCGGTACGCCGGACGTCTCCGGCGTACCGCATGACCCGAATTCCACAAGGAGAGACGACGATGTCGATTACCCCCGAACACCCGGCCGCACTCGACCGTCGCACGGTGCTGCGTCGCGCCGCCGCCGTGGGCATGCTCGCCACTCCGGCCATCGGCCTGCTCGGCGCCTGCGCCACCAGCGGCAGCGACGGTGACAACGAGCAGGTCGCCGGCGGCACCAAGAGCGAGAAGAACCCGCTGGGCGTCAAGGAGGACGCCGCGATCGAGGTGGTCATCTTCAACGGTGGCTACGGCGAGAAGTACGCCACCGACGTGCACGAGCCGCTGTACAAGAAGGCGTTCCCCAAGGCCGAGGTCAAGCACCAGGCCACCCAGGCCGTCTCCACTGTGCTCCAGCCGCGGTTCGCCTCCGGTAACCCGCCGGAGTTCGTGAACAACTCGGGCGAGAAGCTGATGGACTTCGGCGCGCTCGTGGCCGACGGTCAGCTCCAGGACCTCACCGAGCTGTGGGACGCGCCGTCGGTCGACGACCCGACGAAGAAGGTCCGCGACACGGTGGTGCCGGGGACCATCGAGGCCGGTTCGTTCAACGGCAAGCCGTTCGTCCTGTACTACGTCTCCACCGTCTTCGGCATCTGGTACTCGGGCAAGCTGTTCAAGGACAACGGCTGGGCGCCGGCGAAGAACTGGGACGAGTTCATCGCCCTGCTCACGAACATCAAGGCCAAGGGCATCACCCCGTACGGCTACGCCGGGGCGAACGCCGCCTACTACCAGTGGAACGTGATCCTCACCCACGCCGCCAAGATCGGCGGCACGGACGTGCTGAAGAACATCGACAACCTGGAGGACGGCGCCTGGAAGCAGGACGCCGTCAAGCAGGCTGCCGCGGCGTGGGCCGAGGTCGGCGCGAAGTTCAGCGACAAGAGCTTCGAGGGTCTCAAGCACACCGACGTGCAGCTGCGGCAGAACCAGTACAAGGTGGCCATGTACCCCAGCGGTGACTGGCTGGAGGGCGAGCAGAAGAAGGACACGCCGGCCGGCTTCGACTACCAGCTCATGCCGGTGCCGAGCCTGTCCGCCTCGGACAAGCTGCCGGCCACCGCGCTGCGCGCCACCGCCGGTGAGGGCTACTTTGTCTCGGCGAAGAGCAAGAACCCCAAGGGCGGGCTGGAGTACATGCGTCAGATGCTCTCGACGGCGGGCGCGAAGGGCTTCACCGAGGTGGTCAAGGCCCCGACCGTGGTCACCGCCGGCTCAGAGGGCTTCGCCTTCCCGCCCGGTGTGGCCAGCTCCCAGGCCGCGCTCAAGGCGGCCGGCCAGGACGTGTTCAACCTGTACTTCGACGGTTGGTACAAGGAGCTCGACACGGAGGCGCGTACCGCCACCAACGAGCTGATGTTCGGCCGGATCAACGCGGACGCCTTCGTGGAGCGGATCCAGAAGCGCGCCGACGCCATCAAGAAGGACAGCTCCGTCACCAAGTTCAAGCGCTGATCGATCGGAGCTAGGGTCATGCGGCACGGCAAGTATCCATTCGTGATCGGGTTCCTGTTCGCCCCGGTCGCGCTGTACGTGACATTCGTGATCTGGCCGTACGCGCAGGCGTTCCAGATCTCGATGACCAACTGGCGGGGGCTGTCGGCCCCGCAGTGGGTGGGCTTCGACAACTACCGGAGGTTGCTCGACGACGGGGCCTTCTGGAAAGCGGTCCAGCACCACGGCGTACTGCTGCTTGCCCTGCCGCTGATCACCATTGCCATCGCCCTGTTCTTCGCCTTCCTGCTCAACGTGGGCGGCAAGAGCAGCGGTGGTCAACGCCAGGGGGTCTGGGGGGCGAAGTTCTACCGGGTGGTGTTCTTCTTCCCCCAGGTCCTGGCGGTGGCCATCATCGCCGTGTTGTTCCAGATGGTGTACCGGCCGAACGAGTCCGGCCTGATCAACGGCGTGTTGATGAAGTTCGGCATCGAGCCGATCCTCTTCCTGGTCAAGCCGAACCTGGCCCTCTGGTCGATCATCGCGGTGCTGGTCTGGCAGGCGGTCGGCTTCTACGTGGTGCTCTTCTCGGCCGGGATGGCCTCCATCCCCGGTGAGATCTACGAGGCCGCCGAGATGGACGGGGCGACGAAGGTGACCCTGTTCTTCCGGGTCACCCTGCCGCTGCTGTGGGACACCCTCCAGGTGGCCTGGGTGTACCTCGGGATCGCGGCGTTCGACGCGTTCGCCATCGTGGCGGTGCTCTCGGTGGACGGTGGCGGCCCGGACGGCGCCACCACGGTGCTCGCCATGGAGATCTACCGCAACGCGTTCGTCTACTCGAAGTACGGCTACGCCTCGGCGATGGGCGTGGCGCTGTTCTTCCTCACCCTCACGTTCGCGGCGCTGACGCTGCGGCTCACCAAGCGGGAAAGCGTGGAGTACTGATGAATCCGCAGTCGACGCTGCCGCCGACGCCGGCGGCGCTGCCGCCGAAGACCGGTGACCCGTCCGCCCCCGACGGGTCGGGGAGCAAGGGCCCCCGCTCGGAGGTCAAGCTGTTCGCCGGCCTGGGGCACGTCGCGCTCGCCGTGTGGGCGGTGATCGTGATCGTGCCGATCCTCTGGACCTTCCTCGCCGCGTTCAAGAACACCAGCGAGATCTTCAGCAGCCCGTGGACGCTGCCAGCCGAGCTGCGCTGGGAGAACTTCGGGCGGGCCTGGACCAAGGCGCACGTCGGGCGGTACTTCCTCAACAGCGTGATCGTGGTGTCGTGCAGCACGTTCCTCACCATGCTGCTCGGCTCGATGGCCGCGTACGTGCTGGCCCGCTACAAGTTCTGGGGCAACCGGGCGGTCTACTTCCTCTTCGTCTCGGGGTTGGCCTTCCCGGTCTTCCTGGCGCTGGTGCCGCTCTTCTTCGTGGTGAAGAACCTCGGTCTGCTGGACACCCACACCGGCGTGGTGCTGGTCTACACCGCGTACTCGTTGCCGTTCACCGTGTTCTTCCTGGCCGCGTTCTTCAAGACGCTGCCGTCGTCGGTGGCCGAGGCGGGGATGATCGACGGCTGCGGGCACAGTCGGCTGTTCTTCCAGGTGATGATGCCGATGGCGAAGCCGGGTCTGATCAGCGTCGCGATCTTCAACATCATCGGCCAGTGGGCGCAGTACCAGCTCCCGCTGGTGCTGCTCTCCAACGCCAAGGACAAATGGGTGCTCACCCAGGGCATCGCGGACATCTCCGTCAACGCCGGCTACGAGGCGGACTGGTCCGGGCTGTTCGCCGCGCTGACCATCGCCATCCTCCCGATGATCCTCGTGTACGCGGTGTTCCAGCGTCAGATCCAGGCGGGCCTCACCTCCGGAGCGGTGAAGTAGGGCGTCTCACCGCTCGTCGACGCGGGTGTGCCAGGAGCGCCACAGGGCCGCGTACGCCCCGCCGGCCGCCACCAGCTCGTCGTGGCTGCCGACCTCGGTGATCCGACCGTCGGCGAGCACGGCGACCCGGTCGGCGTCGTGGGCGGTGTTGAGCCGGTGCGCGATAGCGATGACGGTCCGCCCGACCAGTACGGCGGCGAGCGCGCGTTCGGTCCGGCGGGCGGTGGACGGGTCGAGCGCGGCGGTCGCCTCGTCCAGGATCAGCGTGTGCGGGTCGGCGAGCACCAACCGGGCCAGCGCGACCTGTTGGGCCTCGGCCGCACCGAGTTGACGGGCCCCGTCACCGAGCTGGGTGTCCAGGTCGTCGGGTAACTCGGCGAACCAATCGGCGCCCACTGTGAGCAGCGCGGCGCGCATCTGGTCGTCGGAGGCGTCGGGCGCGGCGAAGGAGAGGTTGTCGCGTACCGAGCCGATGAAGACGTGGTGCTCCTGGGTGACCAGGGCGATCCGGCGGCGTCGCTCGGCCGGGTCGAGGTCGGTGACCGGGCAGCCGCCGATGCTGACGACGCCCTGGCGTGGCGCGTCGATCCCGGCCAGCAGCCGAGCCAGGGTGGACTTGCCGGCGCCGGACGGGCCGACGACGGCCAGCCGCTCACCGGGCTGCACCTCCAGGTCGATGCCGTGCAGCACGTCCGGCCCGTCGGAGTAGGAGAACCGCGCGCCACTGACGACGAGCCGCTCGCCTCGCGACGAGGCGGTCGTGCCGGGTGCTTCGGGCGGGACCATGCCGACGCCGAGCAGCCGCGCGTACGACGCGAAGCCGCGTTGCGCCTGCTCGGTCCACTGCAACAGCCGGTCCAACGGGTCGATCGCCTGTTGCAGGTAGAGCGCGGCGGCGACCACCGCGCCGAGCGACACCATGTCGCGGGAGAGCAGGTAGCCCCCGACGAGCAGGACCATGGCGACCGGCAGCGGATAGCTGGCCTCGACGACCGAGAAGAACACGGTACGCAGCGCGAGGGTCGCCCGACGGGCCCGCCACACCAGCGTGACGCGGGTGGTGCCGTGCCGGATCCGGTCGTCGGCCAGCCGCAGCGCCTCCACGGTGCGCGCGCCCTCGGCGGTGGTGGTCAGCGTCTCGGTCAGCTCGGCCGCCGCCGCGCCCTCGGTGAGATAGGCGGAGCTGGCTCGGCGCAGGTACCAGCGGGTCACCGCCACGATCGACGGGAGCCCGGCCAGCGCCGCCAGCCCGAGCAGCGGGTGCAGCAGGAAGACGGCGCCGAACAGCAACGTCAACTGCACCCCGGCGATGACGATGGTGGGCACCACGTCCCGGACGGTGGTGCCGACAGTCGACACGTCGACCGAGCTGCGGGTGGCCAGGTCCCCGGAGCCGGCACGCTCGACGACCGAGACGGGCAACCCGAGGGTCCGGGAGACGAACTCCTCGCGCAGCTCGGCGACGGCCCGTTCGCCGAAGCGGTGGCCGGCGTACTGGGCGTACCGGGAGAGCAGGGCGCTGACCAGGACGCAGCCGGCGATGGCCAGTGCCAGTCGGTCCACAGTGGCCACGCTCGCGCCCGCCGTGACCCGGTCGACGATGGTGCCCAGCAGCCACGGCGGGGCGAGCCCGGCGACCGCGGCGGCGCTGTGCAGCGCCAGCACGACCCCGACGGCGCGTCGATGCCGGCTGATCATGTCCCGCAGGGCCCGGCGTACGGTGCCCCGGTCGGCGACGGGCAGCCGGCTCACCGGTACGCCTCCTCGCTGCCGCGGGCAACCAGGTGCCGGTACGCCGGGTCGTCGTCGAGCAGGTCGGCGTGGCTGCCGGTGGCGGTGATCCGGCCGGCGCTCAGGAGCGCGACCACGTCGGCCCGGCCGAGCAGCAGCGGCGACGTGGCGATCACCACTGTGGTCCGCCCGGCCCGCGCTGCCCGCAGCCGCTCGGCGATCCGCGCCTCGGTGTGCGCGTCCACCGCCGACGTCGGGTCGACGAGGATCAGCACCTCCGGTTCGCTGCTCAGCGCCCGGGCCAGGCGCAGCCGTTGGCGCTGACCGCCGGAGAGCGTCCGGGCTCTGGCGTCGATCGGGGTGTCCAGCCCGGCGGGCAGGGCGTCGACGACGTCCTGCGCCGAGGCGGTCCGCAGGGCCGCGCCGATGCGTTCGTCGTCGCCGTCGGCCCCGGCGCGCAGGATGTCGCGCAGCGTGCCGGCGAAGAGGTAGGAGTCGTGGTCGGCGACGAGGATCCGCGCGCGGACCTCGTCCAGGGCGACCTCGCACAGCGGCACGCCGCCCCAGGTGACGTCGCTGGCGACGTATCGGCCGAGCCGGTCGGCCAACGCCACGGCCGCCGCCGGGTCGTCTGCCGCCACAGCGGTCAGCTGGCCGGCGCGCACTGTCAGGCCGGTCACCGGGTCGTGCAGGTCGACCGGGTCTTCCGGCCCGGCCGGGTCGTCCGGCCGGCGTGTCTCGGGCACGGCGCCCGGCCACCGGCGGCCCGGGCCACCGACGTCGTCCGGTGTCACGTTGAGCAGATCGGTGATCCGTCGGGCGGCGACCCGACCGCGGATGAGCTGGTAACTGCCCTCCAGCAGAAACCAGACCGGCACGATCAGGGTCGCCACGTAGCCGTAGACGGCGACCAACTCGCCGATCGTGACGTCACCGGTCACCGCCATCCGGGCGGTCAGCCACACCACCGCCGCCAGGAACAACCCTGGGATGGCGACCGTCGCCGCGTCGATCCAGCTGTTGACGGCGCCGACCCGGTAGCCCTCGGCGCGTAGCTCCTGGGAACGGGCCGCGTACCGCCGGGCGAACAGGTCCCGGCCGCCCACCCCGGCGAGCACCCGCAGCCCGGCCACGATGTCACCGGATCGGGCGGTGAGCGCGCCCTGTTGCCGCCGGTAGACCGATTCGACCTGCTCCAGGCGGCGCAGCAGCGGCCCCACGATCAGACCGACGACAGGCACCCCCACCAGCACGCAGAGCGCGAGCATCGGGGAGATCGACCAGAGCACCACGGCGATCACCCCGTACGCGATGACCGCGCCGACGCCCGGCCCGGTCAGCGTCAGCACCTGCGCCGTCCAGTCGATGTCGGAGCCGCCGATGGTGGACACCTCGCCCGCCCCGACCCGACGGGGTAGGACCGCGCCGATGCGGGACAGGTGACGCAGCAGAACCTCCGCCGAGCGGGCCTTGGCGTCCTCCCGGAGGAAGGTCATCGTGCGGTGCCGCATGATGCCGAGGTAGGACAGGGCCACGCCGGCGACGACGATGGCCGCGACCCAGAGCGCCAGGGCCTGGGTGTCGCGTGCGCGCAGCCCGTCGTCGACGGCGCGGGCGATCAGGTAGGGCCGCACCGAGAGCCCGATCATCCAGGCCGTGCCGATCAGGCTGCCGCGCAGCACCCGCCAGGGTTGGCAGCGGACCAGCCACCAGAGGTAGCGCATCGGACCGCGGGCGTCGGGGGTGCCAGGATCGGGATGCGGGATCTGCGGAGGCACCCGGTCACGCTACCGAGCGGCCCTGACACCCCACCGGCCCGATCATGGTGAGGTGCGCCTCCGTTTCTGTCGGACGGGAGAGGCAGAATCACGTTCGTGCTGGTGGCGGTGGTGTCCGACGAGCGGGGTGGGGGAGTGCTGTGCCCGCTGGACGCCACCGGCCGGCCGACCGGCCGGCCCGAGGTCGTCACCGATCTGGTCGCCGCGGTCGCTTCCCGCGAGGCCGCCGAGCACCCGCGCTGGGTCTGGTCGACCGCCACGGCGATCTACCCGACGCTGCTGCGCGCGGGCGTCCGGGTCGATCGGTGTCACGACGTGGAGTTGACCGAGGCGTTGCTGCTCGGGCACGTCGGCCGTTGGGGTGAGCCCCGCTCGCTGGCCGCCGCCTGGGCCCGGCTGACCGGCGCGGCGGTGCCGCCCGACCCGCCGCCGCGCGCCGCCGCGCCGCCCGGGCACGGGCAGGGGGCGCTCTTCGACACACTGCCCGGTCCGTCGGGCCCGGGCATCGAGGCACTGACCCAGGTGTACGCCGACCAGCTCACCCGCGTCGCCGCGACCGAGCACCCCGGCCGGTTCCGGTTGCTGGTGGCCGCCGAGTCGGCCGGCGCGCTGATCGCGGCGGAGATGGGCGCCGCCGGGCTGCCCTGGCGTGCCGACGTGCACAACGAGATCCTGCACGAGCTGCTCGGCGAGGCGTCCCCGGTCGGTGGCCCGCCACGCCGACTCGCCGAGCTGGCCGCCCGGATCGCCGACGCGCTCGGCGTACGCGGCCTGCACACCGACTCCCCGGCGGAGCTGCTGAAGGCGTTCGCCCGGGTCGGGGTGGAGCTGCCCAACACCCGGGCCTGGGTGCTGCGCGGGGTGGACCATCCGGCGGTGCCGCTGGTGCTGGAATACAAGGAGCTCTACCGGATCTGGACGGCGCACGGCTGGTCCTGGCTCGATCAGTGGGCGCGGGGCGGCCGGTTCCAACCGGAGTACGTGCCGGCCGGTGTCGTCTCCGGCCGGTGGGCCACCCGGGGTGGTGGAGCGTTGCAGATCCCCAAGGTGATCCGGCGGGCGGTGGTGGCCGATCCGGGCTGGCGGTTGGTGGTCGCCGATGCCGGCCAGTTGGAGCCCCGGGTGCTGGCCGCGGTCTCCGGCGACGCGCGGTTGGCGGCGGCGGGTGGTGCCGGTGACCTCTACGCGGCCCTGGCCCGGGACTCGTTCGGCGGCGACCGGGCCAAGGCCAAGGTGGCGTTGCTCGGCGCGATGTACGGGCAGACCGGCGGGGCCGCGGTGCCCGCGTTGGCGGTGCTCAAGCGCAGCTACCCGACGGCGTTCGGTTACGTGGAGGCGGCGGCGCGTACCGGTGAGAACGGCGGGCTGGTGCGGTCGTGGCTGGGGCGGACGTGTCCGCCCGGCTCGGCCGGGTTCGGTGATCTCGACGACGAGCCCTCCGATCCGGAGGGGGCGGGTGACCCGCACAGTCCCCGGGCGCGTGCCGCCCGGTCCCGGGGGCGCTTCACCCGCAACTTCGTCATCCAGGCCACGGCGGCGGAGTGGGCCTCCACGTTGCTGGCCACGCTGCGCACGGAGCTGTCCGGCACCGACGCCGAGCTGGTCTTCTTCCAGCACGACGAGGTGGTCGTGCACGCGCCCGCCGATCAGGCCGATGCGGTCGCCGAGGCTGTCAATCGGTCGGGCGAGCGCGCCTCCGCGTTGCTCTTCGGTGCGACGCCGGTCCGCTTCCCACTGGACCTGTCCATCGTCGACTGCTACGCCGACGCGGCCTGACCTGCGCAGTGTCCGTGGCGGCGGATGCCGGTCGTGTAACGGTTGTGCTATTTCTCCTTTTCGCCCCGCCACCCCCGGCTGGCCGTCCTCGTTGCAGTGTCCGTAGGAGGGGACGGAACGGTCACGGTCCGTCCCGTGCTGGAGGGGGCGCAGCTGAACCGGATCGCAGGAATGATCATCGCCGCAGGCGGGGGACGACGGATCGGTGGTCCCGAGGCGCTGCTGCACCAGGGTGACAAGCCCCTGGTGAATCAGATGATCGACACGATGACCGAGGCGGGCTGCGAGCAGATCGTGGTCGTCCTGGGCGCTGCCGCCGAGCAGGTCCAGGAAACCGCCGACCTGGGCAAGGCGACCGTTGTGATCAACAAGGCGTGGGGCACCGGAGTCGGCTCGTCCATCCGGGCCGGCCTGGCCGCCATGGACGACGAGGGGATCGAGGCGGTGGTGGTGGTCCCTGTCGACATGCCGGGCCTGACCGCCGAGGCGGTCAGCCGGGTGGCCGCGCTGCCGTACCCGGACGTGCTGGTCTGCGCCACCTACGACGGGTTGCGCGGCTACCCGATGCTGTTCGGCCGCCGGCACTGGCCCGGCATCGCCACCCTGGCCAGCGCCGACGTGGGCGCCCGGCCGTACCTGTTGGCGCACAAGGACCAGATCGTCGACATCGCCTGCGACTCGGTGGCCGACGGCAGCCGGGTCGACACTCCGGAGCTGATGGAGATGTACGGGCTCACCGTCCCGCCGCAGCGCGTCGGGGTCTGAGGACGCGTCCTGCCGGGCTCCCCGAAGTGCGTGATGTCTGTGAGTCATCACGATGACTCACAGACATCACGCTCCTCAGTTAGTCCTGTGCCTGGTCCAGCTCACCGGTGGCGGCGAGGCGCTGGTACCAGTGGGCGCTGTCCTTCCAGGTGCGGACCTGGGTGTCGTAGTCGACCCGGATGATGCCGAAGCGACGGTCGTAGCCGTAGCCCCACTCGAAGTTGTCCAGCAACGACCAGACGAAGTAGCCGCGCACATCCGCGCCCTGCGCGCGGGCGTCGGCCATCGCGCCGATGTGTCGCCGCAGGTAGTCGATCCGCCGCTCGTCGTGGATGCGGCCGTCGGCCGACACCACATCGTCGAACGCCGCGCCGTTCTCGGTGATCATCATGGGCTGGTGGGGGTATTCACGCTGGAGGCGCAGCAGCAGCTCGGTCAGCGCCGGCGGGTCGATGTTCCACCCCATCGCCGTGTACGGGCCGGGCTGCGGCAGGAAGTCGACGTTCGCCGCGGCGACCCACGGCGTCCAGGTCGACGCGCCGTGCCCGTCGGCGTCCGAGCGGGCCGACACCCCGTCCCAGGCCCGGACCAGGGTGCTGGAGTAGTAGTTGACCCCGAGCACGTCCAGCGGCACCGCGATCAGCTTCTCGTCGCCCTCGCGGACGAACGACCAGTCGGTGACGGAGGCGGTGTCGGCCAGCAGGTCGGCCGGGTACTCCCCGTCCAGCATCGGGCCGAGGAACGCCCGGTTGGCCAGGGCGTCGATCCGCCGGACCGCGTCCTGGTCGGCGGCCGAGTCGGACGCGCCCCGGATGACGTGCAGGTTCAGCGTCACCGACAGCTCCGCGGACGGGGCCAGCTCCCGGACCACCCGACCGGCCAGGCCGTGCGCGAGGTTGAGGTGGTGCACCGCGGCCAGCGCCGCCGCCGGTTCGGTCCGACCCGGCGCGTGCACGCCGGAGGCGTAGCCCAGGTACGCGGAGCACCACGGCTCGTTGAGCGTCGTCCAGGTGTGCACCCGGTCGCCCAGCGCGCCGACGATGCCCGCCGCGTACTCCTGGAAGCGCAACGCGGTCTCCCGCGCCGCCCACCCGCCGGCGTCCTCCAACTCCTGCGGCAGGTCCCAGTGGTACATGGTGGCCACCGGGCGGACGCCCCGCTCCAGCAGCCCGTCCACCAGCCGCGAGTAGAAGTCGATGCCGGCCTGGTTGAACCGGCCCGAGCCGCCCGGCTGCACCCGGGGCCAGGAGATGGAGAACCGGTACGCGCCGAGCCCCAGGTCGGCGATGTGCCCGAGGTCGTCGGCCCACCGGTGGTAGTGGTCGGCGGCCACGTCACCGGTGTCACCGTTGAGGGTCCGACCCGGTGTGTGGCTGTAGGTGTCCCAGATGGACGGCCCGCGCCCGTCCTCGGTCGCCGCGCCCTCGATCTGGTACGCGGCGGTAGCCGAGCCCCAGACGAAGCTCTCCGGGAAGTGGTGTTGCGTCATCGTTCCGTCCCCTGGATCTCGCAGATGTAACCCGTCGAGGTGCCGGCTACCAGCTCGGCGCTGGCCGTCCCACCCTCGTAGCGCACGTCGAACTCGGCGCCCGGCCCGTTGCCGGGTGACGGTACCCGTACTCGGGTCCGCTGCCCCTCGGTCGGTGCGTACACCCGCAGCCGCACATCGTCGGCCCACTCGTAGTCCGGTCGGTCGGTGCGCGAGCCGAACGGGATGACAGCGCCCGGTCGGGCCAGCACCGGCAGGCTGTCGAAGCCGTGCTTCTCGGTCAACCAGGCCGGGCCGGTGACCTGCGCGCCGGTGACCAGGTGCGTCCAGGTGCCGGCGGGAACGTAGTACGTGACGTCGCCGTCGGCGCTGAGCACCGGGGCGACCAGCACGTCCGGGCCGAGCATGTACTGCCGGTCCAGGTGCGCCGTCGCCGGGTCGTCCGGGAACTCCAGGAACATCGGCCGCATCACCGGAGTCCCGTCGCGGTGTGCGTCCTGGGCGGCGGCCGCCAGGTACGGCATCAGGCCGAGCTTGAGGTGGGTGAAGTGCCGCAGCACGTCCACCGCCTCCTCGTCGTAGGCCCACGGCACCCGGTACGAGCCGGACCCGTGCAGCCGGGAGTGCGAGGAGAGCAGCCCGAAGGCGACCCACCGCTTGAACACCGCCGGGTCGGGAGTGCCCTCGAAGCCGCCGATGTCGTGGCTCCAGTAGCCGAAGCCGGACGCCGCCAGGGACAACCCGCCGCGCAGCGACTCGGCCATCGCGACGAACGTCGACTCGCAGTCGCCGCCCCAGTGCACCGGGAACTGCTGCCCGCCGGCAGTGGCCGAGCGGGCGAACAGCACCGCCTCGCCCTCGCCGCGCTCGGTCTCCAGCAGCTCGAAGACCGCCTTGTTGTAGAGGTACGAGTAGTAGTTGTGCATCCGCTGCGGGTCCGAGCCGTCGTGCCACACCACGTCGGTAGGGATGCGCTCGCCGAAGTCGGTCTTGAAGCAGTCGACGCCCATGTCCAGCAGGGCCTTGAGCTTGCCGGTGAACCAGCGGACCGCGTCCGGGTTGGTGAAGTCGACAAGCGCCATGCCGGCCTGCCACTTGTCCCACTGCCAGACCGAACCGTCCGGGTTGCGCACCAGGTAACCAGCCTCGCGGCCCTCCTCGAAGAGGTACGAGCGCTGCGCGATGTACGGGTTGATCCAGACGCACACCTTCAGGTCGCGCTCGCGCAGCCGGCGCAGCATCCCCTCCGGGTCGGGGAAGGTCGCCGGGTCCCAGATGAAGTCGACCCAGTGGAACTGACGCATCCAGAAACAGTCGAAGTGGAACACCGACAGCGGCAGCCCGCGCTCGGCCATCCCGTCGACGAACTCGGTCACCGTCTTCTCGTCGTACGAGGTGGTGAACGAGGTGGACAACCACAGGCCGTACGACCAGGCGGGAATTCGGGCCGGACGGCCGGTGAGGGCGGTGTACCGGCGCAGCACGTCCTTCGGTTGGGGCCCGTCGACGACGTAGTAGGTGAGCGACTGGCCCTCGACGCTGAACTGGGTCTGCGTGACGACCTCGGAGCCGACCTCGAACGACACGTGCTCCGGGTGGTCCACGAAGACCCCGTAGCCGGCGCTGCTCAGGTAGAACGGCACGTTCTTGTACGCCTGCTCGCTGGCGGTGCCGCCATCGGCGTTCCAGATGTCGACTGTCTGCCCGTTCTTGACGAACGGGCCGAAACGCTCGCCCAACCCGTACACCGTCTCACCGACACCGAGGGCGAGCCGTTCGTGTACGTGCCGGCGGCCCTCGGCGTCGGTGACGACGCCGATGCTGCGGGCGGTGGACGCGGTGAGCAGCCGGTCGCCGTGCAGGAAGTCGACCCGCCACCCGTCGATGAGCGCGACCCGCGCGGTCAGCTCGCCGGTGGTCAGGGTCGCGCTGAGCCCGGTGACGTCGACGGTGACCGGGTGCGTCTCGTCGGTGCTCAGCCCGAAGTGCGGCTCGCGGGGCAGCCCTCCGGTGTGGTGGGCGACGGTCACCCCGATGACGCCGGGGGCGGGGGAGAAGAACCGGACGGTGACCAGGGGGCGGTTGAGGGTGTCGCCGCGGCCGGTGATCTGACCGGTCGGTGCGAAGACGGTGAAGCCGCGCTCGTCCGGCTCGACCGACTCCACGGTGCCGGGCCGCAGGACGCTGACGCCGGGGCGCAGCTGCCAGTACCCGTCGGTGAACTTCACTTCTCGGCTCCTGCCGTGATGCCGCGCGCCAGAGTGCGCTGGAAGATGAGGAAGAAGAGGATGGCCGGCACCAGGCTGATCAGCGCGCCGGCGTTTGTGGTCGGAGCGTCCATCAGCCGGTCGCCCTGCAACGACGCGAGCGCAACCGGAATGGTCTGCGTCTGGTTGTCGATCAGCATGACCAGCGGGATGAGGAACTCGTTCCACGTCCAGATGAAGAAGAAGATGAGCAGCACCGCGAGGGTGGGTCGCAGGTTGGGGAAGACCACCCGCCACAGCACCGTCCACTTGCCGGCGCCGTCCAGCGCGGCGGCCTCCAGCAGCGAACGCGGGAACGTGCCCATCACCGAGGCGAGCAGGTACGTGCCGAACGCGCTCTGGATCACGGTGAAGATGATGATCACCGAGAGCTGGGTGTTGTAGAGGCCGACCTGCTTCGCCGCGTAGTACAGCGGGTAGATCAGCGCCTCCTGCGGCAGCATGTTGGCCAGCAGGAACAGACCGACGATCCACAGCCGGCCCCGGACCCGGCCGATACCCAGCGCGTACGCGTTGAGCAGTGACACGGCGACGCCGAACACTGCCACCGAGCCGGCGATGATCGCCGAGTTCCAGAACTTCAGCGGGAAGTTCACTTCGGTCCAGTACGTGCGCAGGCCCTTCGTGTAGAACTCCGTCGGCCAGCTCAGCGGGCCGCCCGAGGAGTAGTCGCCGGGCGACTTGAACGCGTTGAGCAGCATGAACGCGAACGGCACCAGCATGACGAGCGCGCCGAGGGTGACCAGGGCGAGCACCACCCAGCGGCTGACGCCGCGGTGGTGTCGATCGCGTACGGGCCGGGCCGGCCGCACCGGCGCGGTGCTCGGTGTGAGCGTGACGGCCATGTCAGAACCCCCGGTCCCGGCGCTCGCTGCGGGCCTGCATCCAGATGAAGATCCCGGCCACCACCACGATGATCAGTGTCAGCACCATGGAGATCGCGGAGCCGTAGCCGACCTGCAGCTTCTTGAAGAACGTGTAGTAGGCGAAGTACGAGGGCACGTTCGTGGCATTGTCCGGGCCACCCCGGGTCAGGGCGAAGATCGGCCCGAACACCTTCAACGCGGCGATCGTGCAGGTCAGGGCCACCACGAAGGTCTCCGGCCGGATCTGCGGAAGGGTGATCGCCCGGAACCGGTGCAGCCAGTTCGCGCCGTCGACCTCGGCTGCCTCGTACAGCTCGGGGTCGACCCGCTGCAACGCCGCCATGAAGACGACCACCGGGTAGCCGATCTGCACCCAGATCATCACCGCCATCACGGCCGGCAGGGCGGTGCCCGGGTCGCCGAGCCAGTCGTGGCGTAACGCGCCGAGACCGACCGCGTCGAGGAGGCTGTTGAACGCGCCGTCGGGGCGCAGGATCCAACCCCAGACGATGCCGGCGACCACCACGGGCAGCACCTGCGGGAGGTAGAACGCGGCCCGCAGCGCGGCGGCGGTGCGGGGCTTGAACCGGCGGCCGATGACGTCGAAGAGCACAGCGGCGAGCAGCAGCCCGAGCACTGTGGGCACCACCACCATCGCGACGAGCATCCAGACGGTGTTGCGGAACGACGCCCAGAACACGTCGTCCTGCAGCAACTGCTGGTAGTTGTCCAGGCCGACCCACCGGGGGTCGCCGATGCCGGACCACTTGGTCAGCGACAGGTAGAGGGTGCCGACCAGCGGCGCGCCGATGACCAGGAGGAAGAGCACAGCTCCGGGGAGCAGGTAGAGCCAGTACGCCGCGTTGCGGCCGCGGCGTCTGCGGCTGGGCGCGGGCGGGGTGGGGGTCGCGGCCGGCGGTGTGGCGGCGACCGTCTCGGAGACTGCCATGGAAGATCCTTCCCGGCGGGGCGGGCGGGCGCGCCGGTGGTGCCGGTCGCGCCCGCCGCTCGCCGTGTCACTTGCCGGTGATCTCCTTGACGCCATCGGCGTACGGCTTGGCGATCGTGTCGAGAACCTGGTCGGGCGACTTCGAGCCGTTGATCAGGCCCTGGAAGCCGGAGACCAGCACGTCGTAGTAGCCGGGGACCGGCCAGTCCGGGTAGAAGGCGAGCCCGTCGGCCTTGCTGACCGTGTTGAAGTCCTCGATCAGCTTGCGGTCCTTCGGGTCGCTGATCTTCGACGCGTCAGCGGCGACCGGAACGCCACCGTTGTTGCCGATCAGGTCCTGGATCTCCGGACGCAGGGTGATGTCGATGAAGTCGTACGCCAGGCTCTTGGCCTTGCTGTTCTCCGGGACCACCCAGAGGTTGCCGGAGGAGCCGGCCTGCAGGGTGTTGCCGGGGAAGAGGAAGGTGTCCCAGTTGGCCTTCATCTCGGTCTTGAACCGGCCGTACCACCAGCTACCCGAGACGATCATCGGAACCTTGCCGCCGATGAAGGCGGTGCCCATGTCCTCGGCCTTGAGGCTGGCCGAGTTCTTCGCGACGTAGCCCTTCTGCACCCACTGGGCGAAGGTGTCCGCGCCGTACTTGAGCGGGTCGGCCTTGAAGTCGACAGGGTTCTTGTAGAGCTGGTAGTTGTCGACGAACTGCCGGTCGCCCTTGGAGAGGGCGAGCTGGTAGAAGAGCTGCCCGGCCGGGTACTCGGCGCCGGCCATGCCCAGCGGGGTGACGCCCTTGCCGACGAAGGTGTCCATCGCGGCGGTCATCTCGGCCATGCTGGTCGGGACCTTGACGCCGTTGCTCTGGAACAGGTCCTTGTTGTAGTAGACAGTGACGTACTCGCCGTAGTTCGGCACACCGAACCACTTGCCGGAGCCCATCACGCCCTTGTCGCTGTACCGGGCGGTGGTCTGCAGGCTGGAGCTGAGCTTGCCGGCCCAGCCGCGCTTGTCGGCCTCGCTGCTCAGGTCGGCCAGCAGGCCCTGGGAGGAGAGCAGCCCGGCGGTCGCGTTGCCCTTGTTGTACTCCATGATGTCCGGGCCCTCGGACGAGTTGATGATCATGCCCGCGTTCTGCTGGATCTGCTCGAACGCCTTGCGCTCGAAGCGCACCTCGACGCCCGGGTGCTCGGACTTGAAGATCTCGATCGCCCGGTCCCAGCCGATGCCCATGGCGCTGTTCTCGCTCTCGTAGTGCCAGAGCTTGAGAACCTTGGCGTCGCTGTTGTCCCCGTTGTCACCACTGCCGCAGGCGGCCACGGTGGTCGTCGCAGTCGCCGCCAGGGCGATCGCGGCGACGAGCCGGCGGAATCGCTGCATTAGCATCCTCCTCGTTGAGTACTAGCCGGTACTTCACGGGGCCCGTCGTCGCGTTGCAGCGCGGCGGCGGGCCATTTACTGATCGGCCCCCATTGGCTGGCGGCTTCGGGGCGCGGCGGTCGACCCCCGGATCTCCAACGCGCACGGCAGCAGTTGCTGGTGACGAAGGTCTGCGGGGCCGTCCAGGTGGCGCGTCAGCGCCTCGATCGCGATCCGGCCGAGCGCCGAACCGGGCGACGTCATGGCGGTCAGCGCCGGGGTGGCCAACTCGGCGACCTGCGGCGAGGTGACCATCGAGACGACGGAGACGTCGTCGGGCACTGACAACCCTCGGCCGGTCAGCTCGCCGAGGATGCCGAAGATCGCCGTCTCGTTCATGGCCAGCACCGCGGTCAGCTCCGGGGCCTGTGCGAACGCGGCGGCCAGGGCGGCCCGCCCGCCGGCGGCGCTGTCCTCGGCCGCGATCATCACCGGCTCCAGGCCGTGCCCGGTCATCGCCGCGGTGAAGGCGTCCCGGGTACGCAACGCGGGCCCGTAACCGCTGGCCAGCGTGGCGGCCGAGTGGTTGACGTAGACGATGCGCCGGTGCCCGAGGTCGACCAGATGCGCGACGGCCTCCCGGACGGTCTGGTCGAAGTCGATGTCGACGTAGGAGAGCGTGCTGGTGTCGCCGGTACGGCCGATCAGCACCAGCGGCACCCCCGTCTCCTGGAGCACTGTGACCCGCTTGTCGGCCAACTGGACCTCCATCAGCACGACGCCGTCGAGCATCCGCTGACTGGCCAGCCGACGCAGGTCGTCGAGGTCGCCCCCGCCGACCGGCGAGAGCACCAGGTGATAGCCGGCGACGCTGGCCGCCGCGGCGGCACCGGTGACGAAGGCGGTTTCGGTGGCGCCGAGGCCGCGCTCGTCCATCGGCATCAGCAGGCCGAGGATCCGGCTGCGACGACTGGCCAGCCCACGGGCCATCGCGTTGGGCTGGTAGTCGAGCTGCGCCATCGCGGCGAGCACCTTGTTGCGGGTGGCCTGCGAGATCGGCCGGGTGCCGGTGAGCACGTACGAGACGGTGCTGACCGAGACCTGTGCGAGGCGGGCGACGTCGTGCATGGTGGCCACCGCGCACCTCCTCCGGCCTGGGGTGGGACCGCTCCCGAACGTCGTCGAAGCGTTTCGACGAAGCGGTTCGACAGGACGCTAGGCCACCTGTTACGGCGACGTCAATAGCCGATGTCGAAAACAATTCAGCGGGCGCGTGCGGCGCTCATCCAGCCGCGCCGCGCCGCGGTGCGCTGCGGTGCGCTGCGGTGCGCCGCGCTGCGGTGCGGTGCGCCGCGGTGCGCCGCGCTGCGGTGCGCCGCGCCGCGGTGCGCCGCGCCGCGCTGCGCCCGGTTCGGTCGGTCGGTGATGGTCGCGGCCAAGATCCGCGCAACATCGGGGATGTTGCGGCCTCCCAGCCGCCGCAGGCAGCTACATCCGGGAAGTTGCGCGGATCTTGGCCGCCGATCAAGGGGTGCGACGGCAAGATCGTGCTCGATCCTGGATGTAGTTCCCTCGGATCGTCGCGGAGGCCACTACATCAAGGATCGAGCACGATCTTGGGCGCAGGGCGCAGGGCGCA
>NZ_JAKKFE010000046.1:0-27310 GCF_022230935.1 Micromonospora hortensis
CGCCCCGGCCCCTCCACCCCCCCACCACCCCGCCCCCCCCCCCCCCCCCAGAGCGGCGGCCCGGCCCCGCCCCCCCCACACCCACCACCGCCACCCCCCCCGGCCCCGCGCGTGTAACAAGGGGTTTGCGTAAGGAAGTAGCGGAAACCTGACGAAACCCCTTTGGTAAAGAGGGGGGGGGGGGGGGGGGGGGGGGGGGGGGGGGGGGGGGGGGGGGGCTGTTAGGGGCGGAGCGCTGTTGGGTTCAGCTCGCCGGTGGCCACCAGGACGGCGGGGCCGGAGAGCCAGCAGGAGTCGGCGGTGACCGTCACCGTGAGGCGGCCTCCGGGCACGTCGACCGCGACCACGCCGGTGTTTCGCCCGGCGTCGCGCAGCGCCACGGCACCCACCGCGCAGGCACCGGTGCCGCAGGACAGGGTCTCGGCGCTACCGCGCTCGTACACCCGCATCAGGCTGTGCTCGTCGCTGCCGTCGACCGGGTCACCCGCCACGATGAACTCCACGTTCACCCCACTCGGGAAGACCGCCGGGTCGAACCCGGGCGCGACGGTCAGGTCCAGCGCCGACAGCTCCACGCCGGCCGGCAACACGCAGACCAGATGCGGGTTGCCCACGTCCACGACCGCACCGGCCAGGGTCAGCCCGCCGAGGGTGGCGGCGGAACTGTCGTACACCTGGGGTCGGCGCATCTCGACGGACACGACGTCGCCCTCGACCAGCGCACGCACGACGCCGGCCCGGGTCGCCACCGGCAGCGCCGCGCCGGCCGGCGTGGCCAACCCGGTGTCGAGCAGGTAGCGCACGAAGACCCGGGCGCCGTTGCCACACATCTCGGCGAACGAGCCGTCGGCGTTCCAGTAGTCCATGAACCACTCGGCCTCGCCGGCCAGACCCGCGCCGTCCGGATGCTTGGCCGCGCGGACCACCCGCAGCACGCCGTCCGCGCCGATGCCCCGACGCCTGTCGCAGAGCGCCGCGACCAGCTCCGGGGTCAGGTCGAGCTGACCGTCCGGGTCGGGAAGAAGGACGAAGTCGTTGCCGGTGCCGTGGCCCTTGGTGAACTCCACGCCCCCATCATCGCGCAGCGGCCGGCACCAGACGCAGGGCGGCCCCGATCAGGTCCGGGGTCGTCGAGTCCAGCCAGTGGATCCGCGGGTCACGGCGGAACCAGGACCGCTGCCGGCGGACGAAGCGCCGGGTCGCCCGGACCGTCTCCTCGTGCGCCTGCGCCTCGGTCAGCTCACCGGCGAGCAGGCGCAGCACCTGCTGGTAGCCGAGCGCCCGACTCGCCGTCCGCCCCCCGGCCAGCCCGCGCCCGACCAGCTCACGGGTCTCCGGCACCAGGCCGTCGGCCCACATCCGGTCGACCCGCAGGGCGATCCGCTCGTCGAGCAGGCCGGTGTCCAGGTCGACGCCGAGCTGCACCGACGGGTAGTACGGCGTGGGCTGCGGCAGCGAGGCGGCGAACGGCGCGCCGGTGAGCTCGATCACCTCCAGCGCCCGCACGATCCGCCGACCGTTGCCAGGCAGGATGCCCTCGGCGGCGACCGGGTCGGCGGCGCGCAGCCGCGCGTACAGCGGGGCGGGGCCGACCTCGGCCAACTCCCGTTCCAGCCGGTCCCGCAGCGCCGCGTCCGTGCCGGGGAACTCGAAGCGCTCCAGCACCGCCCGTACGTACAGCCCGGAGCCACCGACCAGCAACGGCACCCGCCCTCGGGACAGGATGTCGTCCACCGCCGCGCGGGCCAGTCGCTGGTACTCCGCGACGCTCGCCGGCTCGGTGACGTCCCAGACGTCCAGCAGGTGATGCGGCACCCCGTCCCGCTCGGCGAGGGTCAGCTTCGCGGTGCCGATGTCCATGCCCCGGTAGAGCTGCATCGAGTCCGCATTGACCACCTCGCCGTCCAAGGCGTGCGCCAACGCGATGCTCAGCGCGGACTTGCCAGCCGCGGTCGGGCCGACCACAGCGACAACCGTGCCCGTCACACCCGCTCCCAGGACGCCACGAAGTAGGCCACCCCGTAGGGAGCGGAGTCGTGCAGCAACTCGCCACGCCACCCACCGCCAGCCGCGCGGGCCGCGCCGGCGAGCACCTGCCAGGGGGCGCGACCGGCGGCCTTCAGCTCCGTCGACACCACCGGGTCGAGGCCGAGCAGGGCGTCCAGGTCCGCGTCGGCCAGCGCCGCGGCGACACTCTGGTCGTACGGGAGGGCGCGCGCGTCGTCGTACCCGGGTGCTTTCTCTCCCCGGCAGGCCGACCCGTCCCCGAGCACCAGCGACGCCACCCGGTCACCGGCGGCGCCGACCTCGTCGGCGAGCGCGGCCAGCTCGGCCGGGCCGGCGTCGGCGGCCACCTGCACTGCCGTCACCGGCGGTCGGGTGTCGTGACGGGCCAGCAACCACGCGCCGATGGTCAGGCTCAACGGCAGCACCGCGCCCCGGTCCGGAAGGCCTGGCACCAACGGCACGTCCAGGTCGACACCCCAGGGCTGGAGAGAACCGGTCGCCGGGGTGCGGATCGGGCCGGTCACCGGGCCGGTGCCCACCAGCACCACAATGTCCGGATCGGCGGCCAACAGCCGGCGTACGGCGGTGTCGCAGGCCGCCCGCAGACCGTCCAACTCCGGGGCTGCGGAGCCGGCCACCTCGGGCACGAGCAGGGGCGGATGCGGGCAGACGGCGGCAGCGACCAGTGGCACCCGTCCACCGTAGCGGGAATCCCCGGTGCGTCTCCGCGCCGATCCGGTCATTCGGCCCCTAGGACACCGTATGGTCACGGTCGGCGATAGGCGCTCGACGCGGACCGGGTCGGACCTGTGACAATGCCGGAAGCAACTTGGCTGCGCCGTGGCGGCGACGGGGGATCGATCCCTCGACGCCGGGAGAACGAGGATGGGTACATGAGCGACTGGACTGCCTTCGGACGGGTGGACGCGGACGGCACCGTGTACGTCAAGACCACCGAGGGAGAGCGGGTGGTCGGATCCTGGCAGGCGGGAGCACCGGAGGAGGGCCTGGCACACTTCGCCCGTCGCTTCGCCGACCTGGTGACCGAGGTGGACCTGACCGAGGCGCGACTCAAGTCGGGTGCGGCGGACGCCGGGCACTCCTTGAGCACGATCCGGCGGATCCGTGCCACGCTGCCCGAGGCCAACGTGGTCGGCGACATCGACGCGCTGGCCACCCGCCTGGACAAGCTGGCGACCCTCGCCGAGGAGAAGGCCGGCGAGGCGCGCGCCGCCCGGGACGCCGCTCGCGGCGAGGCCCTGGCCCGCAAGACCGCGCTGGTCGAGGAGGCCGAGAAGCTGGCCGCCGAATCCACCGGGTGGAAGACCGCCGGGGACCGGCTCAAGGAGATCCTCGACGAGTGGAAGACCATCCGCGGGGTCGACAAGAAGGCCGACGGTGAGCTGTGGAAGCGGTTCGCCGCCGCCCGGGACGGCTTCACCCGCCGCCGCGGCGCCCACTTCGCGTCCCTGGACTCGCAGCGCAAGCAGGCCCAGACCGCCAAGGAGGAGTTGGTCGCCGAAGCGGAGAAGCTCTCCGACTCCACCGACTGGGCCGCCACCGCCAACCAGCTCAAGGACCTGATGACCCAGTGGAAGGCCGCTCCGCGCGCCTCCAAGGAGGCCGAGCAGAAGCTCTGGGAACGGTTCCGGGGTGCGCAGGACGCCTTCTTCAGCCGGCGCAGCGAGGTCTTCTCCGCACGGGACAACGAGCAGCGCGGCAACCTGGAGCGCAAGCAGGCCCTGATCGCCGAGGCCGAGGCGTTGGACATCGACGCCGACCCGAAGGGCGCCCAGGCCAAGCTGCGGGAGATCCAGGCCCAGTGGCACGAGGCCGGCCGGGTGCCCCGCGAGGCAGCCGCCGGGCTGGAGCGCCGACTGCGCGTCATCGACGACAAGGTCCGTGACGTGATGGACTCGGCGTGGCGCCGCACCACCAAGGAGGACAACCCGCTGCTCGCCCAGATGCGGGCGCAGGTGGCGGAGGCCGAGGACCGGCTGGCCCGGGCGCAGAGCGCCGGGGACGCACGCCGGATCAAGGAGGCTGAGCAGGCCCTCGCCTCCAAGCGGCAGTTCCTCCAACTCGCCGAGCAGGCCGGCTGAGCTGACGACGTCCGGAGCCCCCGGTCCCCCAGCGGGACCGGGGGCTCCCGCGTGTCCGCCCCTGATGGTGGGCGGCTCTCGACGACCAGCAGGGGGTGCTGGGGGATCGGGAGCCGGGTTCGGCGCATCCGCGCCCACCAAGGTCATGCTCGATCCAGGATGTAGTGGCCACCTGGTGCCGGGAAACCACTACATCCAGGTTGGAGCACGATCATGTGCGGGGGAGCGCGTTGGGAACGGACGCGCGGCGCGGGCAGCGCCACTCCACACCACGCCAGGCCGGGCGGTACGGGCGGGCGGTGTGAGCGGGCAGGTTGACGCATTGACGTGGGCTGATCAGAATGAGCGACGGAGCCAGGTAGGGCCACCGGCGCGAGGGCGACGAAGGCGGAACATCCGCCGTCGAGGGCCGCCGGTGAGCTTCCGCGAGTGACCACGTCCGCGTGACATGGGCCGTCGTGTGCTGTCCGCGTACCCCTTGGGGGACCGCGACGTGCCGACGGCCGCCCGCCGGCGTCGTTCCTGGACGGCGTCGGACCTCCGAAGTGGAGCTCGAATTGTTCCGTCCTCAAGCTCTCGGCGGCGCGCTCACCGCGCTCGTCACCGTCGCGGCCGGCGTGTTCCTCGCCGCCGCCGTCAGCACCAGCCCGGCCGTCGCCGCCGGCACCGGTACGGGTTATCTGCGTACCAGTGGCAACCAGATCGTGGACAGCACCGGTACGACGGTCCGGTTGACCGGCATCAACTGGTTCGGCATGGAGACCGACAACAAGACCTTCCACGGGCTGTGGTCGAACAACCCGTGGCGGGGACAGCTCGACACGATGGCCCGGCTGGGTTACAACACGTTGCGGGTGCCGTACTCGAACGACGCGCTGAAGCCGGGTGCGACCGCCAGTGGGATCAACGACTTCGTCAACCCGGACCTGATCGGGTTGTCGCCGTTGCAGATCCTGGACAAGGTGATCGACTACGCCGGCAGCAAGGGCATGCGGATCATCCTGGACCGGCACCGGCCGACGGCGGCCGGGCAGTCGCCACTCTGGTACACGTCGACGGTTTCCGAGGCGACCTGGATCAACGACTGGAAGATGCTCGCCCAGCGGTACGCGGGCAACCCGACGGTGATCGGCGCCGACCTGCACAACGAGCCGCACGCGGAGGGCACCAACCCGGCGGCCACCGGCGCGTGCTGGGGCTGTGGCGACACCACCCGGGACTGGCGGCTCGCCGCCGAACGGGCCGGGAACGCCATCCTCGGCGTCCAGCCCAACTGGTTGATCTTCGTGGAGGGGGTGAGCTGCCCGAGCGGTGGCCTCTCCAACGTCTGGGACGGCGACACCAGCAACGACGAGGACTGCGGTTGGTGGGGCGGCAACCTGTCGAAGGCGGGTCAGTTCCCGGTCCGGCTGAGCGTGGCGAACCGGTTGGTCTACTCGCCGCACGAGTACGCCACCTCGGTGTACCGGCAGACCTGGTTCGACGCCCCGGACTACCCGGCGAACATGCCGGCCATCTGGGACAAGTACTTCGGTTACCTCTACAAGCAGAACATCGCCCCGATCATGATGGGTGAGTTCGGCAGCACACTGGTCGACCCGAAGGACAAGGTGTGGCTGGAGAAGCTGATGGCGTACACCGGGACCGGGGTGACCGGGATGTCCTTCACCTACTGGTCGTGGAATCCCAACTCGGGTGACACCGGCGGGATCGCGCTCGACGACTGGACGAACGTCAACACCGCCAAGCAGGCGATCCTCCAGCCGTACCTGATCGCGCCGTCCGGTGGCGGCACCGGTGAGCCGACGGATCCGCCGACGGATCCGCCGACGGACCCACCGACCGGCGCCTGCACGGCCACCTACCGGCAGGTCAACGCCTGGCAGGGCGGCTTCCAGGGCGAGTTGACAGTGAAGAACACCGGCTCGGGCGCTGTGAACCCGTGGTCGGTCGCCTGGAGTTGGCCCTCCGGGGTGACGTTGGGCAGTGGCTGGAACGCCACCGTCACGCAGTCCGGTACGACGGTCACCGCGGCGGCTCCGAGCCATGCCCCGTCCCTGCCGGCGGGCGGGTCGGTGACGGTGGGCTTCACCGCCAACGGCACGGCCAGCGCGCCGGGCACCGTGAAACTCAGCGGCACCGGCTGCTGATCCACCGGGACGGCCGGTGCGCAGCGCACCGGCCGTCCCGGCAGCAGCGCACCGGCCGTCCCGGCCATTTACATTCAGATACTTCTATGTTCTTATCGGGAAAGCGCTTGCCTCTTCGTTGGCGGGCGCGAGCGCGGGAGCCGCTTTCCTTCACGAACCTGCACTGGCGGGCCCGAGGACCACTGGTCCCGGCCGAGACTCGCCGCCCACGGGCATGGGCGTCGCGACACCTCCGTCCGCCTTCTCGAAAGGAAGCAGCATGCGCACAGGACGGCGTCGAATGACGCTGATCGCCACCACTGCCGCAGCCACCGCCACCCTGGTCAGCGCTGCGCTGTTGACCTCCGTGTCCGCCCAGGCGGCCGCCGGCTGCCAGGTGGCCTACTCGGTCGCCAGCCAGTGGCCGGGCGGGTTCACCGGCAACGTCACTGTCACCAACCTCGGCGACCCGGTCTCCGGGTGGACACTGCGCTGGTCGTACGGGGCCGGTCAGCAGGTCAGCCAGGCGTGGGGCGCCACCGCCTCGCAGAGCGGCAGCCAGGTCTCCGCGACAAACGTCGACTACAACGGCAACCTGGCGACAAACGCCAGCGCCACGTTCGGCTTCAACGCGAGCTGGAACAGCTCCAGCAACCCGGCTCCGAGCAGCTTCAGCCTGAACGACGTCGCCTGCACCGGCAGCACCACACCGACCACCCCACCGCCGACCGACCCGCCACCGTCGAGCACTCCCCCGCCCAGCACGCAGCCGCCCTCGACACTTGTCGGCTGGGCCACCCAGAACGGCGGCACCACCGGTGGCGGCAACGCCGCCACCACCACCGTCACCACCGCCTCGGCCCTGACCAGCGCACTGAACGCGACAGGCGCCGCGGTGATCCGGGTGTCCGGAACGATCACCTGCTCGGGCATGCTGCGGGTCCGGTCCAACAAGACCATCCTCGGCAACTACGGCGCGACCATCGCCGGCTGCGGGCTCAACGTCAGCGGTGACCGCAACGTGATCATCCGCAACCTGACCTTCCGCAGCTGGAACGACGACGCGATCAATGTGCAGGAGTCGGCCACCAACATCTGGATCGACCACAACAGCTTCAGCAACGGGTACGACGGGGCCGTCGACATCAAGCGCGGCTCGGACTTCGTCACCGTCTCGTGGAACCGGGTCTTCAGCCACGACAAGACAATGCTGCTCGGCCACAGCGACGACAACGCCAGCCAGGACGTCGGTCACCTGCGGGTGAGCTACCACCACAACTGGTTCGACGGCAGCAACCAGCGCAACCCCCGGGTGCGCTTCGGCAACCCGGTGCACGTGTACAACAACTACTACCGGGCCAACGGCGGCTACGGCGTGGCGTCCACGGAGAACGCCGGGGTGCTCGTCGAGGGCAACTACTTCGAGAACGTCGACGACCCGTACCACCGTGGCGAGGGAGACTCGGGGCCCGGCAACCTGGTCGCCCGCAACAACCACTTCGTCAACTCGCCCACCGGCCAGGCCGGCGGCAGCGTGGCCAGCATCCCGTACTCCTACCAGCTGGACACCGCGAGCAACGTCAAGTCCATCGTGACGGCGGGCGCCGGCGCCGGCCGGATCACCGTCTGACTCGACCCTTCACGGAAGGGCCCCTCGTCCAGGGGCCCTTCCGTGCGGTCAGTGGGTGGCGCAGCCAGCGGCGGGGGCGGCCACGACCGGCGGTGCGCCGATCGTCGGCAGACCGAGCAACACCCCTGGGGTACGCGGGGAGCGACCCGCCTCGGCCGCGTCGCCGGCCCGGGTGCGACGGTGCGCCACCGGCGGTCCGTCGGCGTTCAGGTGGTGCGGGGCGGCGTACGTGACAGTGGTGTGCACGATGTCGCCCGGCCGGATCTGACCGGCGAGGGACTCCCCGTCGGCGGTCTCGGTCGCGAAGTGCACCAGTCGACCGTCGCGCGCCCGACCGGACATCCGGCCGGTCCGCTCGTCCTTGCGGCCCTCACCGACGGCGACCAGCACCTCGACGGTCTCACCGACGAGGCGCTTGTTCTCCGCCCAGGTGATGTCCTCGACGCAGGCGATCAACCGCTCGTAGCGTTCCTGCACGACCTGCTTGGGCAGCTGATCGTCCATTGTCGCGGCGGGGGTGCCGGGCCGCTTCGAGTACTGGAAGGTGAAGGCCGAGGAGAACCGGGCCTCCCGGACCACGTCCAGGGTGCGCTGGAAGTCGGCCTCGGTCTCACCGGGGAAGCCGACGATGATGTCGGTGGTGATCGCCGCGTCCGGCATCGCCGCGCGGACCTTCTCGATGATCCCCAGGTAGCGCTCGGAGCGGTAGGACCGGCGCATCGCCCGGAGCACGTCGTCGGAGCCGGACTGCAACGGCATGTGCAGCGAGTGGCAGACGTTCGGCGTCTCGGCCATGGCGGCGATCACGTCGTCGGTGAAGTCCTTCGGGTGCGGGCTGGTGAAGCGCACGCGCTCCAACCCGTCGATGTCGCCGCAGGCCCGCAGCAGCTTGCCGAACGCGAACCGGTCACCGAACTCCACGCCGTACGAGTTGACGTTCTGCCCGAGCAGGGTCACCTCCAGCACGCCCTCGTCGACCAGGGCGCGCACCTCGGAGAGGATGTCGCCGGGGCGCCGGTCCTTCTCCTTGCCGCGCAGCGCCGGCACGATGCAGAACGTGCAGGTGTTGTTGCACCCCACCGAGATCGACACCCAGCCGGCGTACGTGGACTCGCGGCGGGTGGGCAGCGTGGACGGGAAGACGTCGAGCGACTCCAGGATCTCCACCTCGGCGGCGGCGTTGTGCCGGGCCCGCTCCAACAGCACCGGCAACGCGCCGATGTTGTGGGTGCCGAAGACCACGTCCACCCAGGGGGCCTTGCGGACGATGTCGCCCCGATCCTTCTGAGCGAGGCAGCCGCCGACCGCGATCTGCATCCCGGGATGCTTGTCCTTCACCGGGCGCAGACGACCGAGGTTGCCGTAGAGCCGGTTGTCCGCGTTCTCTCGCACCGCGCAGGTGTTGAAGACGACGATGTCCGGGGTGTCGTCGGTCGGCACCGCGCGCACGTAGCCGGCCTGTTCGAGCAGGCCGGAGATCCGCTCAGAATCGTGCACGTTCATCTGGCAGCCGTACGTCACGACGTTGTAGGTCCTAGCCACCCTCTTGGTGCCCCTTCCCCTCGGGCTACCAGGGTAGCGGCCCGTTCGGGTGGCCCAACCCACCGGCATTGACCCGCTGGCCCATGGCGGGCATCCACGACGGGCAGTACGCTGCACAACAAGGATGTGTTCTGGGCGATTTCGGGGGCTTTGCACTCGGTGCCGACGATGCGCCGGCTCCGTTCACGGGGGAGCACATGACGACCCGCGGGAGGCCAACCGTGACGCGACAAGATGCGACACAGCGCACCGTCACGACCCCGGACGGGCGGCGCCTCGCGGTGGAGACCTCGGGAGCGCCGGACGGGCCGGCGGTCTTCCTGCTGCACGGCACCCCGGGCAGCCGCAGCGGCCCTCGCCCCCGGGGCATCGTCGTCTACCGCCTCGGCGTGCACCTCGTCTGCTACGACCGACCCGGGTACGGCGACTCCGACCGGCACGAGGGCCGGCGGGTGGCCGACGCCGCCGCCGACGTGGCGGCGATCGCCGACGACCTCGGCATCGACAGGTTCGCGGTGGTGGGCCGATCCGGTGGCGGGCCCCACGCCCTGGCCTGCGCCGCGCTGCTGCCGGACCGGGTCACCAGGGCCGCCGTGCTGGTGGGGCTCGCCCCGGCCGGCGCACCCGACCTGGACTGGTACGCGGGCATGGCGGAATCGAACGTGGAGGACTACGGGCAGGCCGACGAGGACCTCGCCGAACTCACGCTCAATCTGAAAGTTCGTGCGGACGAGGCCCGCCGGGACCCGATGACGCTTCTGGACTTCCTCCGCCCCCAACTGCCCGACGAGGACATCCGGGTCGTCGACGACATCGCGATCCGCCGACTGCTGACCGACATGTACTCCGAGGCGCTACGACACGGCCCCGAGGGTTGGATCGACGACGTGCTGGCGATCCGGCGCGGCTGGGGGTTCGACCTGGGCGCCATCCGCGCGGAGGTCCGGCTCTGGCACGGCGAACAGGACCGCTTCTCCCCGGTGGAGCACTCACACTGGCTCGCCTCGCGGATCTCGCGCGCCGAGGTGCAGGTGCAGCCCGGCGCCGCGCACTTCGGGGCGGTGGAGATCCTGCCGCAGACCCTGACCTGGCTGGCCACGCCGGACCTCGCGACCAGCCCGCGGCTCTGAGCGCCCGGCCCGGCCGGGCCGGCGGGTCGGCCCGGACAGCCGGCCGCCCGCCGAACGCCCCGCTCAGATGGTGTGTGGGTCGATCACCCGGACCACGAACCGCCGTTCGCGCAGGGTCTGCACTGTGGGATGTTCCAGACCGATCACCTCGGCCAGCCGGTCCGCCACGGCGCCGACGTCTTCGGTGGCCGGGCCGTCGCCGGCCCGCCTCGCCACCAGGGCGAGATCGCCGAGGCAGCGCAGCGTGTCGGGGTGTTCCGCACCGATCACCGCGGCCAGTCGGCCGGCGGTTTCCCGCAGGCGGTCCCGCGCCGACTCCCAGTCACCCTCCTCGGCGAGACACACCGCCTGGTTGACCTCCGCCGCGAGGGTGTGCGGGTGGTCCGGCCCGAGCACCTTGCGCAACTCGCCGACCGCCCGGGACGCCGACGCGAGCGCGTCCGACCTGCGCCCGAGCGCGCGCTCCGCCGCCGAGATGTTACTCACCGTCGCCAGGGCGTGCGGGTGTTCCGGGCCGAGCCGGAGCTGCTCCTCGAACGCCACCCGCACGGCGTTCATCTCGGTCAGCGCCCGAGCCGCGTCGCCGACGGCCAACAGGTTCGCCGCACGACTCGACCGGCACGCCACCGTGTCCGGGTTGTCCGCCCCGAAGCGTTCGTCGAGTTCGCGGTAGGCCGTCTCGAACATCGGCGCGGCCTCGCTGCCCCGACCGGAGCTGCGCAGGGACACCGCCAGGTTGACCTGGGCGGCGAGACTCTGGCCGTCATCCGGCCCGAGCACCTCGCAGTACGTGTCGTACACGGTGCGCAGCAGGGTGGCAGACCTTTCGTACTCGCCAGCTTCCCGCAGGTCGCTGCCGAGCCGCACGGCGGAGACGAGTGTGTAGGGGTGCGTGGGGCCGAGAACCAGCCGCCGCCGCTGGTGCACCTCGTCGTCCCACCGACGGGCCGACCGGTAGTCGCCGACCAGCCGGTACGAGACGGCGAGGTTGTTGGCCGCGCTCAACGTCCGAGGGTGGTCCTCGCCGAACACCTGGAGCCAGGAGGCGTAGGTGGACCGGTCCCGTTCCAGGGCCTCGGCGTAGCGGCCGAGCGCCCGCAGGTCACCGCCGAGGCTGCCGGCGGTCATCAGACTGTGCGGGTGCAGCGGACCCAGCAGGCGGCGTTGCTCGGCCAGCACCGCCTCGTCCAGGTCCCGTGCCTCGTTGAACCGGCCCAGACTGCGCAGGATGTTCGCCCGGTTGAACCGCAGGTGCAGCAGTTGGCGGCCCAGGGCCGACGCCTCGACCTCGTCGTGCGTGTCCCCGAGCCGGGCGCTCCAGGTGTCGTCCACCTCCTGGCTGAACGTGTCGGCCTGGTCCAGACCACCGCGCTGCCACAGATAGCGGACCCGGTCGATCAGTAGCTGACACACCGGCTCGTCCGGGCAGGTCAGCGCCTCGGAGACCTCCAGGTGCGGCCAGAGCATGCGCAGCCGGGCCCAGGTGGTCGGGTCGTCCACGTCGCCTCGGGGCCGGGACGCGGCCAGCACCAGGTGCACCTGGTGTCGGGCGGCGGTGATCTCGTCGTCGGTCATCCGGTCGCGGACCACCGCCTGCAACAGCCGGTGCACCTGGACCCGACCGCCCTGGACATCGAGTTTGAGCAGTGCCAGGCGGTTGATCTGCTGGACCAGGGCGCCGCGCACCAGCCGCTCGGAAACCGACGGGTCGAACGGCACGAGGGCCGCCGCCATCTCGTCGCTGTAGATGAGTTCGAGGGCGATCTCCGGGGCCAGCACCGAACAGAGCTGCAACAGCCGGTAGGCGGCCGGCGCCTGCTCCAGCAGCCGGTTCAGTGACAGGTCCCAGGTCGCCTCCACGGAGAGGGCGCTGGGGCCGTGCCGCTCGATCTGCCGCAGGTAGTCGGCGACCGACGTGCCGGTGTCGGCGAGCCAGGCGCCCGCCGCGGCCACCGCGATCGGAAGGTCGCCGAGCGCCTCGGCCACCCGGTCGGCCTCCTCGGCGCTGATCGTGGGCACCCGCTGGGCGAGGTGCGCCACACTCTCGGTGCGGTCGAAGACGTCCACCTGGATCGGGTTCGCCCGGTCGCCCCAGGCGCGGTTGCGGGAGGTCAGCAGGACGTGCCCGGGGCCCTGCGGCAGGAAGGGCTCGATCTGGTCGAGTTCTTCGGCGTTGTCCAAGACGACGAGCCACCGCTCGTACGGCTCACCACGGCCGAGCACCTGGAGCACCGACCGGACCGTGTCGGGCAGGGTCGGCCCGCCGAGGATGCCGAGGCGACCGGCGAGGTCGGCGAGGGCCGTGTCGACGAACTGCGGCGGGTCCGCCACGATCCACCAGACCACGTCGTACCCGGCCTTGAACCGGTGCACGTATTCCAAAGCCACCTGCGTCTTACCGACGCCGCCCATACCCTGCAGGGCGACCGGCAGCACCACCGCGCTGCCCCCGCTCTGCAACTGCGCGCGCAGCCGCGCCAGGTCGTCCTCCCGGCCGGTGAACCGGGCGTTTCGGTTGGGAGCGTTGAAGATCAACGGCTCGGTGCCGGGGTAACGGGCACTCCCACCCGCTGGGCCGTCCGCCGACGACGGCACCGGTCGGCCGACCAGCCGCAACACCCGCTCCACGGCGGTCGCGGCGCTCACGTTGACCAGGTTGGTGGAGCTCTGGGACGGGAACTCGGCCAGCGGGCGCAGGTCGGCGACATACACGGCCAGGGCCGTGGAGCCGGTGCTCGTGTCCCGGTCGGGCAGGCCACCGGACGGGGTCGCCACGTAGGCCGGCGAGACCACTGTGAGCGTGCGCGGGGCCGGCGTACCGGCTGACCCGACGGCGGCCGTGGGCTCCACCACCCGCAGCCCGGCCGAGCTGAGCACCCGCTCCAGCCACTCGGCCCAGATGGCGTCCTCCGGCGCATACCGGAGCACGATCTGGTCGTCGATCGCCTCGGTGCGTCGGCGGAACCGGGCCTTGCCCCGCTCCCGCACCGACTCGTCCATCACCGGCAGCGCGGTCACCGCGCCGTCGGTGAGGATCCCGGTCAACGTCTCGAACGCGGCCAGCAGCGACGTCGGTGAGCCCGGCGGGTCGCCGAACGTCGCGAGGGTCTCCTCGTACGCGTAGAACGGCCGGTACGGGACCTCCACGGCGGCCCAGTAACGCCGCCGTTCCGCCTCGGTCATGCCGGCCGGCAACCCGGCGAACCGGCGCATGGCCAACAGGCGACCCGCCTCGGCCCGCTCCTTCTCGGCCTGGTCGACACGCATCGGCACCGGCAGGACCCGGATGTCGCGCCGCCGGTACCGGTCCCGTACCGAGTGCGCCACCCGGGCCGCGCCGTCGATGCCCTGGTCGCTGAGGGTGAAACAGTCGACCAGGGTGTCCGGTAGGTGCAGGGTGCAGATGTCGGCGACGTCGCTCAACCCCGTCCGGCTGTCGATCAGGGTGAAGTCGTACTGGCGCTTCATGTCCGCCCGCAGCGCCTCGAAGAACTGCGCGCCGCCCAGCCGGTTGTAGAAGTTGTCCCAGTCCAGCCCGCTCACCGAGACGGCGTAGTCGCTGTTCTGCCGGCCGGCGGAGAGGAAGTCGAGGCCGCCGCCGTCGGGGAAGTTCCAGCGCAGCGAGAACGCGTGCCGCCCGACCCGGGCATACTGCTCCATCCAGCGGTCCGGCCGGTCGTTGACCCGGGTGGTCTCCCACTCGTAGTCGCGAATCATGTCGATCACACCGCTGGTGCCCTGGATCGCCTCGGCGTCGAGGAACGGGTGGAAGAAGCGGTGCAGACCGGGCGACTCGAGGTCCCAGTCGGCGACGAGCACACGCCGGCCGCTGGCCGCCAGGATCCAGGCCACGTTGGCCAGCGCCATCGTTCGGCCCGTTCCACCCTTGAACGAGTAGAAGGTGACGACCTGGCCTTCGCGATCGTTGTTCATCGGTTTTCTCCGTGGGGACGCGGTGGGGCCGGATCATCAGGCGGGGACGCCGGGTCGGTCGAGCCGGCGGCGGGCAGGCCATCGCGCAGGCTC
Organism: Micromonospora hortensis; assembly: GCF_022230935.1. Taxonomy (NCBI): domain Bacteria; kingdom Bacillati; phylum Actinomycetota; class Actinomycetes; order Micromonosporales; family Micromonosporaceae; genus Micromonospora; species Micromonospora hortensis. The sequence continues at coordinate 14,567 of NZ_JAKKFE010000046.1, forward strand.
GGCACCGGCTCCGGCGGTGGTTCGAAGGGGACGACCGGGCCGTACTTGAGGAACTGACGGCGCGCCTCGGTGACCAGCGCGGGCATCAGGTCGACGAACTCGGGCATGTTGCACGCCCGCTTCACCTGGGGCAGGCCGGCGTCGTGCAACAGCTGCGTCACCTCGGTGGCCCAGCGGGTGGCGTCCTGACTGTCGTCGTCGTCGGTGACCACCAGCGGAACGACCCACTCCCGCAGGCCGTGCAGCATCCGGGCGAGAACGCCGGCCGCGTCCGGCGCCGCCGCGATCCACGGGTCGACCAACAGCACGGCCGGCCGCCGATCGAGCAACGCGGAGGCCTGCGCGAAGTCCTCGGTACGGGCCGACAGCCCGAGCCGCTCGGCGGTGCTGACCGCGTACTCGGCGGCGGGTAGTTGCTGGCTGCGCCCGTACGGCCGCCAGAGCCGGCCGCTGGCCGCGTAGCCGGCGGGGTCGCGATCGCTCGGCAGCCGGTCCCGGGTCGGGGCCAGGACGGCGACGACGAAGTCCGGGTCGGTCGGCGCCGGACGGACCACCTCGTCCAGGCCGGGCGCCCGGGACGGGCCCATCGGACGCCGCTCGGCGGTGTGCACGATCCGGCTCGCCAGGCGGCTCAGCATCAGCTCGTACTGGGCCCGGTAGGAGGCCAGCATGCAGAACGCGCGCAGGCCGTCCGCTGCGTACTCCGGGACGTCCCGGCCCAGGTCCAGGGCGCCGTCCAGCTCCGGGTGGGCCTCCCACGGGGGGAACGGGATCCACAGCACCGGTGTGAGATGGCCGGCGGTGATCCGGGTCGACCCGGCGGCGGCCAGCCGGGCCCGGAAGGACTCCTGCTCCCCCAGCGCCCAGGGGCGGCTGAAGTAGCCGGGCGAATAGAGCGGGACGAAGACCTCAGCGTCACCGAGCGCCTCGGCGAGGGCGGCCTTCCAGTCGGCGCCCAACGGGATGTGCTGGTCGAAGAAGCCGATCCGCATCCCGGCGACCGGTCGCGCCTGACGCCGCACCTCGTCGGTCAGGTCAGCGAAGAACTGGCCGACCCAGACGTCGGCGTCGGCCCGGGCGCCCGGCGGCGGCGCCGAGTGTGCGTAGCTCAGGAAGAAGTACGTCCCGCGGGCCCCCGGTCGGCGTCGGGCCGTCGGGGGGCTCACTCCGACTCCTCGGCGAACCGGTTGCACAGCTCGTCCACGCTCGCCGGCACCCAGGGTTCGACCAGGTACGACCGGTGGATGGCCACGATGCGTTGCGCGAGCCGCCAGACCACCGCCCGGTACGCGTTCTCCCACTGCATGGTCAGCAAGCCGTAGACCCCGTCCCGCTGGTAGTGCACCGCGATGTCGGGATCCGGCATCGCGGTCGGGGTGAAGCGCTGGATGTCGCGGAGCACCCGAGGCAGTGCCGTGCCGTTCGTCGGCGACCAGGTGACCGGCACGATCGCTGTCTCGTGGATCGAGGCCGAGCGGTGTCGCGGGGTGATCCGTCGGCGGGAGAACGCGTCCCACTCCCGGCCGCACCAGTCGCTGCCGAGCAGCGCGCTGGAGACCAGCGGAACGAAGACCTGGCAGGTGCCGGCGGCCTGGAGAAGCTCCGGGCTCCAGCGTTCACCGCCGGCGATGGAGCTGTCCAGGAAGCCGGCGTCCACTCCGGTCACCGGGCCGACCAGTTCGCTGACGTGGACGGAGAGGTCCTCGAAGAAACGGGAGACGTACTCGGCGGGTTTGCCGGTGGCCCGGCCGACCGGCGCCCGCGAATAGCTGATGAAGAAGAGTGGGGCGCGTGCTTGGGAGGGTGCGTCCACTGTGCTCACCGCTGACCCTCCGCCCTCCCCACGCGGCCGGATCATCAGCGTAGTCCCCGCGTCAACGTCGCGCCGCCAACCGGTTCGTGGTGAACCAACCAGTCGCGAAGTCGACAGCGGCCCGGGCCGGCAGCAGGCGGGCGTCGGCCCGCCCCACCCGACCGTGCCGCACCAACGGCGTGTCGTCGAGCGCGGCGCCCACCATCGGGAAGTCCCGGTCGTCCAGGTCGAGGGCCCGGAAGTCGAGGCGGACCCGTCGACCGTCGACGAGCCGGAAGCAGCGGTAGTCCCGCTCGGGCGGTGGCACCGGCAGCCGGTACTCGGCCAGGTGCAGGGCGCTGCACACCTCGTAGCCGATGCCGAGCAGCAGGATCTGCCCGTCCGCCGCGTAGAGGCCGCCGACCGGTGAGCGCTCCCCCAGGTGACAGGTGAGGTCATGGCCGTCGGTGAGCTGCCGGGCCCGCGGGCCGAGCGCGGCGAACGAGGTCTGCGGATGGTCACTGCGCACGGCGCCGGGGGTGCACCGGACGTACTCGGCGAGCGCCCCCATCCGATGGGAGGGGGTGGTCCGGCGGTCCCAGCCCGGCAGCGCCGCCTCGTACCGTTCGCGCTGCGCCCGGTCCATTTCTGCGGTGGCCGCCAGGTGGACCCGGGAGGTGGTCGAGTTGCCGTCGGTCTGGGTGGGCACCAGCAGCGTGCCGGCCGGGCCGAGGACGTCGCGCAGCGCGCCGGCGAGGGTCGCCGGGCCATGTTCCAACGGGCCCACCCGGCGCAGGCCGCAGTGCACCAGTAGGCACACCCCCGGGCGTACGCCCAGCGCCCGCAGGTCGTCGGCGAGGCGGCGACGGCCGAGTCTGGGCGGTGGGTGCTCATCTGGACCCGACACGGGTCGCCTCCAGGGCGTGGCGCAGCTGGCCGACGAACCGCTCACCCGCAGCGGTGAGCGACCGGCTGGCCAGCAGCGCGTCGACGCCGTCCCGGGTCCACGCCAGGAAGTGGGCCGCGTGCGCCGACGCGCCCGGATCGTCGGTGACCGCCCGGGACTGCCAGACCTGGGTGACGGCAAGATGGGCGTACACCCCCTGGAGGACGCCCTCCGGTGGCCGCGGGTCGGGGCGCCACGGCACCCGGATCCGAAGGCCCTGCCCGGGTTCGACGAGGTCGTACAGGTCGAGCACCGCACCCAGCTTCGCGTGCTGCCACTCGTGCACGAGCAGCACCGCCATCGTCTCCGGATCGGGATGGGGGGTGACGGCGACCGCGCCGAACGCGTGTCGGGCGGTCGCGCTCCGCAGTGGTCGCGCCGGGTCGGGCGCCAACGGAACGACGGCACGCAGACCGCCGTCGAGCGCCGCCGCGTGCGCCGGCACGTCCCGGTGCACCACCCGCCAGGCGGCCGCCAGGGTACGGCCGAACGCCCGCGCCGCCGGACCGTCCAGGCGGGACTCCACCGGCTGGCCGTAGCAGTCGCGGTACGGGTCACCGTCCTCAAGGAGCAACCGGTTACCGGGCACCGACACGTCGCGGGTCGGAAACCAGCCGGTCGACGGCGGCGCCAGCGGATCGAGGAGCACCGTCTGCGCGACCGACCCGCCCCGGACCTGGAGCTCGCCGGGCCGGACTGTCAGCTCGGCGCTCTCCCCGAGGCCGGGCAGCACCAGGCTGCCGAGCGTGGGCAACGTGATCCTGTCGGCCAGCACCGGGACGTGCAACGCGGCCGGGACACCGGCCCGCAGCGCCGCGGCGATGGCGATGGCCGGCAGTGGGTCGACTGCCGCGCCGAGGGTGGGCGGGGCCGACGAGTCCAGGCGATGCACCAGCCCGGGCCGGACGAAGGGATGCGCCAGGACCGCCCGCACCGCCTCCGGCGCCGCCTGGTCGAGGTGGACGAGCAACTCCCAGGCGGCAGTGGTGCCCGACCCGTCCCGACAGGCCGCCAGCAGCGCCCGGGTGATGGAGAGCTGGGTGTCGGCGAGCAGCGCGAGCGTCGACGCCGAGCCGTGCCCGGTCGCCAGGTCGTCCAGCAACCCGTCGACGGGCGAGGTGGTCGACCCTTCGCCCGACGCGAATGCGGTGGGCGGCGGGTAGGCGTCCGCGGTGTCGATCAGGCGGAGCAGATCGGCGCAGTACACCGAGGGGTTGTCGAAGCCGGAGCCGGTGCGCCAGCGGTGGGCGTACAGGCCGCCGCCGCACCGGTCGACCACCGGGCAGGCCCGGCAGGTCGCGCAGAGCCCTTCCACGCCGTCCTGCCGGACGGCGACCCCGGGGTGCCGCGTGACCTCGTCCACCGAGTGGTCGAAAACGTCGAAACCGGTGCCGGCCGCGCCGTGGTACGCGGTCTTCAGTGAGTCGACCTGCTCCCAAGTCCCGTCGGCCTCGATGACCAGCACATCGGCTGGTGCGAGGCCGAACGCCTCGGTGCCGCCGCCGCCCGGGCGCAGCGCCTCGAACATCCGGATCGACACCGGCCGCCCGTCGTCCACCCATCGCCGGTGAATCCGCCCCAGCCAGTCCGCGTACGGGGTGGGCGCGGACCCGGGGCGCTCCGGCGGATCGTCCCAGGTGGCGTGCGGCAGCAACAGGTCGACCCGGGGCGGGCTCTCGGCCAGCAGCGCCTCGTACACCCGGTCGGGATCGTTGCGGACGTCGATCGTGCAGAGGATGCCGGCGTAGCTGGCGCGGTGCTCCGGCTGTCGGAGCAGGGCCAGCGCCCGGCGGACGTGGTCGTGGCTGCTGCCGCCGTGGGCGAAGACCCGGTGGCGGTCGTTGGCGGCCCGGTCGCCGTCGAAGGAGACCCCGACCCGCACGTCGTACTCGACGAACAGCCGACACAGTTCCTCGTCGAGCAGCACGCCGTTGGTCTGCATGCGCAGGTCGAGTCGCGCCCACGGGGTGATCGCCCTGCGCAGCTCGGCCAACACCTCCCGTAACCCGGCGGCCCCCAGCAGCAGCGGCTCACCCCCGTGCAGCACCACGTGCACGACCGGCAACTCGTGCGCGCGGGCGTGCTCGGCGATGCGCCGTGCGGCGGCCTGGACGGTGGCCGGCGGCATCCGCGTCGGACGGCCACGCCAGGTCTGGTCTGCGTGCTGGTAGACGTAGCAGTGGTCGCAGCTGAGGTCGCACCGGCTGTGCACCTTCAACACGAACTGGCTGATCCGCCGGCAGGATCCGCCCATTCCGGGCGGACCGCACCGGCAGACCATCACTCAGATGGACGAGTTGAAGGCGGCGACGGCAACGATGCCGGACGGCACGGAGTCGTTGGTGACGACTCGGCTGCGCACCGACTCGATCAGATCGGCGTGCTCGACGGCGATCCGTTCCAGCGGAACGCGCAGGCTACGGGTGAGATCGTCTAGGTCGGGACGGGATGGGCGGGTGGGGGCATGGTCCACAATGAGTCTCCGGGGGCCCGGGTCGCTGGGAGCGCGAGCGGCGGCTGTGGCTCGAACGGCTCTGGTCCGTGACCAGGATAGACAAATATCGACCCAGTGTCACCGTCGGTACCACCGCCGGCACGGCGAGTGGCAGTCAGCGGTGGACGGAGGAGGAGCTGACATGTGCCGGAGCATCAAGACGCTGCGTGAGCCGTTCACCCCGCAGGTGACCGACGCGGACGTCGAGGCGGCAGCGTTGCAGTACGTCCGGAAGATCTCTGGCTTCCGAGCGCCCGCCGCGCACAACGCCGCCGCGTTCGACGCCGCGGTGGCCGCCGTGGCCGAGGCGACCCGCACTTTGCTCGACCAACTGGTGGTGCGGGGCGCCGGATCGGGCACCACCGACCGGTCGGCCACCACCGCCAACTGATCGCCGCTGACCGGCACGGCACCCGGCCGGGCCTGACCCTGAAGAGGGTCAGGCCGCGGCGAGCGCCGGTGCGACGGTGTCGGGCGCCCAGCGCGAGCGGTGGCACTGCGACCAGCCCCGACAACCCGGGTCACCCAGCGAGCACAGCCGCAGCCTGCTGAGCACCTCACCGTCCTCGGTGTCCCGCACGTCGAAGTGCACCGGACGGACCGTGCCGTCCGGAGCGACGAGCAGGTGCCGACCCGCGTCGAGCGTGTCGTCGCGCAACAGGCAGTTGCGGCCCAGCAATCGGGCCAGTGCGGCGATGCTCGCGTGCTCGGAGAGCTGCTCGGGCACCCCGTAGCAGTCCACCACCGTCGCGAATTCGCCCGGCGCCTGCCAGACGTCACACACCACCGCGTACGCCGGCAGCCGCGCCGGGTCGGCCACCGCCAGCGGCATCACCACCCGACCAAGCGCCTCCGCCAACGCCGGGTAAACCTCCACGGGTTGAGCCCCGTCGATTCTCCAGTTCCACAGCTCGGTCATTCCGCCTCCTCGCTGCGTTCGTCCCCACCGGCCTCCGGATCGGGCCTTACACACGATGGTGGGGGGCATTTGACCCCAGCCGGGGGCAAGTTACCGGTCTGTGACCATTCCGGGCAAAATTTCCCTGAGCGGCATTGCTCCGAGTAGCGGGAAGGTGACAGTTTATCGGGTACGGTGGCCCATCCCCACCACCGCCACCGCGTGTCCTGCCGCAGGTCGCCCGCCCCCGGTCAGCGCAGGACGACCCGGTGCTCACCCTGGGGCAGCAGCTCGCCCACCACCGGAGCGCCGGGCACCTCGCCGGCGACCAGCAGGCCACCAGAGGTCTGCGCGTCGGCCAGCAGCAGCCGCTCCGCCTCGTCCGCCGCACCGAAGTCGGTCCACGGTGTCACCCACTCCAGGTTGCGCCGGCTACCGCCGCTGACGAACCCGTCGCGCAGCGCCTCCCGCGCGCCGGCCAGATAGGGCACCCGGGCGGTGTCGATGGCCACCGTGACCTGGCTGGCCCGGGCCAGCTTCGAGGCATGCCCGAGCAGCCCGAACCCGGTCACGTCGGTGCCACACCGGATGCCGGCGGCGACCGCCGCACGGGCGGCCTCCCGATTGAGCGCGCTCATCGTGGCCACCGCCTCCGGGAAGCTCTCCCCGGTCGCCTTGTGCCGGGTGTTCAGCACACCCACCCCGAGCGGCTTGGTCAGGGACAACGGCACCCCGGCCCGCCCGGCGTCGAGGGTGATCAGCTCCTCCGGTCGGACCGTGCCGGTGACCGCGAGACCGTACTTCGGGCCGTCGTCGTCCACGCTGTGGCCGCCGGCCAGGTGACAGCCGGCCTCCCGCGCCACGTCCTGGCCGCCGCGAAGCACCTCACGAGCCAATTCCAGCGGCAACACGTCGCGCGGCCAGCAGAGCAGGTTGAGCGCCACCAGCGGGGTGCCGCCCATCGCGTACACGTCGGAGAGCGCGTTGGCCGCGGCGATCCGACCCCAGTCGTACGCGTCGTCGACCACCGGGGTGAAGAAGTCGGCGGTGCTGACCAGGCCGGTCCGCTCATCCAGGCGCACCACCGCCGCGTCGTCGCCGTGGTCCAACCCGACCAGCAACTCGGCGGTGCCGGTCGCCGGGCCGAGACCGGCCACCATGATCTCCAGCTCGCCCGGCGGGATCTTGCAGGCGCAGCCACCGCCGCGGGCGTACTTGGTCAACCGTACGGGTTCGGTCATCCACCCATGATCGCGACAGAGCGCCACGATCGCCACCGCGACCGCCCATCCGGTGACCAAAATCGGACGCCTGACAACGATCGTGACCGGTGTTACCGCTCCGTGACCCGCTGGGTTGCGTTCTGCCACATCAGGCCGCCTACAGTGGCCGCACCGGGGGTCAACCGACCCCGATCCGGGAGACGACAGGGGACGGTGGACGACGTGACGACGGGCGAACCGCTCATCGTGCTGGACGCGGTCAACAAGTGGTTCGGGCCGCTGCACGTGCTGGACGACGTCTCACTGTCGGTGGGTCGGGGCGAGGTGGTCGTGGTGATCGGCCCGTCCGGCTCCGGCAAGTCGACGCTGTGCCGCGCGATCAACCGACTGGAACCGATCAACTCGGGCACCATCACCTTCGACGGCCAGCCACTGCCGGCCGAGGGTAAGCCCCTCGCGAAGCTACGCAGCGAGGTGGGCATGGTCTTCCAGTCCTTCAACCTCTTCGCGCACAAGACCATCCTGGAGAACGTCACCCTCGGCCCGATCAAGGTCCGCAAGGAGAAGCCGACCGCCGCTCGCGAGCGCGGCCTGGCCCTGCTGGACCGGGTCGGCATCGCCAACCAGGCGGACAAGTTCCCGGCCCAACTCTCCGGCGGTCAGCAGCAGCGGGTGGCCATCGCCCGGGCGCTGGCCATGCAGCCCAAGGCGATGCTCTTCGACGAGCCGACCAGCGCCCTGGACCCGGAGATGGTCGGCGAGGTGCTCGACGTGATGACCTCGCTGGCCAGCGACGGCATGACGATGGTCGTGGTCACCCACGAGATGGGCTTCGCCCGGCACGCGGCGAACCGGGTCATCTTCATGGCCGACGGCAAGCTCGTCGAGGACGCCTCGCCGGCGGAGTTCTTCGACAACCCGCGCAGCGACCGGGCCAAGGACTTCCTCTCCAAGATCCTCACGCACTAGGCGTCCGTAGTGGAGCGCGCCGTACTCGGTGGGCTCCGTTGAAGAAGGAGAAGAGTATGCGTTTGAAGCGCATTGCGGCAGTCGCCGCGGTCGCGGCTCTGGCCGTCACCATGACCGCCTGTGGCGGGGACGAAGGCGGCAGCACCGGCAGCTCGGGCGCCAAGGGCATCGTCGGCAAGGCAGAGAGCCAGAAGAAGCTCGTGATCGGCGTCAAGGCCGACCAGCCTGGCCTGGGTCTGCAGACCGGAAGCCAGTACGAGGGCTTCGACATCGAGATTGGCAAGATCATCGCCAAGGGTCTCGGCGTCGACGCGAACAACATCGAGTGGAAGACGACGGTCTCCAACAACCGGGAGCCCTTCATCCAGCAGGGCACCGTCGACCTGGTGGTGGCGACGTACACCATCAACGACGAGCGCAAGCAAAAGGTCAACTTCGCCGGACCGTACTTCATCGCCGGCCAGGACCTGCTCGTCAAGGCCGACTCGACGATCACCGGCCCCGAGGGCCTGGAGGGCAAGAAGGTCTGCTCGGCCTCGGGATCCACGCCCGCCAAGCGGATCCAGTCGGACTACCCGAAGGCCAAGCTGCAGCAGTTCGACGCGTACTCGAAGTGCCTGCCGCTGCTGGAGAACGGCCAGGTCGACGCCGTCACCACGGATGACATCATCCTCGCCGGCTACGCCGCCCAATCCCAGTTCGCCGGCAAGTTCAAGGTCGTCGGCAAGACCTTCTCCACCGAGCCCTACGGCATCGGCCTGAAGAAGGATGACAAGGACGGCTGCGAGAAGGTCAACGAGATCCTCAAGGCCGCCGCCGCCGACGGCACCTACAAGGCCGCGTGGGACACCAGTCTGGGCAAGAGCGGCAAGGCCGCGCCCGAGCTGGACACCACCAAGCTGACCAACTGCAGCAGCGTCTGACCGGTCCCGGGGGCCGACATCCGGACACGGGTGTCGGCCCCCGGCCCGTGACGACGCCGACGACCTGCCCCCGGGAGCGGACGCATGCACGTATTCGCCGATCCGACTAACTTCGACGCCTACCTGTCGGGCTTTATCTGGATCCTCAAGCTGACCGGCGCGTCGGCGGTGTTCGCGCTGACACTCGGCGTGCTGCTCGCCGCCATGCGGGTCTCGCCGGTTCCCGTGCTGCGCGGTTTCGGAACAGTCTGGGTCAACATCTTCCGTAACACGCCGCTCACCCTGGTCGTCTTCTTCTGCTTCTTCGGGCTGTACTCCACGCTCGGCCTGACCCTCTCCGACGACCTGGACCTGAACAACTTCTGGCTCGGGGTGGTCGGCCTGTCGGTGTACACGGCTTCCTTCGTCTGCGAGGCGCTGCGGTCCGGGGTCAACACCGTGCCCGCCGGGCAGGCCGAGGCGGCCCGGGCGATCGGCCTCTCCTTCGCCCAGACCCTACGGATCGTGGTGCTGCCCCAGGCCACGCGCTCCGTCATCGCGCCGCTGGGCAGCATCCTGATCGCGCTCTGCAAGAACGCCACGATCGTCGGCACGATCGGTTTGATGGAGTCCTCGAACGTGATGAAGCAGCTGATCAATGACAACGGCGACGCGGTCATCATGATCTTCCTGGTCTTCGCCGGCACGTTCGCCGCGTTCCTGATCCCCACCGGCTACGCCTTCGGCTGGCTGGCCAACCGACTGGCGGTGAAGCGCTGATGAGCACCGACTCCGTCCTTTACGACCACCCGGGGCCTCGGGCACGGATCCGTAACGCGGTACTGAGCGTCGTCTTCGGTGTCGCCCTGGCCGGGCTGCTCTGGTGGATCTACTCGAAGTTCGACGAGGCGGGCCAGTGGGAGGGGCAGCTCTGGAAGCCCTTCACCGAGGCCACCACCTGGACTCAGTTCATCGGGCCCGGTCTGCTCGCCACACTCTGGGCGGCTGCGGTCGGCATGGTGCTCTCGTTGGCGTTCGGCATCATCTTCGCGGTCGGCCGGCTCTCCGAGCGTCGCTGGATCAGCATCCCGTCCGGCGCCGTGGTCGAGTTCTTCCGTGCCGTTCCGCTGCTCCTCATGATCTTCTTCATCTTCTACGGCGTGCCGTTCGTGATCAAGGGGCCGGTGACCGCCTTCTGGGCCGTCGTGATCGGGCTGACCCTCTACAACGGCTCGGTCCTCGCGGAGGCGTTCCGGGCGGGAATCCGCTCACTGCCCGGCGGTCAGTCCGAGGCCGCGTACGCCATTGGCATGCGCAAGAGCCAGGTCATGCAGCTGATCCTCGTCCCGCAGGCCGCCCGGGCCATGCTGCCGGTCATCGTCAGCCAGTTGGTGGTGCTGCTCAAGGACACCGCGCTCGGCTACATCGTCGCCTTCCCGGAACTGCTCCAGCGCGGGGTCAACGACCTCGCCGCGAACAAGGGCAACATCGTCGCCGCGGCGATCGTGGTGGCCGCGATCTACATCGTGATCAACTCACTGCTCACCGCGCTGGCCAACTGGCTGGACCGGCGCAGCCGTCAGCGTGGCTTCCGCGCGCAGCGGCGGATCGCCACCGGTGCCACTCCGGTCGGCGGCAACACCATCAGTGAACCGCAGGGCTGACCTGCGACGTGGGCAGCCAGGCGTCCCGCCGGGCCGCGCCGCCGAGCAGCACGCGCATGATTGACTCGATTTTTCAGACATCGGGGTGTCCCCAAGAAGGGGACACCCCGATATTGCTGAGCTCCTGGTGATCGGGCTGTTCAGCGGGCGATCTCGGTGACCCGGGACTCGCGGACCACTGTGACCCGGATCTGACCCGGGTAGGTCAACTCCTCCTCGATCTGCTTGGCCACGTCGCGGGCCAGCACTGCCGCCCCGATGTCGTCGACGTCGTCCGGCTTGACCATGACCCGGATCTCCCGGCCGGCCTGCATGGCGAAGACCTTGTCCACACCGAGCTTGCCGGCCGCGATCTCCTCGATCCGCTCCAGCCGCTTGACGTACGCCTCCAGGCTCTCCCGGCGCGCGCCCGGTCGACCACCCGAGCAGGCGTCGGAAGCCTGCGTGAGCACGGCCTCGATGGTCTGCGGGGGCACCTCGTTGTGGTGCGCCTCGATGGCGTGCACCACGTCCTCGTGCTCGCCATACTTGCGGGCCAGGTCCGCGCCGATGATGGCGTGGCTGCCCTCCACCTCGTGGGTGAGCGCCTTGCCGATGTCGTGCAGGAACGCCGACCGCTTGATGATCGGCACGTCCAACCGCAGTTCGGCGGCCATGATGCCGGCGATGTGGGCGGTCTCGACCAGGTGCTTGAGCACGTTCTGCCCGTACGAGGTGCGGTAGCGCAGCCGGCCGAGCAGGGTCACCAGTTCCGGGTGGATCTCGGTGATGCCGACCTCGACCAGGGCGTCCTCGGCGGCGCGGAGGCAGAGCTGCTCCACCTCCTGCCGGGCCAGGTCGTAGACCTCCTCGATCCGGTGCGGGTGGATGCGCCCGTCCAGGACCAGCTTCTCCAGGGTCACCCGGCCCACCTCGCGACGGACCGGGTCGAAGCAGGAGAGCAGTACGGCCTCGGGGGTGTCGTCGATGATCAGGTTGACGCCGGTCACCGACTCGAAGGCGCGGATGTTGCGCCCCTCCCGGCCGATGATCCGCCCCTTCATCTCGTCGCCGGGGAGGTGCAGGACGCTGACCACGCTCTCCGCGGTCTGCTCGCTGGCGACCCGCTGGATCGCGTCCACCACTATGTGTCGGGCGCGCTGCTCGGCGGTGTTGCGCGCGTCGGACTCGATGTCCCGTACGAGCAGCGCCGCTTCCCGCTTGGCAGACGTCTCGATGGCGTCGACCAGCTCCAGTCGCGCGGAGTCGGCGGTGAGCCCGGCGATTCGCTCCAACTCCCGGCGGCGCAGCTCCTCCGACTCGGTCAGCTCGGCTTCGCGCTGGGCGAGCGCGGCCTCCCGGGCGGCGAGGGCGGCCTTCGCGGCGGTGAGCTGCCGCTCCCGCTCGGCGAACCGCTCCACCTCCTCGGTGTGCATCCGCTCCCGCTCGTCCATCCGAGCTGCCCGACGTTCCACCTCGGCGGCCTGCTCCCGGGTGGTGGCGGCGAGCACCGCGACCTCCCGCTCGCCGCTGCGCCGGGCTGCCGTGCGCAACTGCTCGGCGTCCGCCTCGGCCTGCTTGTGGGCGCGCTCCAGAACGGTGTCCGCCTCGGCCCGGGCGTCGTCGAGGACCCGCCGCGCCTCGGCGCGGGCCGCCTTCGCCTCGGCCTTCGCCGCCGCCGCCTCGGTGCGGGCCGCGGCGGCCGCTGACTTCGCCACGTCGATCGTGCTGTTCGCCTCGTCGGCCGCGGTCCGCAGGGCAGCCAGGGACTGCTCCTGGCGGTCCTTCTCGGCGATGAAGGCGGGATCCTCCGGAGCCGGCGCGGCGCCCATCCGGCGCATGGTCCGGATGCCGACCAGCACGGCCCCGATCACCAC
>NZ_JAKKFE010000047.1:0-19587 GCF_022230935.1 Micromonospora hortensis
GCGCAGCTTGTCGGTCTGCTTGGCGTCGGCGTCGGGGGTGCTGATCTCCACCGACCGGTAGGCGTCAGCCTTGCCGGTTTCCTTGTTCAGGACGGGGGTGATGTCGTTGATGGAGTTGGTGCCGGCTTCGGTGGTGCCCATTTCCTTGGCCATGTCGTCGACGTTGATGTTCTTGCCCTGAACACTCAGGGCGTTGCGGGTCGCGGCGGGCCCGCAGTAGTAGAAGTTCGGCTGGGCTTCGTAGCGCACGCCGAGTTCCCGCTCGCCGTGGCTCTTGCGGTCGGTCTGGGTTTGCGTGGCCGGCTTGCCGCTGGTGGGTGCGGCGAACGCGGTGGTGACGGGGCCGGCGATGGCGCCTCCGGTGAAGGCGAGGCCGGCGGCGGTGAGGGCGGTCTTACGGATCAGATCGGTACGCATGATGGCGTGCTCCTCTGCATCGGGGGTGTGCCCGCACGGCACTCAACGGGGGGTGGTGCGACCGTGCGGGAAAGCTTGTGCCCGGCGACCCGCAACGAGGGGGTCGGCGTCGGGACAGGGTGTAACCGTTCGCGGTGGCGGGTCATTCCGCCTGCCCGTCGGCCGGTTGTGGTGCTCGGCCGGACGGGGTGAGTAACCGGGGCGGCCTGGCGGGTGTTCCCGGCGGCTGCCGCGCCCCACGACCCGACAGTCGCGGTGGCATGCCAGGTATAACGACCCGGCCCGGCCGCCGATTCCGCCGTAGGGGTGGCCCCGACCACCCGACACCGACCGTCAAACCCGACAATCAGCCCGCCAGGCCGGCCCGCTGAAACGGACACGGCGGCCACGGCGGGGTGATCGACTCGGGTTCCTGAAAGTCGCGGTGTCCCGGAGCCGGGGATGCCCCGACTTCATGAAAGCCGAGTGGATCATGCCCGTCTGCGTCGGCCTGTGCCCCGGACCGGCCTGTGCCCCGGACCGGCCTGTGCCCCGGACCGGCCTGCGCCCCGGACCGCGGCCTGCGGCCCGGACCGGCCCGACCCACTCGGCAGAGGTCAGGTGGACCGGTCCAACGCGGGGGTCAGGGCTTGGCGGTGTCGGGTTGGGGTGTGGTGCGCTGTGTCGGGATGGTCGGTGCCGTCGGCCAGGGGATCTCTGGCGCGTGGTGGAAGGTGATCCCGGCCGTCGTCCAGCGCGGGCCCTGGGCGGCCAGGCGGTCGCGGAAACCGACCCAGTCGTGGCTTGCCCGGGGTGACCAGCCCAACTCGGCGATGGCCGGGAGGCGGGGCAGGAGCAGGAGTTCGATGTCGGCCAGCGAGGTGACCGATTCGGTCCAGAGCGGGGCCTCAACACCGAGAACCGCCTCGGCGGGTACGCCAGCGACGTGCGTACCCGGATCCCAGTCGTACGCCTTTCGCACGTCGATGAGGCCGGCCCAGTCGTGCCCGATCGGGGTGTCCGGGGCGTACTTCATGTCCAGGTAGGCGTGGTTGCCGGGGGAGACGATCAGGCGGGCGCCCCTGCGTACGGCGTCGACGGTGGTGGGGTCTTCGCCGTTCGTGCCCCACCACTGCAGGACCCGCCCGTCGAGGTGGGCGGCCGGCGCGAGTTGGTGCCAGCCGACGACGGTCTTGCCGAGGTCGGCCACGATGCGCTGGACCCGCTCGACGAAACCGGTGTAGACCTCGCCCTTCACCTTGAACGCCTCGTCGCCGCCGATGTGCAGCCAGGGGCCGGGAGTGAGCGCGGCCACCTCGCCCAGCACGTCGGCGACGAAGTCGTACGTCCGCTCGTCGGCCGGGTCGACGTAGCTGAAGCCGACCTCGGTGCCGGTGTACGGCGGTGGCGCGGTCTTGTCCGGTGCCAGCTCCGGGTACGCGACCAGCGCCGAGTTGGTGTGCCCCGGGAGGTCGATCTCGGGAACGACTGTGATGTGGCGGGCGGCCGCGTAGGAGACGATCCGCGCGTAGTCGGCCTTCGTGTAGTGCCCGCCGGGGCCGCCGCCGACCTCGGTCGTCCCGCCGACGGTGGTCAACTTCGGCCAGGAGTCGACGGCGATCCGCCAGCCCTGGTCGTCGGTGAGGTGCAGGTGCAGGTGGTTGAGCTTGTAGCGGGCCAGGTGGTCGACCACCCGCAGCACGTCCTCGACGGCGAAGAAGTGCCGCGCGACGTCAAGCATCGCCCCCCGGTAGGAGAACCGGGGTGCGTCGGTGATGGTCCCACCCGGCAACGCCCAGCATGCGGTGACCGGGCTGGGGCTCTCGATCCCCGCTGGCAGCAGTTGGCGCAGCGTCTGTACGCCGTAGAAGAGGCCGGCGGCGGTGGCTGCGGTGACGCGTACCCCGTCGGTGGCGATGTCCAGGCGGTAGCCCTCCGCGCCGAGGTCGGCGCTGTAGCCCTCCGCGCCGAGGTCGGCGCTGCCGTCGAGCACCAGCGCGATGGCACCGGCGGGCTCCGGCCTGGTGGCGTCGGTGACCGGCAGCGGGTAGCCGGTTGCCGGACGCAGGAGCTGGGCGAGCTGCTCGGCGACGGCCAACGCGGCGGGGTCGGCGCTGGCCACGATGACCGCGTCGGCCGGGAGCGCCCAGTCGGCGGTCGGGTCCGGCTGGACGTGCTGGGGGGCGGGCACGACGTCGGCCAGCCGGTGCGGGGCCGCCGGGGCGAGCAACGCGCTCGCGGTCTGCTCGGCCGTGCGGGCCAGCGTGGCCGCGTCCGGTTCCTCCGCCGACAGCGGTGTGGGGACGGCGGTGGGGCCGGGGGAGGGGATGGTCGACACGGCGGCGACTCCGGGGGTGTATTCGCGTCGGTTATGGCAAAAGTGAGGTTCACCGGCTGGCGTGGCGTCAAGCGTACGACGCTCGGCCGGGATGCGTGATGGTGCGCATGGAAGCGTTCCCAAAAACCGGTACGAACACGGATAGTCGTGATGGCTGTGCCAATTGTCACCGAACGGTCCCAGGTCACTCGATGTTCGCTTAACCTTCGCCCACCGATCGACGTTGACCCCGGGATTACCGGCGGTCCGTCCCGGGGAAGAAGAAAACTGAACCTTCGTTAAGTGTCAATCCGGCGCGTGTGTTGTGGAGGCTCTGGTGGCAGCGCAAGAGACCGTCGATCACAAGTACGTCTACGACTTCTCCGAAGGCAACAAGGAACTCAAGGAGCTGCTCGGCGGCAAGGGGGCAAACCTCGCCGAGATGACCAACCTGGGCCTGCCCGTACCGCCCGGCTTCACCATCACCACCGAGGCGTGCCAGGCGTACCTCGCGACGGGACGGGAACCGGACGGGCTCGCCGGTCAGATCGAGGCGCACCTCGAATCGCTGGAGCGCGCGATGGGCAAACGCCTCGGTGACCCGCAGGACCCACTGCTGGTCTCCGTCCGCTCCGGTGCCAAGTTCTCCATGCCCGGCATGATGGAGACCGTTCTCAACGTCGGTCTCAACGACCAGAGCGTGGTCGGGCTCTCCGCACAGGCGGGACAGAACGACAGGTTCGCCTGGGACTCCTACCGGCGACTCATCCAGATGTTCGGCAAGACCGTCTGCGAGGTGCCGGGCGAGGAGTTCGAGCACGCGCTCGACGAGGCCAAGCACGCCAAGGGCACCCACAACGACCTGGATCTGGACGCCGACGACCTGCGTGGGCTGGTCGACGCGTACAAGAAGATCTTCTTGAAGCACACCGGCCGGGAGTTCCCGCAGCAGCCACGCGAACAGCTCGACCTGGCCATCCGGGCGGTCTTCGAGTCGTGGAACGCCGAGCGCGCGGTGCTCTACCGCCGCCAGGAGCGCATTCCGGCCGACCTGGGCACCGCTGTCAACGTGGTGACAATGGTCTTCGGCAACCTTGGCCCGGATTCCGGCACCGGGGTCGCGTTCACCCGTGACCCGGCCAGCGGCGCGCAGGGCATCTACGGCGACTACCTGGCCAACGCCCAGGGTGAGGACGTGGTCGCCGGCATCCGCAACACGGTGCCGTTGCAGGAGTTGGAGCAGCTCGACAAGACCTCCTACGACGAGCTGCTCGGCATCATGGCCCGGCTGGAGGAGCACTACAAGGACCTGTGCGACATCGAGTTCACCATCGAACGCGGCAAGCTGTGGATGTTGCAGACGCGGGTCGGCAAGCGGACGGCCGCCGCCGCGTTCGTCATCGCCGGGCAACTCGTCGACGAGGGCCTGATCGACCTGGACGAGGCGCTGCACCGCGTCAACGGCGCGCAACTGGCCCAGCTGATGTTCCCGCGCTTCCAGCTCGACCACGAGTTCCAGCCGGTCGCCAAGGGCATCGGCGCATCGCCCGGCGCGGCGTCCGGCACTGTGGTCTTCACCTCCGCCCGAGCCGTCGAGCTGGCCGCCGAGGGCAAGTCGGTGATCCTGGTGCGCCGGGAGACCAACCCGGACGACCTGAACGGCATGATCGCCGCCCAGGGCATCCTCACCTCGCGCGGCGGCAAGACCAGCCACGCCGCTGTGGTGGCCCGGGGCATGGGCAAGACCTGCGTCTCCGGCGCCGACGAGATCGAGGTGAACGTCCCGGCGAAGCGGTTCACAGTGGCCGGGCAAACCGTCACCGAGGGCGACGTCGTGTCCATCGACGGCACCACCGGCAAGGTCTATCTCGGCGAGGTGCCGGTCATGCCCTCCGAGGTCGTGCAGTACTTCGAGGGCAGCCTCGACCCCGAGCACATCGACAACGCGCTGGTCCGGGCCGTACACCGGATCATGACGCACGCCGACGGGAAGCGGCGGCTCGCGGTCCGCACGAACGCCGACACCGGCGCGGACGCCGCCCGGGCCCGGCGCTTCGGCGCCGAGGGCATCGGGCTGTGCCGCACCGAGCACATGTTCCTCGGCGACCGGCGGGAGCTGGTCGAGCGGCTGATCCTGGCCCGCGCCCCGGGTGAGCGGGAGGCGGCGCTGGCGGCGCTGCTGCCGTTGCAGCGGGCCGACTTCGAGGAGATCTTCCGCGAGATGGACGGCCTGCCGGTCACCGTCCGGCTCATCGACCCGCCGTTGCACGAGTTCCTGCCGCCGTTGGAGCAGCTCGCCGTCAACGTGGCGGTCGCCCAGGAACGCGGCGAGGACGTGGCCAAGGAGGAGGCGCTGCTCGCCGCCGTCCGGCGGATGCACGAGGAAAACCCGATGCTCGGGCTGCGGGGCGTACGCCTCGGCCTGGTCATCCCCGGCCTGTTCGCGATGCAGGTCCGGGCCATCGCCGAGGCGGCTGTCAGTTGCGCCCGCAACGGGGGCGTGGCCAAGCCGGAGATCATGGTGCCGCTGGTCGGGGCCGTCCAGGAGTTGGAGACGGTACGCGCCGAGGCCGAGAAGATCATCGCTGAGGTGGTCGGGGACAGCGGCGTCGAGGTGCTGATCGGCACCATGATCGAGGTGCCCCGGGCGGCGCTGACCGCCGGGCAGATCGCCGAGGCCGCCGAGTTCTTCTCCTTCGGCACCAACGACCTGACCCAGATGGGCTGGGGCTTCTCCCGCGACGACGTCGAGGGCGCGTTCTTCTGGCGCTACCTGGAGTTGGGCATCTTCGGCATCTCGCCGTTCGAGTCGATCGATCGCGACGGCGTCGGTCGGCTGGTGCGGATCGCCGCCGAGGAGGGTCGGGCCGCCCGGCCTGGGCTGAAGCTCGGTGTCTGCGGTGAGCACGGCGGCGACCCGGACTCGGTGCACTTCTTCCACGAGGTCGGCCTGGACTACGTGTCCTGTTCTCCGTTCCGGGTGCCGGTGGCCCGGCTGGAGGCCGGCCGGGCGGTGGTGGAGACCGGCGGGTCGGACAGCCGCTGACGTACGTCGGCGGCGGCCTGGTCACCCGGCCGCCGCCGGCGCTCAGATCGGCGGACGACGCCAGGTGGGTCGGGACGAGCGGCGTAACTGCGCCGGCAGGGTCGCCATCGGGGTACGCGTGGCCAGCGGGGCGTGCGCGTCCGGTACGGGGGTCGCGCCGATGCCTCCGCCGCGAACGTCCAGGAACGACCCGGCGCGGCGGGCCACCGCTCGCGCCTCCTCGTGCAGCGCCTCCAGGTCGCCCGCCGCCGACATGGTGACGAGGGTCAGCAACGCGCTGCGCCCGGCCGGATAGGTGACCACGCAGCCTGATGTGGTGCACACGACCGACTCCCGGAACTCACCCTGCCGGACGGTGTCGGCCACCCGGTGCCCCAGCCCGAAACTCGCGGCGGCGAGCGCGGCGAGATGGGTGGCGTCGGTGCTGGGCAGGTCACTGGAGATGAGCAGGCCGTCGGTGCCCGCGAGCACCGTGCCGGCGATGTCGGGTCGGCGCTGGCGCAGCAGCCGAAGCTCCGTTCCCATCACCGTGTCTGCGTCCACGAGCGTTACCCCTCACCGGTCGGCTCTGCGTGTCAGTCGGCTGGTTACGTTCCGCGCTGGGAACGCTACCGCTGGCGACTTCCGGCCGCGAGCCCGTAACCCTCGGCGATCGGTCGGCAACTGGGGGCCAATCGGTGGTTGTGTGCCCTTCATCGATGCGTCGTGAGCCTGTCGAGCAGTGGTGGCGGGCGTAATCTTGGCTCGCTCGCACACGGCCGATTGGGCGCCGCGTCGAACGGGAAGAGGTGACTGCATGACCAGTGTCTGGGAGAGCCTGACTGTGGACGCCCGCGATCCGGCCCGACTGGCCCGTTGGTGGGCCGAGGCGCTCGGCTATCAGGTCGTCACCGAGACTCCGAGCGGCGTGGAGATCCGCCAGTCCCCGGACCAGGTGCCCGCCCTGTTCTTCGGCCCGGTGAGCGAGGGCAAGGAGCGCAAGAACCGGCTGCACCTCGACCTGCGCCCCGCCAATCAGGAGGCTGAGGTCGAGCGCCTGGTCGACATGGGCGCCCGGCACGTCGACATCGGTCAGGGCGACGTCGAGTGGACGGTGCTGGCCGACCCCGAGGGCAACGAGTTCTGCGTGCTGCGTGAGCGCGAGGAGTGAGCCGGTCTTGCGAGCCCCGCAGTCGCGAACAACGGCTGTTGCGTGAGCGCGAGGACTGAGCCGGGGGCGGCGGATGCGCGGTTGGTCGACGAGCCGCCCAAGGACACCGGACATCGCCGGTCGCCGTACGAGCGCGACCGGGCCCGGGTGCTGCACTCGGCGGCGTTTCGCCGGCTGGCCACAAAGACCCAGGTGCACACCGCCGGCACTGACGACTTCCTGCGTACGCGGCTGACCCACTCGTTGGAGGTGGCCCAGATCGCCCGGGAGATGGGTGCCCGGCTGGGCTGCGACCCGGACGTGGTGGACGTCGCGGGGCTCGCGCACGACCTCGGGCACCCGCCGTTCGGGCACAACGGCGAGGCTGCGCTGGACCTGCTCGCCACGCCCTGCGGCGGCTTCGAGGGCAACGCGCAGACCCTGCGGGTGTTGACCCGCCTGGAGGCGAAGGTGCTCGCCCCGGACGGGTCGTCCGCCGGGCTGAACCTGACCCGGGCGTCGCTGGACGCGATCGGCAAGTACCCCTGGGCACGCCGGCCGGGGGAGCGCAAGTTCGGGGTGTACGCCGACGACGCGGCCGTCTTCGACTGGATCCGTGCCGGCGCGCCCGGCGACCGGCGCTGCCTGGAGGCCCAGGTGATGGACTGGGCCGACGACGTCGCGTACTCGGTGCACGACGTGGAGGACGGCATCCACGGCGGCTATGTCACGTTGCACCCGCTGCTCACCGACGCCGACGAGCGGGCCGCGCTTTGCGCCGACGTGGCCGCCGCCTATTCCGGGGAGTCCGCGACGGACCTGGCCGAGGTGCTCGTCGACCTGCTGGCCGGTCCGCTGCTCGCCCCGTTCACCGGGTACGACGGCAGCCATCGCGCGCAGGTCGCGTTGAAGGCCACCACCAGCGGGGTGACCGGGCTGTTCGTGTCCGCGGCGGTGGCGGCGACGGAGGAGCGCTTCGGGCCGGGCCCGCACCGCCGCTACGCCGCCGACCTGGTGGTGCCCCGACTGGTACGGGCGCAGTGCGCGCTGCTCAAGGGCATCGCGCTGCGGTACGTGATGCGTCGCAGTGGCTTCCGGGGCCGCTACGAGCGGCAGCGGACGATGCTGGCGGAGGTGGTCGCGGCGCTGGTCCGGCGCGCACCGGAAGGGCTCGACCCGATCTTCGCCCCGCTGTGGCGGGCCGCCCCGGACGACAGGGCCAGACTCCGGGTGGTGATCGACCAGGTGGCCTCGCTCACCGACCCGGCGGCGGTGACCTGGCACACCCGCCTGGTCGGCAAGGGGACACCCCCGACCGACCGCGAGCCAGCTTAGGCTAACCTAACTGGCATGACGGAACGCTCCAGGAACGTCACAACGGCCCGGGTGCTGCGCACCGAGCGGCCCACCCCGCACCTGATCCGGCTCGTCCTCGGTGGGGACGAACTGGTCGGCCTGCCGGTGGGCGAGTTCACCGACCACTACATCAAGGTGGTGTTCCCGCAGTCGGGGGTCGCGTACCCGCAGCCGTTGGACCTCGCCGCGATCCGCCGGGACCTGCCCCGGGAGCAGTGGCCCCGGCTGCGCGCGTACACGGTGCGGCGCTGGGATCCGCTGGCCGGGGAGCTGACCGTCGACGTGGTGCACCACGGCGACGAGGGGTTGGCCGGCCCGTGGGCCGCCGCGCTGCGTCCTGGCGATCCGGTGCACTTCGTCGGCCCCGGCGGCGCGTACGCCCCGAACCCGGACGCGGACTGGCACCTGCTGGTCGGTGACGAGAGCGCCCTGCCGGCGATCGCCGCCGCGCTGGAGCGCCTCCCGCTGGGCGCCCCGGCCCACGTCTTCGTGGAGATCGCCGACCCGGCGGAGGAGCAGAAGCTGCTCAGCCCCGGGGCGGTCGAGCTGACCTGGTTGCATCGCGGCGACCGCCCGGTGGGCGAGGCGCTGGTCGAGGCGGTGCGGGCGTTGGACTTCCCGGCCGGCCAGGTGCACGCGTTCGTGCACGGCGAGGCCGCCTTCGTCCGGGAGCTGCGCCGGCTGCTGCGCGGCGAGCGGGGAATACCTCTCGATCGGCTCTCCATCTCCGGCTACTGGCGGCGCGGCATGGACGACGAGGGTTGGCGCTCCACCAAGGCCGACTGGAACCAGCAGGTGGCGGCCGAGGAGACGGCGATTCCGGAGCCCGCCGCGGCGGCCTGAGCGCCGCTCACCCCTCGGGTGTGTGGTTTGCCTCGCCGGCCTTGGCCAGTCGCCGGCTGACCAGGACGGCGTACCCGACGACCGCCAGGGAGAGCAGCGACAGCATCAGTCTCGGTTGGTGCACCGTCGCGGTGATCAGCGAGACCGAGACCACCCCGTAGACGGCGATCGCCAACCGGGCGCCGCTCGGCCGTGTCCACAGCCAGTACAGGGCAAGACCACATAGCGTCCAGATCACCATCGATGCGCCCAACAGCAGCCGCAGCTCCAGCGGCAGGTGGTTCGCGTTGTCGTCGACCAGCCGGACCACCTGCCCGAGCGACCAGCCGAGCAGCAGCAGCGCACCGCCCAGCGGAATGTGCAGGTAGGTGTACGCCTGCCCGCCGCGCAGCCGGCTCTGGAGCAGGCGGGTGGTGACGAAGGTGGTGTAGACCCACCAGACCGCCGCCGGGATCAGGAAGGCCAACGCGGCGGTGAGGATCATGTGGGGCGGGGGGTGGTCCGGCACGGCGAAGAGCAGGCTGGCCAGCGCGCTACCCAGCACGATGATGGTGAACTGGCCGATCCGTTCCGGCAGGTGCCTGTTGTCCACCGGCCAGCGGTTGAGCCAGCGCACCCCGACCCAGGGCGTGGCCAGCTCGATGACCATCGCGACGATCCACAGGACCGGGCGCAGCTCGGTGGGCACTGTCAGCGATACCAGCCAGATCAACCAGCCCGACCCGAAGCCGATCAGGTAGACAGTTGTCACCATCCGGGCCTTCGCGCTGGTCGGCCAGGCACGCAGGTACAGCAGGAGCAGCACACCCCGCACGATCAGGTACCCGACCGGCAGGAGCACGCTCTCCGGGACCTCGTCGACCCCGAGGGTCATCGCGCCCGCGCCGACCAACGCGACAAGCACCAGCACTCGGTGCAACGCGTCGTCCGGATCGAACCTGGTGTCGTAGTACACCTGCCCCATCCAGGCCCACTGGATCACCACGAAGAGCCCGATCACGGCCAGCACCGCCCTCGGCGACGGGGCCGGTTCGTTGCCCAGCCGGGTCACCACCGCCGCCAGCGCGTACACGAAGATGAGGTCGAGGAAGAGTTCCAGCCAGGTGGCGTGCCGGTGGCCGGCCTCGTCCGTCTGCGGGGTCTGCCCGGGTAGCCCCATCCGAGCGGCCAGCCATCTCGGCAGGCGGGGGGCTTCGGTCCGTACCCGGCGCATCTGGTCATGGTCCCCGTGCGGACCCGGCCTGCGGGCCGGAACCGCCCAGCCGGCAGCGGTCGCCGCCACACCGGCGTCCCCCGGCCGGCGTGTCGTCGGTCGGGCAGGGCAGGATGTACGGCGAGGGGGTGGCGCATGGCTGGGCGGATCCGGGACGAGGACATCGCACTGGTCCGGGAACGCACCTCGATCGGGGATGTGATCTCCGAGACGGTCACCCTGAAGTCCGCCGGCGGCGGCAACCTCAAGGGTCTGTGCCCGTTCCACGACGAGAAGAGTCCGTCGTTCAACGTGTCCCCGGCCCGCAACGTCTGGTACTGCTTCGGCTGCGGGGCCGGCGGGGACGCGATCAAGTTCCTGATGGACGCCGACCACCTCAGCTTCGTGGAGTCCGTCGAGCGGCTGGCCGGCCGCGCCGGCATCCAACTGCGCTACATCGAGGACGACAAGGGCACCCCGCGCCCCCGCCCGCAGCAGGGTCAGCGGCAGCGACTGGTCGCCGCGCACGCCGCAGCCGTCGAGTTCTACAGCGCGCAACTGAGCACCGCCGGCGCCCGGCCGGCACGGGAGTTCCTGGCGCGACGGGGCTTCGACAGGGCCGCCGCCGAGCGCTACGGCTGTGGTTTCGCGCCGGAGGGTTGGGACCCGCTCACCAAGCACCTGCGCCAGCAGGGCTTCACCCACCAGGAGTTGGTCACCGCCGGGCTGTCCCGGGAGTCCCGTTCCGGCACCCTGATCGACCGGTTCCGTCGCCGGCTGCTCTGGCCGATCCGCGACCTCGCCGGTGACGTGATCGGCTTCGGTGCGCGCAAGCTCTTCGACGACGACGACGGCCCGAAGTACCTGAACACCCCCGAGACGCCGATCTACAAGAAGTCGCACGTGCTCTACGGCATCGACCAGGCCAAGCGGGAGATCGCCAAGCAGGGTCGGGCGGTGATCGTCGAGGGTTACACCGATGTGATGGCCTGTCACCTGGCCGGGGTGACCACGGCGGTGGCGACCTGCGGCACTGCCTTCGCCGCGGACCACATCTCCGTCCTGCGTCGGCTCCTGTTCGACAGCGACGAGGTGGCCGGCGAGATCATCTTCACCTTCGACGGTGACGCCGCCGGGCAGAAGGCGGCGCTGCGCGCCTTCGAAGACGACCAGCGCTTCGTCGGGCGCACGTTCATCGCGGTCAGCCCGGACAACATGGACCCGTGCGACCTGCGGCTGGCCAAGGGCGACCTGGCGGTGCGTGACCTGGTCGCCCGCCGCGAGCCGCTCGTCGACTTCGCGCTGCGACACGTGATCAGCCGCTTCGACCTGGACACCGTCGACGGCCGGGTCGAGGCGATGCGCCACGCCGCGCCGCTGGTCGCGCGACTGAAGGACCGGGAGAAGCGCCCGGAGTACGTCCGCAAGCTGGCCATGGACCTCGGCATGGAGATCGAGCCGGTGCAGCGGGCGGTGCTCGCCGCCGCCAACACCCCGCCGCCCAGCGCCCGCGACGCCGCCCCCGCCGCCCGGCCAACCTCGGCCCGTCCCGAGCCGGCGGTGGACAGCCCGCAGTCGATGGTCGAGCGGGAGGCGCTCAAACTCGCCCTCCAGCAACCGGTCCTGGCCGGGCCGATGTTCGACGCGGTCGAGGCCACCGAATACCGCCACCCGGTGCACGTCGCGGTCCGTACTGCCATCGCGGCGGCCGGTGGTGCCGCGTCGGCGACCGGCGGCGCGGTCTGGATCGAGTCGGTCCGCGACGCCTGCGACGACCTGGCGGCCGCGGCGCTGGTCGGTGAGTTGGCAGTCGAACCACTGCGGATCGACGGTGAACCGGACCCGCGCTACGTGTCGATCACCATGGCCCGCGTGCAGTTCGGGTCGGTGACCGCCCGGGTCCGGGACCTCAAGTCACGCATCCAGCGGATCAACCCGGTCAACAACAAGGACGAGTACTTCGCCGCCTTCGGTGAGCTGCTGTCCCTGGAGCAGCACGCCCGAGCGTTGCGCGAGCAGGCCGCGGGAGGCCTCTAGATGGGACTGTTCAGCCGCAAGCCGAAGCTGCCGCCGGCCGACCGGCCGCCGCTGACCGCCGACGAGCGGGTGTTGGCCTGGGCCGCCGCCGGCAACGGCGAGGGCGACGGGGTGGTGGTCGCCACCAACCTCGGGCTGTGGTTGCCCGGTCGAGGGCACCGGTTCGGGTGGCACACCATCCTCAAGGCGGTCTGGTCCGGCCGGGAGTTGACGGTCACCCCCGCCGAGCCGCTCGTCGAGCGGGACGGCTACGCGGTGGTCGCCGACGGTCCGGCCGAGACGTACCTGCTGCTCGACCCGGGGGAGTTGCCGCACCAGGTGCGGGCCCGGGTGACCCGCTCGGTCGCGTACACCGAGCACCAGCCGGTGCCCGGCGGCGCGGCGCGCGTCGCGGCCCGGCGCGTGGCCGGGGTCGACGGTCTGACCTGGACGGTCCGACTCGACCCCGGCACTCCGGCGGACGACGAGGCGCTGCTCGCCGAGATCGACCGGCTGGTCGGTGTGGCCCGCGCCGCCACCGCGCCGGCCGACGTCTGACCGGCCGGGTCAGTTCGCGCCGAGGTCCTTGAGCGCCTTCTCGGCGCCGCGGTGCAGCGGCACCGGGTCGGTCTTGCGGGCGGTCTCCAGCGAGATGCCCCGGGCCGCCGGGTTCGCCTGGGCCAGCGTGTCCCGCTTGTCGAAGACCGTCCGGGTGATCGCGCAGGCGACGTTGGCGTCCAGGTCCTTGCGGACCAACAACACGTTGGGTACGACGATCGTCGGGGTGTCGGTTGCCGTCCGGTACGCGTCCCGCCCGATCGTCCCGGCCTGGTAGGCGGGGCTCAGCGCTGTCATCTTCGGCAGCAACGGCGAGATGTCGACGAACTTCACCGAGTCGCCGGCAGTGGTGAACAGGTCGGTGAGGCCCCCGGTGGGCAGACCGCCGGACCAGAAGAAGCCGTCGACGCTGCCGTCCTTGATGCCCTCGACGGTCTTGGTCAGGTCCAGTCGCTGCGCCCGGATGTCAGTTGCCGGGTCGAGGCCGGCGGCCTCCAACAGCCGGTTGGCGATCACCTCGGTGCCGGACTTCGGTGAGCCGGTGGAGATCCGCTTGCCCCGCATGTCGGCCACCGAGGTGATCCCGGAGTCGTTGCGGACCACCACCTGGGTGTAGTTGTCGTAGATGCGGCTCAGCGCCTGCACCGGCTGCGGCGCGGTGAAGCTGCCCTTGCCCTGCACCGCGTTGACCGCCGTGTCGAACAGCGAGAACGCCACGTCGTACTGGCCACCGACCAGTTGCTCGACGTTCTGCACCGAGGCGCCGGTCTCGGCGGCGGTGCCGGTGAGCTTGCCGCCGGTCGCCCCGGACAACTGCCCGGCCAGGGCGTTGCCGACCACGTAGTAGACGCCTGTCGCGTTGCCGGTGGCGATGCCGACGCGGGTCTCCTTCGTCACCTCGCAGGTGACCTCGCTGGCCGTGTCGTCTTTTGCCGCGCCGCCCTGCTGACCTCCGCAACCCGCGGCACCGACCGTGACGAGGGCGAGCACGCTCAGGCCGGCCGCGAGCCGTACGTCGATTCGTCTCACAGGTGTTCCTCCACAGGATTGGCTGGTGATCCGGACGATGACCGGTTGGCGGCGCCGCGTCGGATGAACACGCCCGCCGCCGCGACGACGGCCAGCGCCACGCCGACAGTGACCGGCACGGGTTCGAGCCAGAGCAGAATCACGCCGGCGAGGGCACCCAGGACCCGTTCCGGGGCGCCGGCCGGCCCCACGCCGGGCAGCCAGCCACCGGCGGCGACGGCGAGCACCGCCACGCTGAGCGCTGTGACTGCGGCGGCGAAGGCGATCCGCTGAACGCCACCGATGCCGAGCAGACCGAGCCCGGCCGGCGTGATGACGAACGCGATCGGGGTCAGGTACGCCGGCAGCGCGTACCGCAGGGTCTGCCACATTGTCGGCACCAGCCGGCCGCCGGTGACCGCCGCGGCGGCCACCGCGGCGAGCGCTGTCGGCGGGGACACCTCGGACAGCACCGCGAAGTAGAAGACGAACATCGCCGCCGCCGGCGCGGTGACACCCAGGTCGAGCAGGGCCGGACCGACGATCACCCAACCGATCACGAACGACGCGGTGACCGGCACGGCCAGGCCCAGCAGGCTGAGCGCGACGGCGGCGAGCAGCGCGGTGAGCACCAGCACCAGCGTCGGGTCCGACGTGGCCGCCTGCGCCCCACCGATCAGCAGCGCCGCCGCCTGCGGCCCGAGACCGGTCTTCGTCGTGGTCGCTGTGATGATGCCGGCGGCGGCGCAGACAGCGGTGACGGCGAGGACGCCTCGTACGCCGGTGACGAGCGCTGTCACCAGCCGGCCCGGGGTGAGTCGGTGCGCGCGGTCCTCGTTCCTGGGGGCCAGGAACGACAACGCGACGGTGAGCACGATGGCGAAGACGACAGCCCTCGTCGCTGACACACCGATCGCGAGGAACACGATGATGGCGATCAGCGAGGCGAAGTGGTAGCCGAACCGGGCCAGCAGCCGCCACGGCGAGCCGACGTCGATCACCACGGGGCGTACGCCGGAGCGGCGGGCGTCGATCTCGACGGCGAGCAGGATGCCGAGGTAGTAGAGCACAGTCGGTACCGTCGCCCAGCCCAGCACCTGGAGGTACGAGACGCCCAGGTACTCGGCGATGATGAACGCCGCCGCGCCCAGAGTCGGCGGGGAGAGGATGGCGCCCACCCCGGCCGCGGCCAGCATGCCCCCGGCCCGCTCCGGCGGATAGCCGGCGCGGCGCAGCAGCGGCCAGGTGACCGCGCCGATGCTCACCGTCGTCGCCGCGCCGGAGCCGGAGACGGTGCCGAGCAGGAAACCCGAGGCCACCGCCGTACGGCCGGCGGCGGTACGGGAACGTCGGAACGCCGCCGCCGACAACTCGACGAAGAACCGCCCGGCCCCGGACAACTCCAGCACCGCGCCGTAGATGGTGAACAGCACGATGTACGAGGCGGCCACGTCGAGTGGCGTGCCGTAGAAGCCGCTGTCGGAGTTGTAGAACGCGTCGACAAGCTGACTGAAGTCGAGCCCGGCGTGCGCGACCGGCCAGGACTGCGGCAACAACCCGCCGTAGTAGCCGTAGCCCAGGAACAGCAGGCAGACCGCGGGCAGGATCCAACCGGTGGTCCGTCGACACGCTTCGAGCAGCAGGAGCAGCAGGACGGTGCCCAGCACCAGATCCGTCGGCGCCAGCAGGCCCTGCCGGTCGAGAAACGCGTTGTAGCCGCCGCCACCGCTGCCGATTTGGATCGGCAGGACCGGGTAGAGACAGGCCGCGATGGCCAGGACGACCAGGACCCAGTCGGTCACCGTGGGCCCCGACGACGACAGTCTCGGGGTACGCCTGTCGCCGCCGGTGGCGTCGGCGCGGTTGGTGCGTCGTCGACGGGCGCGCAGGCGGGCCGGTAGCCGCAGGTCGGCCGGGTAGGCGAGGAAGACCAACGGGAGTACGCCGGCCAGGAAGATGATCAGGTAGTACTTGCTGCCCTGCGACAGAGGGCGGAACACCTGCCACAGGGCGAGAGCACCAACCGCCAGCGCCGCCATGGTGAGGAGCCGACCTGCCGGCCCGGAGAGCACCCGTCCCGGTTTCTCGTCCTCGAACTGGGCGGCCAGGTCCCGAGTCGCCCGCTCGGCGACGCTCGGGTCGGGCGTGCCCGGGTCGGGCGTGCCCGGGTCGGGCTTACTCGCGCCGGGCTCTGTCGGCTCGGCTTCCGGTCGTGGCCGGGGTGGCCCGCCGTCGGGGCTCGCTGCGGACCCACCGGCGGGAGAGTTGGCTGGTAGGGCAGGTGAAGGCGAACCATCGGGCGAGCTGATGGGCGACACAAAAGGACGATACACGTCGATTGGCTGACGGGTGGGGCATCGATCGGTGTTTCGCCGCCCGTGGTTGGGGTGACCGGAGGGTCGCGGGCGTGGTCGCCCTGCGCGGTGCGCGTCGCAGGTCCTGGCACGTCCAGCGTATTTGCGTGGAGGGCTGTCGGACTCGGCGGTTAGGGTCGGGCGGTGACTTCGGAGCGACCACTGATTCAGGCTCGCGGGCTGGTGAAGCGGTTCGGCGATTTCACCGCCGTGGACGGCATCGACGTCGAGGTTCGCCAGGGTGAGGCGTTCGGCTTCCTCGGGCCCAACGGCGCGGGCAAGTCGTCGACCATGCGGATGGTCGGCTGCATCTCCCCACCCAGCGGGGGTGAGCTGCGCATCCTCGACATGGATCCGGTGGCTGACGGGCCGGCGATCCGGGCGCGTCTCGGGGTGTGCCCCCAGCTTGACAATCTCGATCCGGAGTTGACCGTCCGGGAGAACCTGACCGTCTACGCCCGCTACTTCGGCATCTCTCGCCGGGCGGCCCGGGAGCGCGCCGCCGAGCTGCTCGACTTCGTCCAGCTCACCGAGCGGGCCGACAGCAAGGTCGAGCCGCTCTCCGGTGGCATGAAGCGTCGGCTGACCATCGCCCGCGCGCTGGTGAACGATCCGGAGATCGTGCTGCTCGACGAGCCGACCACCGGGCTGGACCCGCAGGCCCGGCACCTGGTGTGGGAGCGGCTGTTCCGGCTCAAGCAGCAGGGCGTCACGTTGGTGCTCACCACGCACTACATGGACGAGGCCGAGCAGCTCTGTGACCGCCTGGTGGTGATGGACAGCGGCCGGATCGTCGCGGAGGGCTCGCCCCGGGCGCTGATCGAGCAGCACTCGACCCGTGAGGTGGTCGAGTTGCGCTTCGCCGCCGAGTCGCAGGAACCGTTCGCCGGCAAGCTCGACGGGCTGGGGGAGCGGGTCGAGGTGTTGCCCGACCGGGTCCTGCTCTACGTTCCCGACGGCGACGCGGCGGTCGCCGAGGTCACCGCGTTGGGGCTTCAGCCGGCGACCGTGCTGGTCCGGCGCAGCGGCCTGGAGGACGTCTTCCTGCACCTGACCGGCCGCACCCTGGTCGACTGACCGGCCCGAATGATCCACTCGGCTTCCGGGAAGTCGGGGTGACACGGCGAAGTGGACAGTCCGACTTCCTGAAACCCGAGTCGATCAAGCACCAGCCAGGACCGTAGGGTGACGGCGGTCTGTCGTAAACCGGGAGAGTTTCATGTCTGATCTGGTGACCGCCAACCGACGTCAGGCCGGGCTGACCGCCCTCTACCTGGGCATCTTCGCGATGGTCTGGTTCAGTGTGCCGGCGGCGGAGCAGCCACTGCGTGCCCTGCTCGTGGTGGGCAGCATCGTCGCGCTGCTCACCGCCGTGCTGGGCGGTGTGCTGTCCTCCCGCCTGCGGGGTGCCGGCAGCCCTCGGGACCGGGCCGCCGACCGCGCGTACCTGCTCATCGTCGTGGCCGAGTTCGCCGCCGCCGGGCTGGGTGCAGCCGTGCTGGTCGCTGCCAACTGGTCCGAGTACGTTCCGGTGCTGGTCTGCCTGGTGGTCGGTCTGCACTTCTTCCCGCTCGCCCCGCTCCTGCGGGATCCGTTGCTTCGCCCGCTCGGTGCCGCGCTCTGCCTGGTGGCGGCGGTGGGCCTCGTCACCGGCCTCGCCTCGGCGGTCTCCGCCGGCCTGGTGGTCGGCATCGGCGCGGGAGTGCTGCTGCTCGCCTACGCCGTGCAGGCGCTGGTCCGCGCGTACCGACCGGCCTGACCGGCTGCCAACGAATCGCCGTTCAACGGGCTCTGGCCCAGGTGATGAATCGGTCGGTCAGTCGGTCGTGACCGGCCTGGCCGGCGAGGTCCCCGGCCGCTTCGTACAGCAACGTGGCGAGGTAGATGAGCAGGCCGATCCGGTCCTCGCGGTACTCGCCCAGCAGCGCCAGGCGGGCCGGCGAGCAGGGCCACGCCGCGCCGCAGACCCGGCAGCGCCAGGACGGGCGTGCCGCTACGTGTGGGCGGTACCGCGGCATCAGAGCCCGCCGCCGTGATGAGCCGACCCTGTCAGTCGCACGAGGGAACCTCCATCGGGTGGGTGGGAGCGCCCCGGATCGGGGGTCACGGGGCGCTCCCGGCCTGGTTCCGCCCACCGTCTGGATCCCGTGAGCGGTTCCGCTGCGTGACAGTCTGGTGAAGACCCGACTACGGTGGGAGGTTCCGCACGCCGACGACCAGCGCGTACGGCGATCGGCCCGGCACGGTACGGGAATGTACGGAGGCTGTCCGTGGAGAGTTCGTCCATGCTGGAGCACTTCGCCGAGGAGCTACGGCTGGCCCGGGCTGCCAACGGGATGTCGCAGTCGGCGCTGGCCGAGGCGTTGAGCTATTCCGGGGCGCTTGTCGCCAAGGTGGAGACATCCGAGCGCCGGCCGAGTCTGGACTTCGCCCGCCGGTGTGACGCGGTGTTCGCAGCCGACGGGCGGTTCGAACGCATCCAGCGGCGGATCAGCCGGGAGGCAGTGGTGCCGTGGTTCCGCGACTGGGCCGGCATCGAGCAGGAGACCACAGCGCTGCGCTCGTTCGAGCCGCTGTGTGTGCCAGGACTCTTGCAGACCGAGGGGTACGCCCGCGCGCTACTGACCGGTGGCGGCTTGTTCGCGGCGGACGAGGTCGAGCAGCAGGTGGCAACCCGGCTGGACCGTCAGAGACTGCTCACCCGAGACCGGCCTCCGCTGCTCACTGCCGTGATCGACGAGCACGTGCTGCGCCGATCTGTCGGTGGGCCGGAAGTCATGCGCGAGCAAGTTCAGCACCTCGTGAAGCTCGGCACGGCGTTCCCGAGGGTCCGAATCCAGGTAGTGCCGACTCCCGCCGGTGCTTACGCTGGGCTCGGAGGGCCGTTCGTGATCGCAAGCTTGTCGCAGGGGGAGGACCTTGTCTACCTCGCTGGACAGCGTCACGGGCAGGTCATCGACCGCGCCGATTACGTCCGTCAGATGGTCGAGGTGTGGGAGTCGATCCGGGGTGAGGCACTATCGCACGGGCAGTCCCTCGATCTCATGGCGGAAGTGGCGGAGACATGGATTTAACCGGTGCCCGGTGGCGCAAGAGCATTCGTAGCGGCCCGGATGGCGGCAACTGCGTGGAGGTTGCCGGCAACCTGCCTGGGCTGGTGGCCGTCCGCGACTCCAAGGACCCGACCGGCCCCGCGCTGGTCTTTCCGCCCGCCGCGTGGCGCACGTTCGTCGAGTCCGACGCCGTTGGCCGGTAGATAGCGGCCACGCGTCTAGATCAACTCGGTCTTCAGGAAGTCGGGCCGTTGGGGCGGCTCCGACACCGCGACTTTCAGGAAGCCGAGTCGATCAAGGGCGACGCCGCGACCGGGCG
>NZ_JAKKFE010000048.1:0-13888 GCF_022230935.1 Micromonospora hortensis
CCTCCTTTCCCTACACGACGCGCTCCCGATCTGGCGGCGAGCGCCGGCCCGGCGGCCAGGCTCACCGTGCGGCCACGGAAGTTGGTGCGGTCCAACGCGGGCCCGGCCGGCGAGGTACGCGCCTCACGCAGCGCGTAGCGGGCCGCCGCGGCGCCCG
Organism: Micromonospora hortensis; assembly: GCF_022230935.1. Lineage (NCBI taxonomy): Bacteria > Bacillati > Actinomycetota > Actinomycetes > Micromonosporales > Micromonosporaceae > Micromonospora > Micromonospora hortensis. The sequence goes on from NZ_JAKKFE010000048.1 coordinate 158, forward strand.
CGCCGGCGATCAGCAGCCGGCCCAGGGCGCTCACGCCGTCACCTCGCTGGCTCGGTCACGCGCCACCTGGTCGGATCCGGACACGGGGGTACGTCGTTCGCTCACTGGGGCAGTCTAGGCAACAGGCCGGAGGCGGCGTTGTCGCCGACGCCGTACTGGCCGGCCTTCTTCTCGGTGAGTTGCTGCACCAGGGCGAGGGTGGTGACCACCTGGCCCTGCACGGTGTTGGCGTTGTCGACCGTGGAGATGGTCTGGGCGAGCACCGGGTCGCCGCGCACCACACCGACCAGGTTGCCGCCGACGGAACCGTTGCCGGCCACCACGATTGCCCCGGTGCGGTCGAACTGCTCGGCGATCTTGACCACCGATTCGTCCCGCTTGTCGGAGTCCTTGTCGACGTACGGCTGACCGCTGACCACGACGACCGCCTCCGCCGAGGCGGTGACCTTGTTGCTGTCGGTGGTCAGGTAGCCGGCGTTGTTGTAGGCGGCGAGCACCGCCCGACGGTCGGCGTCACTGACCGGCGCGACGCCCTGGGGCCGGTCCAGCAGGACACTGGCCAGCAGCGCGCTGGAGGTCTCCACGCCGTGCCCGTTGCCGGGCAGGCCGGTGGTCTGCGCGGTCGGGCGGGCGGCGGTGACGGCCAACTCCAGCAGGTTGGAGTTGTTGTCCGGGTTGATGAACTTGTCCTGCAGGTCGATCTGGCCGGTGATGGTGGCCCCGGCCTGCTGGAGCTTCTTGAGCACGCTCTCGGTGTGGTCACGCCCGTTGGGCAGGCTGAGCACCGCGACCCGACGCGCGGTGAGGGTGCCGGGCAGGAGGAGCTGGGAGGTCTGCTCGGCGAACTCCTCTTCCAGCGCGAGTTGCTTCTCCATGTTGCTGACCGTCTGACGCCACTGCTGGTTGTCCTTGCGCAGCCCGGTGACCTGCTCCTTGAGCGAGTCGGCGACCGGGCCGTTGAGGGCGGCTGTGCCGACCACCAGGCCGATCGCCAGAGCCAGGAAGACCGCGGTGAGGGACACCACGTGGTAGCGGAAGTTGATCACGCTTGCAGCCTCTTGATCGGTCGGGAACTAGAAAAGCCGGTACAGCTGGAACACGAAATTGTCCCACCACTCGGCGACCACGCCCAGGTACGCCTTCCCGACTGTCGACACGGCCACCGCGGACGCCATCGCCGCGATCGCCGACAGCACCAGCAGCAGCAGCGACGAACCGGAGATGCTCTGCCGGTAGAGCCGGCTCACCCCCTTGGCGTCGACAAGCTTGCCACCGACCTTCAACCGGGTCAGGAACGTCGAGGCCATCCCGCCGCGGCCCTTGTCGAGGAACTCGACGAGGGTGGCGTGGGTGCCGACCGCGACCAGCAGCGAGGCGCCCTTCTCGTCGGCGAGCAGCATGGCCAGATCCTCGCTGGTCGCCGCAGCCGGGAAGGTGATCGCCGGCACACCGAGGCCGTTGACCCGGGGCAGGCCGGGCGCGCGCCCGTCCGGGTACGCGTGCACGATCACCTCGGCGCCGCAGCGCAGCACGTCGTCGGTGACCGAATCCATGTCCCCGATGATCATGTCAGGGGTGTAGCCGGCCTCGACCAGGGCGTCCGCGCCGCCGTCGACGCCGATGAGCACCGGCTTGAACTCCCGGATGTACGGGCGCAACACGTCCAGGTCGGCCTTGTAGTCGTAGCCGCGCACCACGATCAGGCAGTGCCGACCCTGCATCTGGGTCTCGATGTCCGGCACCCCGACACCGTCGAGCAGCAGGTCGCGTTCCTGACGCAGGTAGTCCATCGTGTTGGCGGCGAACGCCTCCAACTGCACCGACAGACCCTCCCGGGCGTCCGCCATCGCCTTACCGACCGACTCGGCGTCCTGAAGGCTGCCGTGCGCCACCGGCTCGTCACCGGCGAAGACCGTGTTGCCCTCGATGCGCACCTGGTCGCCCTCGCGGATGCGCTCGAAGACGCCCTCCCCCAGGTCGTCGAGGAGCGGAATGCCGGCGGCGATCAACACCTCCGGGCCGAGGTTCGGGTAACGACCGGAGACCGAGGGCTTCGCGTTGAGCACCGCCGCGACCCCGACGGCGACGAGCGAGTCGGCCGCCACCCGGTCCAGGTCGACGTGGTCGATGACCGCGATGTCACCGGGGCGCAGCCGACCGACCAGGCGTTTCGTCCGGCGATCAAGGCGCGCGGTGCCGAGGACTCTGCCCGGTTCGGAGTTCCGGTTCCGGCGCAACGTGGGTAGACGCATCGTGACCATCCTGGCATGTGAGGCAGGCTTTTCTGTCGCGACATGCCTGAGCAGGGCCGCCTACCCAGGGAAGCACACACCGGCACAAGCCGGTGTGCTTGCGCTCACAATACGCGGCGTCACAACCGCCTTTCCTTGGCGGCCACTGCCAAAAGCTCCTCGGCGTGAGCGATACCCAGATCCGAATCGGGCAAACCCGCCAGCATGCGCGCCAACTCCCGAGCCCGCTCGGTGTCCTCCACCACCCGCACCCCGCTGGTCGTCACCGCGCCGCCGGTGTCCTTCGCCACCACCAGGTGCCGGTCGGCGAACGCGGCCACCTGCGGCAGGTGCGTGACCACCAGCACCTGATGGCTGCGGGCCAGTCGGGCCAACCGGCGGCCGATCTCCACCGCTGCCTGCCCGCCGACCCCCGCGTCGACCTCGTCGAAGACCAACGTCGGCGGGCCACCGGAGCCGGCGAACACGACCTCGATGGCGAGCATCACCCGGGACAACTCACCGCCGGAGGCGCCGCGCTGCAACGGCAGCGACGGCGCGCCAGGGTGGGCCAGCAACCGCAGCTCCACCTCGTCACCGCCGTCCGACGTGACACCCACCTCCACGCCGTTGACCGCAAGCGTCGGCTCGGCACGCCCGGCCGGACGGGGCAGCACCGCCACCTCGATCCGCGCGTGCGGCATCGCCAGCCCGGCCAGCTCGACGGTGACCTGGTCGGCGAAGCGGACCGCCGCCTCCTGCCGGGACGTGGACACCCGCCCGGCCAGGTCGGCCACCTCCACGGCGAGCCGCTGACCCTCCCGCTCCAACTCGTCGAGAACGTCGTCGGACATGTCCAGGTCGGACAGTCGGGTACGCGCCCGGTCGGCCCAGGCGATCACCCCGTCGACGTCGTCGGCGTACTTGCGGGTCAACGCGCGCAGCGCCGCCCGCCGCTCGTAGACGTGCTGCAACCGGGCCGGGTCCGCGTCCAGCGTCGCCAGGTACGCCGACAGCTCCGCCGACACGTCGGTGACCAGCGTGGCCGCCTCCTCCAGGCGGGCCGCCAGCTCACCGAGCGCCGGATCGGTGCCGGACTGCGCCTCCAGGGTCCGCCGGGCGGTGCCGAGCAGCGCCGCCGCGTCCGGAGTCTCCTCGGCGGCCTCCGCGCCACCGGCCACGCACTGCTGGGCGATCTGCGCGGCCGTCCGCAGGCCCTCGGCGTGCTCCAACCGCTGCGCCTCGGTCTTCAGCTCGTCGTCCTCACCGGGCTGCGGATCGACCCGGGTGATCTCGTCGAGGCCCAACCGCAGCAGGTCGGCCTCCTGGTTGCGCTCGCGGGCGTTGCGCCGACGGTCGGCCAGGTCGTCGACGACCCGACGCCACCCCGTGTACGCCTCGCGCAGCGCGTCGAGCAGCTTCTCGTGCGCGGGGCCGGCGAACCGGTCCAGTGCGGCCCGCTGCTCGGCCGGGCGCAGCAACCGCAGCTGGTCGGACTGGCCGTGCACCGCGACCGCCTGCTCGCCGACCTCACCGAGCATCGACACCGGCATGCTCCGGCCGCCGACGTGCGCGCGCGAACGCCCCTCCACCGTCACCGTGCGGCTCAACAGCACCGAGCCGTCCTCGTCGGGTTCGCCGCCCGCCTCGATGATCCGCGCGTGCACCGCGTCGGCGACCCGCCCGTGCAGCCGCAGCCGCCCCTCCACCACCGCACGACCGGGTTGGGCGCGGACCCGCCCGGCGTCGGCCCGGCCGCCGAAGAGCAGGCCGAGGCCGGTGACCACCATCGTCTTGCCCGCACCGGTCTCGCCGGTGATGACGTTCATGCCGCCGGTCAACGGCAGCGTGGTGTCTTCGATGACGCCCAGTCCGGTGATGCGCAGCTCTTCCAGCACAGCCACCGACAGTAGACGCGAGGCCCGACACTTGACCAGCCGACGGGCCCGGGTACGGCCCGTACCCGGCCGACGTACAGTTCTGCCCCGTGTTGGACGTGATCGGCCTGACCTCGGCTGAGGAGGAGCTCTACCGCTGCCTGCTCCAGCTCACCACGGCCCGCATCGACGAGTTGGCCGGTCGCCTGCACCGACCCCGTGAGCAGGTCATCGCCCAGGTCGAGGCACTGCGGGGCAAGGGCCTCGTGCAGCGCAGCGACAACGACCCGGACGCCCCGCTGCGCCCGACCGCCCCGGACGTCGCCCTCGGCGCGACGCTGCTGCGGCGTCAGGAGGACCTGGAGTCGGCCCGCCGACTGGTCACCCAACTGGCCGAGGAATACCGCTCCGGACTGCGCCGACACCACGTCGACCACCTGGTCGAGGTGATCACCGGCGCCCGGGTTCTTCGGGACCGGCTTCGCGACCTGCAGAACTCTGCCCGGACCGAGGTGCTCTGGTTCTGCCGGGCCAATCCCCTCGCCATGGCCGGCCCGGAGAATGTCGAGGAGTTCGACGCGCTGGCCCGTGGGGTCAGCTACCGGGCCATCTACGAACGTGACCTGCTACTGGAGCCGGGCGCGTTGGCCGACCTGGCCAAGGGGGTCGCCGCCGGGGAGCAGGCCCGCGTCCTGGACCGGCTGCCGGTCCGACTGGCCATCGTGGACGCCCGCACCGCCATCTGCCCGCTGGTGCCCGACCGCGACGGCGGCGAACCGAGCGCCGCCGTGATCGGCCGCAGTCAACTGCTCGACGCGCTGCTCGCCCTCTTCGAGAGCCACTGGCGGGTGGCCACCCGGCTGCGCCTCGACGACCCCCTCGCCGTTGCGGCCCCCGAAACTCGCCGGCCCGAGCCCGCTGACCAGCCGGGCGACGGCTACCAGCCCGACGCCGACGAAGCCCGGCTGCTGTCGCTGTTCGTGGCGGGCGTACCGGACAAGTCCATCGCCTCCCAGCTCGGGGTGAGCCGGCGCACCGTGCAACGGCGCATCGCCGACCTGATGGCCGCCGCCGGTGTGGACACCCGACCCGGGTTGGCGTTCCAGGTGGCCCGACGCGGCTGGCTCTGACGCGTGAGGGCCCGCCGTCGACCGACGGCGGACCCTCGACCGGCAGGGCGGGACGGCCAGGCCGCCCCGCCCCGCCCGATCAGCGCAGCCCGTACGCCTGGAGCACTGTCTGCTCGACGGTGTTCCCGGCCCGGTCGGCGGCGTGCACCCGCAGCGACACCGTTCCGCGCCCCGCCGGCACGGTAGCGGTGTACCGGGTGCCCGACCCCGTGGTCGGCGCGTTGCGCCAGGTGACGCCCCCGTCGAAGGAGACCTGCACCCGGACGCCGGCACCCCTCGGCGCCGGCACCCCGGCCGGCTGCCGCAGGGTCAGCCCGAGCTGGTGCGGCCGGTTGCCGCGGACCGTGCCGCCCAGGTCGGCCGGCACCCGGTAGTCCACCTGGAGCAACGACAATGCCGTGGCGGCGTCGCCCGCCGGTCGGGCCGAGGTGAACTCCCAGGCCGTGTCGGTCCGGGTGCCGTAACGCCACTCGGCCGAGGACCGCTGGGTGCTCACGTCCAGGCGGTAGCGGGCGGCCCCGGCGGTCGTGGGCACCGACGCCCAGCCGTCGGAGAGGTCCGCGATCTGCTGCCCGTTGCGGCTGACCCGCGCCGTGACGGTGTCCGACTCCTCGCTCTCGCCGGCCACGCTGTAGTGCCCGTCGGCGTCGACGAACTCGGGCACCCGCAACTCCAGGATGTCACCGGTGCGGGTGGGCACCGGCGCCCCTCGGGCCGGGACGGCCGGGCGGAGCACCGGCGCGTGCCAGATCTCGGTCACCCGGTCGTCGGCGGCGTAGCGCCGGGGCTGCTGGGTCAGACCACCGGCCAGCTGCCCCCACTGCATGAACATCTGCTTGTGCAGCACCCGTTGCTGCCACCAGGAGTCCCCGGAGCTGACGAACTCCTGCCGGGTGGTGCCGTTGCGGACGATCCGCTGGTCGTCGTTCCAGGCGTACTCCTGCCACGGACGCCAGCCGAACCGCTCCTCGGTGGCCCAGCCCGCACCCAGGTCGCCGTAGCTCGCTGTCACCTCGGCGGTGTTCTTCGCGGTCACCGTGTGCACGACACGCTCCGGCACGCGGCCCTTCGACACCTGCCACACGTCGTACAGGTAGGGGCTGTCCACTGTCAGCGTCAGGTCCAGCGTCGCCCGACCCTTGCGCGCCGCCGCGATCAGCCGCTGCCCGTCGTCGTACGCGACCACCATCGACGGGATCGGCAGCCGCTCTCCGGTGGGCCGCCAGACCGTCCACGCGCTCTGGTCCTCCGGCCGGACGACCAGCACCGCGGCGGCGCCGGCCGCCGCGGCGGCGGCCACCTGTTCCTCCTCCGAGCGGTTCGGGTCGGCGCCGAGCAGCACGGCGGCGCCCCGCACCCGGGTCAGTTCGGCGGGGGCGCCGGTGCCGGCCCAGAGCAGCGGCAGCTTCCGCCGACCGGTCGGCGCCGGCGACGTGCCCAGCAGGTTGATGTCCGACGGACCGGACACCCCGCTGATCGTCGCGTCCACCATGGGCGCGACGAGCTGCCACCGCGAGGCGAACTCGAACTCGCCCTGGCGCACCTGGCGGGTCGGCGTGACGTTGACCCGCTCAACGGTGCTGTAGGCCATCACGCCGTGGTCGATCTGCCGGCCATTGCCCAGCACCCGGTGCACGTAGTAGCTGAGCGTGGCCCGCTGCTCGCTGGGCTTCGGCGTCTCGATCCGCACCGGCGTGCCCCTGCGCGCGTCGAGCACCACTGTCAGGTCCCGGTCGACTGTCACCTCCGGCTCGATCATCTGGGTCATCTGCTCGTCCAGGGGAACGCCGTGCGTCATCAGCGCGGTCAGCACGTACGTGCCCTCCTCGACCTCCAGGGTGCCCTCGCCACCCCACAGGCCCCAGAAGTCCGACTCGGGCTGCTCACCGAAGACGGTCAACCCCGGCGAGAGGCCCGGCTGACCCTGCCGGTCCAGCAGCTTGATGGTGAGGTGGTGCACGGGACCGCTGACGGTGAGCGCGACAGCGGTGCGCACCGCGACGCCGTCCGCGCCTGTCGCCACCAGCCAGCCGCTGTGCACACCCCGGTCGAGCTTCGCCGGGTCCGCCCGCAGCGGCACGGCGACGCTGCCGCCGACCGGCACTGTCACCTCGGCGCCGCCGACCGCGACCCCGTCGGTCTCGGCCGCACGGGTGTCCAGGTTGCGCAGCTCCAGGGCCAACCGCAGGGTCTGCGGGGCCGTGCCGCCGTTGGTGTACGTCACGGTCCGCTCGACCGCCGCACCGCCGGTGGAGATCCGACCGAAGTCCGCGGTGGCCGAGGCGTACACCCGCTGGCCGAGCGCCCGCGCCACGTCGACCCGACCACCACCCTGCTCGAACACGGTCAGCGCCGGGTTCGCCTTCGTGGTGCTCACCAGCGCGTCCTTGAGCTTCCCGGCCGGCCAGTCCGGATGTTCCTGGGCGAGGATCGCCGCCGCTCCGGCCACGTGCGGCGTGGCCATCGAGGTGCCGGACGCGGTCGTGTACGCGTCGTCCACCGGCGTACCCATGGCGGTGCCGGCGGCCCGGGCGGCGACGATCCCGACGCCCGGCGCGGTGATCTCAGGCTTGAGGCCGTTGTCGCCGAGACGCGGGCCCCGGCTGGAGAACTCCGCCAGGTTGTCGGCACGGTCCACCGCACCGACGGTGAGCGCCGCCGCGGCCGCGCCGGGCGCGCCGACGGTACGCGCGGCGCCCGAGTTGCCGGCGGCGACCACGAACAGCGCACCGGTCTCAGCGGTCAGGTCGTTCACCGCCTGGCTCATCGGGTCGGTGCCGTCGGTGGGGTCGCCGCCGAGGCTCATGCTGACCACCTTCGCGCCGGAGTGGGCCGCCCACTCCATGCCCGCGATGATGGACGAGCTGTAGCCGGAGCCACCGTCGTCGAGCACCTTGCCGACCAGCAACCGCGCGCCCGGGGCGACGCCCTTGCGCAACCCGTCGGACGCCGCCCCGCTGCCGGCGATGGTGGCGGCCACGTGGGTGCCGTGGCCGTGCCCGTCGCGGGCGCTGCCGCTGCCGGAGAAGTCCTGCGCCTCGGCGATCCGACCGGCCAGGTCGGGGTGGGTGGCGTCGACGCCGGTGTCGAGCACCGCCACCGTCACGCCGGCACCGTCGCGCCCGGCCGCCCAGGCCGTCGGGGCGCCGATCTGCGGCACGGAGTGCTCCAGCGCCGGACGGACCCGCCCGTCCAGCCAGACACGGGCGATGCCAGCGCCCAGCCGGGGCGCGGCGGCAGTCGTGGTCCGGCTGGCCGGCGTACCGGCGAGCGTGGTCCACAAATTGCCGAGGGCCCCCTTGCCGACCCGCAGCGCCGCGCCGTTGATGCTCTCCAACGGGCGGGCGTCGGTAGCGCCGGCGAGCGGCGTGACCCGCCCGGCCGCCTGCTCCTGGTAACGCACGATCAGTGGCAACGCGCCCTGCGCGGCGTCGCCGTATCCGTCGGCGGCCAACTCCTGCACGTCGAACAGGTTGGCGTCGAGAACCCCGCTCGAAACGTAGGGCAGGGCGTCGCTGGGCAGCACCCGCAGCCGGCCGTCGACCTCCAGGGTCTGGAAGATGACGCGCTCGCGCCCGGGTCCCGGGCGGACAGTGGCGGCGACCCGGCCCGGCGCCGCTGGCGCGAGCTCGACCTGGTCGCCGGTGATCAGGGTGATGCGGACGGGTGCGTGCTGGGCGGGCGTGCCCGACGTCGGGCCGGTGGGCCGGGCGGGCGGGTCGGCGGACGCCGGTGCGGCGACGCCGACCACCAACGCGCCGACAACGCCGACGGCGAGCCAGCGTGGGGACCAGTGCATGCGATGGGCTCCTCTACTCCTCCAGGCCGCCATCCGTAGATGAGGGCCGATCGGAGTCTGCGTCGGAGCGTGTCACCAGGTCACTAGTCGCCCGCCGCCGCAGCGGCGACATGTCGTCAGGTGGACAACTGACATCCACCGACCGTGTGCGCCACGGTCACCGGCGGCTGCCACGCCAACCGTGCACGGGGAGGCCGAACTTGGCCACCAGCCGGTCGGTGAACGGACGGGGGCGCAGCCGCACGATGCGCACCGGCAGGGCCCCCCGACGCACCGTCACCCGCGCGCCGGGCGGCAGGTCGTAGACGCGCCGGCCGTCGCAGGAGAGCACCGCGAGCGTGGTGAACGGATCGACGGTGATCACGAAGGTGGACGTCGGGGCCGTGACCAACGGGCGACTGAACAACGCGTGCGCGCTGATCGGCACCAGCAGCAGCGCCTCCACCTCCGGCCAGACCACCGGGCCGCCACCGGAGAACGCGTACGCGGTGGAGCCGGTCGGGGTGGCACAGACGACACCGTCACAGCCGTAACGCGACAGCGGCCGGCCGTCCACGTCCACGAGCAGCTCGAGCATCTGGGCCCGCTCGCCCTTCTCGATGCTGATCTCGTTGAGCGCCCAGGACTCGATCGTCGGCCCACCGTCGAACTCGGCAGTGACGTCCAGGGTCAGCCGCTCGTCGACCGTGTAGTTACGGCCGACGACATCCCGGACGGCGGTGTCCAGGTCGTCGATCTCCGCCTCCGCCAGGAAGCCCACCTTACCGAGGTTGATGCCGAGCAGCGGCGCCTTCGCAGGCCGAGCCAGCTCGGCGGCGCGCAGGAAGGTGCCGTCCCCACCGAGCGCGAAGACGATCTCGGCGCCCTCGGCGGCCTGCGGGCCGGCGACCGGCACCACGCCGGGCAGGTCGAGGTCGTCGGCCTCGTCGGCGACCACCCGTACCTCGAAACCGGCGTCGATCAGGTCGGCGGCGACCGACCGGGCGTGCTCCGTGCTGCGCCGACGACCGGTGTGGGTCACCAGCAGCGCGGTCCGGCTCATCGGGCCGCCCGCCCACGCCGGACCGGGCGGCGTCGCGCCACCGACGCCGACACCTCGGCACTGCCGCGTGTCACCGCGTGGCCCCTTGCGGCGGCCTCACTGCGCGCGTTCACCCTGCGACCTCCTCCGCCGCCACGTCCGGCACCGCGCCGGCCGTCGTCGAGCCATCCGGCCCGGCCGCCACCACGGCCCGCACCCGCTCCGGGTCGGCCGCCGGTGCGCCCCGGCGCAACCATACGAAGAACTCCACGTTGCCGCTCGGCCCGGGCAGCGGGCTGGCCGCCACGTCGGCCAGCCCGAGGCCGAGCCTCGCGGCAGCCGCGGCCACGTCCAGCACCGCTTCGGCGCGCAGCTCCGGATCGCGGACCACACCGCCGGCGCCGACCCGGTCCTTGCCGACCTCGAACTGCGGCTTGACCATCAACGCCAGGTCACCGTCGTCGCGGGTGCAGCCGGCCAACGCCGGCAGCACCAGCCGCAGCGAGATGAACGACAGGTCGGCCACCGTGAGGTCGACCTGGCCACCGATCGCGTCAGCATCGAGGGTACGGACATTCGTGCGCTCCAGGACGCGGACCCGCTCGTTCGTACGCAACGGCCACGCGAGCTGCCCGTAGCCGACGTCCACGGCCACCACCTCGGCCGCGTCGGCGCGCAGCAGCACGTCCGTGAACCCACCGGTCGACGCCCCCGCGTCCAGGCAACGCCGCCCGGCCACGTGCAGCCCACCGGGGGCGAACGCGGCCAGCGCGCCGGCCAGCTTGTGCCCACCCCGGGAGACGTACTCCTCGGCCGGGTCCGCACCGGTCACCAGGAGCGGGTCGGCAGGGTCGACCATCGCGGCCGCCTTGCGGGCGACCACCCCCCGCAGTTGGACCCGGCCGGCCTCCACCAACGCGGCGGCCTGCTCACGGGAGCGGGCCAGACCGCGCCGGACGAGTTCGGCGTCCAGCCGGTTACGACGTGCCATGCGTGTGGTTCTCCGGTCTGCTCAGGCCTGGTCGTCCCGCTCAGGTCTGGTCGATGGTGGCGAGGGTTTCCCGCAGCGTCTCGTAGGCCGCCTCGTACTGGGCGATCTGGTCGGCGGGAGCGAGCGTCGCCGCGTTGGCGATGGCCCGCACGGCGGCGTCCACCGCCGGATGCCGTGTCTCGTCGTCCCCGAGATCCGGCGGCGGCGCGGGGCGGACACCCACCGGCGGACCGGGCCGGGCCGGGAACGACCCGCCAGCCGGCGGACCGGGCCGGGCCGGGAACGACCCACCGGGCGGCGGACCGGGCCGGGTCATTCGGCGTCGTCCGGCCGCTGCCTGCGAATCGCCGCCTTCTTGGCGGGCATCACGGCCGGCGTCGGGACGTCCTCGTCGGCCGTCGGGCTGATCGTCGCCGGCGGCTTCTTGGCGACAGCCTTCTTCGCCACGGCCTTCTTAGCGACGGCCTTCTTCGCCACCGGCGCGGAGACCGGGGCACCGGCCGAGGCGTCGGACGGCACGAGACCGGTGCCGGGCTGCGCGGCGACGGTGGGGTCGGGTTGTGGCGTGGGGCCGGCGGTCGCCGCGTCGGCCGGCTCGGTGGACCGCGCCTCCCGCAGCTGCCGCTCCAGGTCGTGCACCCGCCGGGTCAGCTCGGCCACCTCGTCGGCGGTGGCCAGACCGACCGCGCCGAGGGCCCGGTCGACCTCGAAGCGGACCAGCTTGGTCAGCGCCTCCCGGTTGGCGGCGCCGGTAGTGACCAGTTCCTCGCCGAGGGCCTGGAGTTGGGCGGCGGTCGCGCCGCCGGAGCCGACGAGGCGACGTGCCACGTCCTGGGCCTTCTTCCGGGGCGCCTCCGCAAGGCCCATGGCCAGCTCGAGGTAGGCGCGCCACGCGTCCTGCATGCCTGAGTCCTTCCACGGGGCGGGGTGTGCAGGTGTCACGCTACCGGGCACCCCCGACCGACTCGTGCGGTACGGTGCCGAGGACGGCGTGGCGATCAGCGAGGGGGAGATGTGGCCAGCGTGGACGAGTGCCGGCAGGCGTTGCAGGAGCTGGCCGCCCGGTTGGATCGCAACGCCGAGACGGTACGCGAACGGATCGACCTGGACCGGACGCTGGCCTGCCGAATCACCGACCTGGACACCGCGTTCCACGGTCGGATCACCGGCGGCCGACTGGTCGAGCTGACCGACGGCGACGACCCCAAGGCCAAGATCGCGCTGAGCACGTCCAGCGACGACCTGCTCGCCCTGGTCCGTGGCGACCTGGACGTCACCAGCGCGGTGACCTCCCGCCGGGTGTCGATCAAGGCCAATCCGTTCGACCTGCTCAAGCTGCGCAAGCTGCTCTGACGACCGCCCGGCTCACGCCGCCGAGGTCAGACCGAAACTCTCCACCGCGTGGGCCGCGTCCGGGCCCACCGGGCGGATCTTCGGCAGCACCGGAACCGGCGCCGACCAGGCCACCGCGCAGAGCGCCGCGAGGGCGTCCAGCGGTCGACCGGCCCCGGCCAGCTCCAGCGTGCCGTCCCGGTCGGTCACGGACCAGCCGCCAGCGTCCGCCGGGCCCGGGACCCGCACGGCGGCAGCCGGGTCGAAGAGCCCCGCCAGGTCTTTCGCGACGTACGTGGGACGTCGCTGCGGCTCCGCGGCCAGCAGTTCCGGTACGCCGCTGACGCCGGTGAGCACGAGCAGGCTGTCCAGCCCGGCCCGGCGGGCGCCCTCGATGTCGGTGTCCAGCCGGTCACCCACCACCAGGCTGCACCCACCGCCGCTGCGCTTGGCGGCGGTCTCGAACAGCGCGGGCTCCGGCTTGCCGACCACCACGTCGGGGTCTCGCTCCAGTGCCGTCCGCAGCACGGCGACCAGCGACCCGTTGCCGGGCAGCGGTCCCCGCCCACTGGGCAGGGTCCGATCGGTGTTGGTGGCGATCCAGATCGCACCCGCACGTACGGCTACCGACGCTTCGGCCAGCTCGGCCCAGCCGACCTGCGGGCCGTACCCCTGCACGACCGCCGCCGGCTTCTCATCGGCCTGGGTGACCGGGTTCAGCCCGACCGCGCGCAGCTCCGCGCGCAGCGCCTCCGCGCCGACCACCAGCACCGACGCGCCGGCGGGCAGCCGGTCGCGCAACACCTCGGCCGAGGCGGCGGCGGAGGTGAGGACCTCCTCCGGTCGGGCCGGCACGCCCATACCGGTCAGCAGGTCCGCGACCTCGCTGGACCGGCGGGACGCGTTGTTGGTGGCGTACGCCACCGCCCGTCCCTCGGCGTGCAGCCGGGCCACCGCGTCGACGGCGCCGGGGATCGGCCGGTCGATCAGGTAGATCACGCCGTCCAGGTCGAAGACGACCAGGGTGTACCCGTCGACCAGCCGTTCCCCCACGCCCGCGCTCACCGCTGCGTCGACCCCGACTCGTCATCCCGGGCCGGGACGGTCCCGTCGGCGTTCGCCGCGTCCCCGTCCGTCACGCCGCTGTCGCCAGTGGTGGCAGCGTCGGCGTTGCCGGTTCCGGTGGGGTGACGGTCCTCGTCCTCGTCGTCGAAGCCTTCGTCGTCAGCGGGAGGGCCGACAGCGTCGTCCTCCTCGTCGTCGTCGAAGTCCTCATCGTCGTCGTCATCGTCGTCGTCATCGTCGTCGTCATCGTCGTCGTCATCGTCGTCGTCATCGTCATCGTCATCG
>NZ_JAKKFE010000049.1:0-8506 GCF_022230935.1 Micromonospora hortensis
CGGCCGCCGGGCCGGCCGGGCGGGCGGCGGCGGCCGGGTTCGCGAGGGCTGTCGCCCCGGCCGTCGCGATCAGCGCGGCGGCGGCCGTGGCCGCCACCATCCTGAACAGATTCGTTCGTCTCATCACTGTCCTTGTCGTCGGGGGACGGTTGCCGCGGTGGCTGGACCACGGGGTGGGGGTGCGGCGGTGCAGCGCCGGCCGACGCGAGAGGGCCGGTATCGAGAGAGACGGGATGACACGGGCGGCGCGGGGGCGCCGCTCGGCCTGGAAACACCAGATGGGTACGACCATCAACGGGCCTCCCCAGGAGGCCCGTTGAATCTTCCGAGAGCATGCACAGAACCGTGCATACCTTTGTCAAAATCTTGCGTTACTTTGGCCCAAAGGTTACTGACGTGCTACGAGAGCGTCAACACTTCGACCACCGTGACTATTGACGGACTTGTCTGCCCTGACGGCCGCAGCCCGCGCCGACCCGCCCACGAAATCGGGGAAGGTGCCGCCTCCCGACTGCTGGAGGCCACACCTTCCCCGAAGTTGCGCGGATCTTGCGTCAGGTCGTACCGGAACGATCAGGCATCTGGTGCCGTCAACATGAAGGTCTCCAGCGACTCCCCGCCGTACCAGTCGGTGCGCCGACCGACATGGGTCATGCCCAGCCTCCGAGCGACAGCCATCGACGGCTCGTTGCTCGGCGACACGACCGCATAGATCTCCCGGGTACCAGCGGCGAACTCCCGGGCCACCGCCGCACGGGCCGCCTCGGTGGCATAGCCGTGACCCCACGCGTCCGGGTGCAGGTGCCAGCCCACCTCGATGTCGTCGGTCCGGCGTGACTCGTCGCGCCCCGGCAGCGGCTTGAGCAACAGAGTGCCCACCACCTGACCCGTCTCGCGTACCTCGATCGCCCACGTGCCGTACCGGCCGCCGTCGGCGGCGTGCCGCTCCTGCCAGATCCCCAGCCGCTCGGCGGCCTGGGCCGGGTTGGTCATCGGCAGACCCGACGCCACGCCCAGATACCGGCTGATCTCCGGACGCGAGTAGATGTCGTAGATCCGGGCCAGATCGGCCGGATCGTCGGCCCAATCTCGCAGGATCAGGCGTTCGGTGGTGAGAACAGTCATGACCGGCGATCTTAAGGAGTGACGGCCGCGCCGACAGGGAAGGAGGACCCGATGGGCAACGGATGGCAGCGCGCGAAACGGATCACCAGTGCCGCGTTCCGTCCGGTGCGTGGACGGGACCTGTCGCTGCACGCCGCCGCGATCACCTTCTACGGGGCGATCGCCGTGGTGCCGGTCGCCCTGCTGGCGATCTGGCTCACCGCACTCGTGGCCGGGGCCGACCGGGTACGCCGGCTCACCTCGTACGCCGTGGAGGCCCTGCCCACAGCGATCGGCGCGCCCCGGGCGGTGGAGGCGCTGGTCGACGCCGGGGTGGGGTTGACCCCGCTGCTGGCGCTGGCCTCCCTGCTGCCCGCCTCGCTGTACGGCGAGGGCCTTCGACGGGCTTTCGTCTCGGTGGCCGCGCCCCGCTCCGACGAGCACCTGGTCGGCTGGCGGGGCCGGCTCCTGCTGCTGCCGCTGCTCGCGCCGGCCCCCGCGCTGCTGCTGTCGATCCTGCTGGCGCTCCCGCTCACCACCCGGCTCGTACGCCAGGGCGGTTGGCTCGGTGTGCTCGGCGTGGTGCTGTCGTTCCTGGCGGTCTGGCTGGTGCTGACGCCGGTGCTGGTGTGGGTGTTCCGGGTCGTCGGGCCGGCCTCACCGGACTGGCTCTCCACCCTCGGGGTCGGGTCGTTCACCGCGGCGAACCTCTCCGGCTTCCTGCACGGTTTCGTGCTCTTCGCCTCGCTCCCGCTGGACCTGGGAGTGCCCTTCGGCGGTTTCGACGACATCGGCGCCGGCGTGGCCGTCCTCCTCTGGCTCTATCTGTTCCACGTGATCGTCCTGGCCGGCTACTCCGCCACCCTGGCCCTCTCAAACTGGCGCACCACCCACCCCCGCCCTTCCCACTCCCCCACCCCCAACCCGCCGGGTTGATCATGAAGTTATTGCCACGACACGCCGCGCTGGGAGGCAATAACTTCATGATCACCGAGGGCTGAGGGGGCCGGGGGGCCGGGGGGGCCGGGGGCGGGGCGGGGCGGGGGGTTAGGGGGTGTTCAGGGCTTCGGTGGGGGTTAGGCGGGCGGCTCGGATTGACGGGTAGACGCCGGCCACCACTCCCACCAGGAGGGCGCCGGCTATCCCGCCTGCCACCGCTGTCAGGGGGATCGTGGGCGGCCAGCCCTGGTAGCTGGCGTAGCCGACGGTGGCGAGCACCCCGAGGGCGGCCCCGGCCGTGCCGCCGAGCACGCTGAGCAGCACCGACTCGGTGAGGAACTGCACCCGGATCTGGCCGCGGTTCGCGCCGAGCGCTCGGCGCAAGCCGATCTCCCGACGGCGCTCCAGCACCGAGATGACCATCGTGTTGGCCACGCCGATCCCGCCGACCAACAGGGCGACCGCCGCCAACCCGAGGAACAGCGCGGAGAAGCTGTCCTCGGTGGCCCGTTTCGCGGCGAGCGCGTCGGAGGGGCGGCTGACCTGTACCAGCCCGGGCAACTGCGGGTTGAGTGTGGCCGGCAGCACGGCGCGCACGTCCTCCAAGGCGTCCTCCCTGGCCCGCAGGTAGACGACAGTGGGGTGACCGTCGAAGCCGAGCATGGCCTTGGCGGCGTCCCACCCGACCAGCACCGAGCGGTCGAGATCCGGGGAGAGCGGCAATGGGTCCAGGATGCCGATCACTGTGAACCAGCGCTCGCCGATGAACACCTGAGGTGGTTGCCGGGGGTCCACGGTGGCGAAGCCGAGCCGGCTCGCCGCGACGTAGCCGAGGACGGCTGTCGGCAGCCCGGCAGAGCCGGCGTCGAGGGCCCGCCCGCTGCGGATCCTGCCGTTGACGGTCCCCAACAGGTCCGGCCGGGACGCGAGCACGGTGAGGCCGGACGTGTCGTACCGGTCCAGCAGGTCGTTGCGGCGTACTGCCGTGTGGGTGTTCGCGACAGCGCTCGCGGTGTCGACCGGCCCGATCCGCGTCGCCATGGCGGCGGCGTCCTCGGGCAGGAGGACGGGCGGGTTCTGATCCGGCACGGGCTCGGCCCGCAGCAGGTTGGTGCCGAGGGCGGAGAGCTGGTCCATCAGGTCGCGCTGGCTGGACGCGGGTATGCCCACCACGACGACCAACGTGGCGATGCCGATGGAGATGCCCAGGGCGGAGAGGACGGCCCGCATCCGGCGGGTGGTCAGGCCGAGCAGACCGAGCCGGAGTACGTCGGTCGGAGCGAGCCGGGCCGCGCTCACGCCCCGCTCCCGGTGCCGGTGTCGGCGACGATCCGGCCGTCGCGGATCTCCACCCGTCGAGGCGTACGGGCGGCGAGATCGCGGTCGTGCGTGATCACGGCGATGGTGGTGCCCTCCGCGTTGAGGTCTGTGAGCAGGGCGAGAACCGCCTCCCCGTTGACAGTGTCGAGGGCGCCGGTCGGCTCGTCGGCCAGCACCAGCGCGGGCTCGTTGACGAGGGCCCGCGCTATCGCCACCCGCTGCCGCTCCCCGCCGGAGAGCTGCTGCGGCAGGTGGTCGACACGGTGCGCCAGGCCGACCCGGGCCAGCGCCTCGACAGCGGTGCGGCGACGGCGACGGCGGGGCACCCCGGCGTAGAGCAGGCCGGTGGCGACGTTCTCGGCGGCATCCAGCCCGTCGGTGAGGTGGAACTGCTGGAAGACGAAACCGAGCCAGCGGCCCCGCAGCGCGGAGAGCCGACGGTCGGACAGCGCGGTGACCTCCTGCCCGGCGACGCGTACCCGGCCGCTGGTCGGCAGGTCGAGGGTGCCCATGATGTTCAGCAGCGTGGACTTGCCGGACCCGGACGGCCCGACGATGGCGAGCATCTCGCCAGCGCGCACTGTCAGTGAGACGTCGTCCAGTGCTGTCACCCCGCCGGGGTACGTCCTACTGACCCCCTCGACGTTCAGCACCGGCTCGGCGATCACGATGCCGTCACCACGTCGAGGCCCTCGGTCACACCGGTGCCGGTGACCTCGACCAGGCCCCGGGCGAACATCCCGGTGTCCACGGCCACCAGCCCACCGTCGGGCAGTTGCAGCGCGTGCCCGCCCTCGCGGAGCGCCACCAGCGCGCCGACCGGCACCGCGAGCACGCCCTTGTGGACGGCGGTGGTGAAGCGGACCTGCACAGTTGCCGCGTCCAGCCTGGCCACGTCTGCCGCCCGCGTCGGTGCGACGAGGACGTCCACCGTCGGCGGGCTGCCCTGCCCGGTGCCGCCGTCCGACGCACCGCCGCGCACCGTCTGCGAGATCGAGGCGACCTTCGCCGGGATCTCCGAGCTGTCCGGCAGGGCGACGACCACTGCGGCGCCCACAGTGATGGCGCCGACCTCGGTGGCCCCGACCGGCACGGTGACCAGCTTGACCTTCTCGGTGACGGCCAGCAGCTCACCGGCGACCGGGTCACCGGGCAGCGCCTTCACCGCGCTGACCCGGGCCGGGCCGGTCAGCACGGCGACCTGCCCGACCCCGACAGTGCCGGTGGGGTCCAGGCCGAGCGCCTGCTGCCACTTCCTGATCGCGCCGACGAGGCTTCCGGTGAGCAGCGCCTGACCCGTGCCGATCTTCGTGCCGTCGGTGCCCCGGGACGGCTGCGAACCGGTGTGGTAGCCCAGCGCCCTCAGGTTGTCCGACACGATCCGTACGTCGCTGCCCACCAGACCTGGCTTGTCGAGCGTGCGGAAGAGCGGCGTCCCGCCGAACAGCACCGGCACCGGTCGGTCGTTCACCCAGTAGAGCGGCTTGCCCCGGGCCACCGTGTCGCCCACCTTCGGCAGCCGGGTGACGACGCCCTCCCCGGCGCCCTTCACCAACCGCTCCGGGCCGAAGCCGAGCGTGCCGTTGAGCGAGCGGCTGTCCGACAGGTCGGCCCGGGTGACAGTCGTCGTCGTCACCGGCGGTGGGGCGCTCGCGACGTCACCGCCGGGGTGACGCCGCAGAGCCAGCGCGCCGACGCCGGCACCGACGGCGACCACCAGGGTCACCACCGCCACCACGATCGCCTTCGGACGGGTCGTCCGCCGACCAGGATCGTCGGTCGGGTTACTTCTTGGCACCGAAGATCTCCATCGTGCATTCCCTCTCGGCAGCGGCCAGGGCAGGACCCTCAAGGCCGCCGGCCGGGTCGGCGACCCCGTCGTCGTAGGTCCAGCCGGAACCGTCCGGCAGCGAGTGGATCTTCATGCCGCGTCCGCGCAGGCACTGGACGTAGTCGTTCCACTGGCTCACGTAGTTCGGGTTCTTCTCCGGGTCCAGCTCCGGCGGCTGGAGCGGCAGTTTGTTCGCGCACGCCACGTACGCCGCCTTCGGCTCCCCGCTCTGGTCGAGGGACAGGCCCGTACCGTCCCCCACCGGGCCTGGTTGTGACCGGCCGTCGTTCAGCTTCACGCCGTTGTCATGCAGACAGATGTTGTACGTCCCCCAGAGCCGCTCCTCCTCCTCGTCGGTCATGTCCAGGCGAAGCTGCGGCCGACCGTTGGCGGCACCTCCCGCCGGGGTGGCGCTCGCCGGGGCGGACGGGGTGACGAGTGACGCGACGTCACCGCTGGCGGCGCCCTTGTCGGCGCTGGACGCACCACCGCCGCAGCCGGTGAGGGCGACGGCGAGCACTGTGACCGCGGCGAGTCCGGCGGCGACCCGATGGGTTGAGTTGGTCATGGCGTGCAGCTTCACGCCCGGGTGTCAGAGACCTGTAAGGAACCGGTCGTCATCCGGTAGCCCCAGCTCAGCGGCCGTGCTGGAACCCGTCGAGGCCACGTACAGTCGCTGCCGTGTGTGCGTACGTGCTGGTAGCCGAGGACGACCAGAAGCAGGCGGAGCTGGCCCGCCGGTATCTGGAACGCGAGGGGCACGAGGTGGTCGTGGTGGCCGACGGGCGGGCCGCCCTGGAGCAGATCCGTCAGCGTCCCCCGGCGCTGCTGATCCTCGACGTGATGATGCCGAAGGTCGACGGCCTCGACGTCTGTCGCATCCTGCGCCGGGAGTCCGACCTGCCGGTGCTCATGCTGACCGCCCGGTCGACCGAAGACGACCTGCTCCTCGGCCTCGACCTGGGCGCCGACGACTACATGACGAAGCCGTACAGCCCGCGTGAACTCGTCGCCCGGGCCCGCAGCCTGCTGCGCCGGGGCCAACGGACGCAGGCGGACCCGGTGCTGCGGGTCGGCGCGGTGCACGTCGACCCGGTGCGCCACGAGGTACGCAGCGACGGACGCCTCGTCGACTGCACACCTGGCGAGTTCCAGCTGCTCCAGGCGATGGCCGCCCAGCCCGCCCGGGCGTTCACCCGGGATCAGCTCCTGGGCTACCTGCACGGGTTCGACAGGTACATCACCAACCGGACCGTCGACGTGCACGTGATGAACCTCCGCCGGAAGATCGAGCCGAACCCGCGCAAGCCGGCCCGGTTGGTGACCGTGTACGGCATCGGATACAAGTTGGTCGAAGAGTCACCCCGTGTCGGGTGAGGTCCCGCTGCGCCGCAGCCTGCTGCTCCGACTGCTGGCGTTGGCCGTCCTCATCGCCATCGGCTCGATCGCGGCGACCGCGTGGCTGGCCGTCCGCACCACCACCGGGGCGATCCGGCAGGAGCAGGGGAAGGCGCTCGCCGACGACGCGCGCATCTACGACACGGTGCTCGGGTACGCGGCGACCCACCCGAACTGGGACGGGGTCGACGCGGCCCTTCGGCCGCTCGCCCAGGACGTCGGCCGGCGGATCGCCCTGACCACCGACACCGGTGCGCCGATCGCGGACTCGGCCCCCGGCGCTGGCCCCTTGCCGACGACGTCGTCCGCGACAGTCGACGCGCTCGCTGTCGACACCGCCCTGATGCCCGGCACCACACTTCCGGGCAGCGGTGACAGCGGCACCAGCCGCATCGACCCGCGCACCACCGGGCCGTACCTGCTCCCGCCCGAGGAGCGCGCCGCACTGCGCGACAGGGCGGCCGAGGCGGTCCAGTGTCTGCGGCTGCGGGCGCAGATCGACGCCACCGTCGTGGACGGCCCCACCGGCCGCCCACGGATCGACACCCCGGGCACCAACCTCGCCGACAGTGCCGTCTGCGGCCAGCTGAGAGAGGATCTCGCGACCCGTACGCCCACCGAGGGCAAGGCGCTCGCCCAACTCAACGCCCTGGTGAACACCTGCCTGGCGCGGCGTCGCCTGCCCGCCGTACAGGTGGACCTGAACTGGACCTGGACGAGGCAGCCGGCGGCCAGCGCACCCGACTCCCGCAGCGCGGCCGGCGTCGACCAGGAGCACAACCGGGCGGTCAGTGCCTGCGTCGGCACCAGTCGACGCGAACAACTCCTTCCGTACGTCGCTCCGGCCGCGACTCTCTTCGTCAGCGACCCGGGCGGTCGCCAGTCGACCACCTTCGACCTCTCCCCCGGCAACCAGACCCGCATCGTCGCGGTCGCCGGTCTTGTCCTGCTGGTGACGATCGGCTTCACAGTCCTGGCTGGCATCCGGTTGACCCGTCCGCTGCACGCGCTGACCGGGGCCGCCCAGCGGATGCGCGACGGCGACGTCGCCGCACGGGTCAGGGTGACCGGCCGCGACGAGATCGCCCGGTTGGCCGAGGCTTTCAACGACATGGCCGAACGCCGGGAACGGCTGGAGCAGCTACGCCGGGCCATGGTCAGCGACATCGCCCACGAGATGCGTACGCCGGTGAGCAACATCCGGGGCTGGCTCGAAGCGGTCGAGGACGGCGTCGCGGCCCCAGACCGCCGGCTGCTCTCCTCACTGCTGGAGGAGGCGACACTGCTCCAGCACGTGATCACCGACCTGCAGGACCTGGCCGAGGCCGACGCGGGCGCGCTGCGGCTGCACCGTGAGGATGTCTACCTCACCGACCTGCTCGCCCAGGTCGCGGAGGCGCACCGGGCCCAGGCCGACCGGGTCGGCGTCACCATCACGGTACGCACCGGGGCCGACCCGCAGGTGGACGCCGACCCGGTGCGACTCCGCCAGGCCGTCGGCAATCTGGTCACCAACGCGGTACGGCACACCCCGTCGGGCGGGCGCGTGACGCTCAGCGCCAGCGCTACCGACGCCGAGGTCATCGTCTCGGTGACCGACACCGGCAGCGGTATCAGCGCCGAGGACCTGCCCCGGGTCTTCGACCGCTTCTGGCGGGCCGAGAAGTCCCGGAGTCGGCAGACCGGCGGCAGCGGCCTGGGCCTCGCCATCGTGCGCAAGCTCACCGAGGCCCACGGCGGCACTGTCAGCGCCACCAGCACCCCCACCCAAGGCTCCACCTTCACCCTCCACCTACCCCCACCCGCTGCCCCCACCCCCACCACCCCAACCCCCACCCCACCCTCCGCCCCATCTGGTTGATCAAGAGGTTTGCGTCACCACCAGGCAGTCAAATGACGCAAACCTCTTGATCA
>NZ_JAKKFE010000005.1:0-195903 GCF_022230935.1 Micromonospora hortensis
GGTGCGCGGGGTGCGCGGGGTCCGCTTGGTGCGTGGGTGGGGGCGTGGAGGGTGGGGGGTGGGTTAGGCGGCGGTGGACCAGATGGCGCGGAAGGCGGCGGCTTCGCCGGAGAGCCATCGTTCGATCTGGTCGGGCTTGGCGTCGGTGGGCATGCGGTGGGCCAGGCCGCGGCGGACGTCGACCAGGACCGGCTCGGCGTGCGGGAGCACCGCGTCCATGTGTCGGGCCATCAGGTGCAGGGTGGCGAGCACCGATTCCTCGCTCGGTGGGGCCTCGTCGAAGTGCAGGCGGACCGCTTCGGCGCGGCCGTCGGCGTGGCGTACCCCGAAGTGGGGGTTGATCTTGACGGGCAGGTCGCCCAGCATCGCCAGGGCGTCGCGGGTCTGGGCGAGATCGACGGCGGCCGGCTCGCCGAGGGAGTGCATCCAGGTGGTGGCGCCGGGGACGAGCGTCTGATAGAGCGGGCGCCATCGTGGCTTGACGATGTCAGCCACCCCGGCCAGGTGGGTGCCGCCGGTGTGGAAGGCGATGTCGGCCTTGAGCGCCTTGACGAACTGGCCGTGCGGGTTGAAGCCGGACCGGCTGGCGCGCTGCTTGCGCAGCCCGCCGACGAAGGTCGCCTTGGTGGGGCCGGTGCGGTCGACGTAGCGGGTGAAACCGAGCAGTGTCGCGTAGGGGGTGAGGGGCGTCGAGGCGGGCGCGGTCACGGGCGTCCTCCCAGGTCAGGATCTTTATTAGTACATACATTCTAATCGACGGGTCTGACATTGCCCAGCGAAGTTGAGAGGGTGTGCCGCCTCCTGGCAACCGGACGAATCGCCCGGCTGGGTGAGCGTCGTGGGGCGCCGCCGGTCGGTCGGCGCTGACGGATCTGGTTCACCGTCTGGCGTCCGTCGGCCTGCCGGTTGGGGAGGCTGGCTGATCAGAGGAACAGCCGCCCGGAGGGCGGAACGCTGTCTTGCTCGCGTTCGCGATGCTGCGTTATTTGTCGTACTTGTGGCGTTATTGTGCGTTGTGGTCATCGATGAGGCGTCCAGGGTTGTCATCCCTGGCAGGGGTACGGCGGTGCGGACCGTCCAGTCCGCCGACCCCGCAGCCGACCGGGACCGCTACCTGGACCTGCTGCGGACGATCGCCCTCGTCCGCGTCGTGATCTTCCACGTCACCGGTTGGATCTGGCTGAGCCTGCTGGTGCCGGCGATGGGTCTGATGTTCGGCATCGCCGGTTCGTTGATGGCGGCGTCACTGGACCGGCACGGCGCATCGGCCGTGCGCCGACGGCTGCGCCGGCTGCTGCTGCCGTACTGGGCGTTCGGCGCGATCGCACTGGCGGTGCTCTCCGCCGGGTGGCGTCCACTGCCGAGTGGCGTGGCCGGCTGGGCTGAACTGCTCTGGTGGGTGCTACCCCTGCGGGTGCCGCCGGTGGGTGGGCAGTCCTGGGCCTGGGTGTTCCACATCGGGCTCTGGTACGTCGTCACCTATCTGTGGTTGGTGCTGCTCTCGCCGGTGCTGCTGTGGCTGTTCCGCCGCTGGCCGTGGCCCAGCATCGGTGTTGCCACCGCGCTGCCGGTCGGGATGCATCTGATCGGTGTGCACGCCGGCTACTTCGTCGCCGCCTACCTGTCCTGCTGGCTGATGGGCTTCGCCCACCATGATCGGCTGCTGCACCGTGTCCCGTGGCGCTGGTATGGGTGCCTCGTGGCCGGCCTCGCCGGGGTGGGCGGCACCTGGGTGGTGGCCGCCATGGTGACCGGCCGGGCCGTCGACCTCAACCACATCGCGGGCGGCACCACACTGTGGTCGATGGCGCTCGTCGCAGTGCTGCTGAGAGTGCAGCCCCGGCTTGTCGGCCGGGTGCCGCTGGGCGCCGTGCTCCGGCTGGTCAACGCCCGAGCGGTCACCATCTACCTCTGGCACATCCCGGCCAGCCTCGGGATGTTCCTCCTGCTCGCGCCGGTGCTCCCGTACAACTCGGTGGCCTCGATCGCGCTGCGACTGACCGGGGTGTGCCTACTGACCGCCGGGGCGGTGCTGCTGTTCGGCTGGATCGAGGACGTGGCCGCCCGGCGTACGCCGGCACTGTTGGTTCCTCGGCCGAGCGCTGCCGGTCGGCACCGCGCCGATCGACAGGTCAGAGCTGGCCGACGTCGGTGATCCGCACGACCGCCGCGCCGACCTCGTCCGAGGCCGCCAGGTCGATCTCGGCGCTGATGCCCCAGTCGTGGTCGCCGTTGGGGTCGTCGAAGCTCTGGCGGACGGTCCACCGTTCCCGCCCCTGCTCGATCATGAGCAGCGCCGGCCCTCGCGCGTCCGGCCCGACGCCGATCGAGTCGTACTCCTCGAAGTACGGCGCCAGGGCATCGGCCCACGCGTCGTAGTCCCAGCCGTCCTCGGCGTCCAACTCGGCGAGCAGGTCCCAGCGGCGAAGCGCTGCCAACTCGACGCGTCGGAACAGCGCGTTGCGCACCAACACCCGGAACGCCCGCGCGTTGCGGGTCACCGCCGGTGGCCGATCGGTCAGTGCGGCGTGCGCCTGGGCGACCTCGGCCACGTCGGACGGGTTGCGCAGTCGTTCCCACTCGTCGATGAGGCTGGAGTCGACCTGGCGGACCAGCTCGCCCAACCACTCGATGAGGTCGATCAGCTCCTCGGTCTTGGCGTCCTCGGGCACTGTCTGACGCAGCGTCTTGTACGCGTCGGCCAGGTAACGCAGGACGAGACCTTCCGAGCGGGTCAGCCCGTAGAACTGCACGTACTCGGTGAAGGTCATGGCCCGCTCGTACATGTCGCGGACGACGGCCTTGGGGGAGAGCTGGTGGTCGGCGACCCAGGGGTGCCCCTGCCGGTACATCTCGTACGCGGCCTCCAGCAGCTCGGCCAGGGGCTTCGGGTGGGTCACGTCGTCGAGCAGTTCGAGACGCGCCTCGTACTCGATGCCCTCGGCCTTCATGGCGGCGACCGCCTCGCCGCGCGCCTTGAACTGCTGCGCGGAGAGGATCTGCCGGGGGTCGTCGAGGATCGACTCGATCACGCTCAGCACGTCGAGCGCGTACGACGGGGACTCGGCGTCGAGCAGTTCGATGGTGGCCAGCGCGAGGGGGGAGAGCGGCTGGTTGAGGGCGAAGTCGAGCTGGAGGTCGACGGTGAGCCGGATCCGCCGGCCGGTCTCGTCCGGCTCGGGCAGCTCCTCGACGACCCCGCCGGCACGCAGAGCCCGGTAGATGGCGATCGCGCGTCGGATGTGCCGGCGCTGCGCGGCGGGCTCCTCGTGGTTGTCGGTGAGCAGGTGCCGCATCGCGGTGAACGCGTCCCCGGGCCGACCGATGACGTTGAGCAGCATCGAGTGGCTGACCTGGAAGCTGGACGTCAGTGGCTCCGGCTCGGCGTCGACGAGTCGGTCGAAGGTGGGCTGGCCCCAGCCGATCGAGCCCTCCGGCGGCTTCTTGCGGACCACCTTGCGCCGCTTCTTCGGGTCGTCACCGGCCTTGGCGAGGGCCTTCTCGTTGTCGATGACGTGCTCGGGGGCCTGCACGACGACCCGGCCGATGGTGTCGTAGCCGGCCCGGCCGGCCCGCCCGGCGATCTGGTGGAACTCGCGGTTCTTCAGCAGCCGGGTACGGACCCCGTCGTACTTCGACAGGCCGGTGAACAGCACGGTGCGGATCGGCACGTTGATGCCGACGCCGAGGGTGTCGGTGCCGCAGATGACCTTGAGCAGGCCGGCCTGGGCGAGGGTCTCCACCAGGCGGCGGTACTTGGGCAGCATGCCGGCGTGGTGCACGCCGATGCCGTGCCGGACCAGTCGGGACAGCGTCTTGCCGAAGCCGGCGGTGAACCGGAAACCACCGATCGCCTCGGCGATCATGTCCTTTTCGGCGCGGGTGCAGACGTTGACGCTGGTCAGCGCCTGGGCGCGTTCCAGCGCGGCGGCCTGGGTGAAGTGCACCACGTACACCGGTGCCTGCTTGGTCTCCAGCAGCTCCTCAAGCGTCTCGTGCAGCGGCGTCATCGCGTACGAGAAGATGAGCGGGACCGGCCGCTCCGCAGTGCGCACGACGGCGGTGGGCCGCCCGGTGCGCCGGGTCAGGTCGTCGACGAAGCGGGTGGTGTCCCCCAGAGTGGCGGACATCAGGATGAACTGGGCCTGCGGCAGCTCGATGATCGGCACCTGCCACGCCCAGCCCCGGTCGGGCTCGGCGTAGAAGTGGAACTCGTCCATGATCACCTGGCCGACGTCGGCCTTCGTGCCCTCGCGCAGCGCCAGGTTCGCCAGGATCTCCGCGGTGCAGCAGATGATCGGGGCGTCGGCGTTGACGCTGGCGTCGCCGGTGAGCATGCCGACGTTCTCGGCGCCGAAGACCTCGCAGAGCGCGAAGAACTTCTCCGACACCAACGCCTTGATCGGCGCGGTGTAGAAGGTCGTCCGGCTGTCGGCGAGGGCCGCGAAGTGCGCGGCGATCGCCACCAGGCTCTTACCCGAGCCGGTGGGCGTGTTCATGATCAGGTTGGCGCCGGAGACGATCTCGATGACCGCCTCTTCCTGGTGGGGGTAGAGGTCGAGGCCGCGCTCCTTCGCCCAGCCGGCGAACGCGTCGAAGAGGGTGTCGGGGTCGGCGCTTGTCGGCAGCGCGGCGGTGAGCGTCATAGCCTGTCCATGGTGCCTGGATCATGCCCCGGTACGCCAACCCGGCCCGCACCGGACCCCCGTCCGGGCATCCCGAACGCCCCGCCGCGTTCCGGTTCGGGCGTTTCGTCGGTCACCGTCGGCGGTACAACAGGTCCGCGACCGGCCGACCGGCCGTGATCGCCCGACGCTCGAACTTCGTCA
Source organism: Micromonospora hortensis (assembly GCF_022230935.1). Taxonomy (NCBI): domain Bacteria; kingdom Bacillati; phylum Actinomycetota; class Actinomycetes; order Micromonosporales; family Micromonosporaceae; genus Micromonospora; species Micromonospora hortensis. The sequence goes on from NZ_JAKKFE010000005.1 coordinate 4,830, forward strand.
CCGGCCGGTGCGCCGGTCTCGGCGCGAAGCCGCCGTACGTGTCCACCAGCTCCGGGTCGGCCTCCAGCGTCTCCCGCATCGCCTCGGCGTACTCGGCCCAGTCGGTAGCGCAGTGCAGCACGCCGCCGGGGCGCAGCCGGGACCGCAGCAGCGCCACGTGCGTCGGCTGGATGATCCGCCGCTTGTGGTGGCGGGACTTCGGCCACGGATCCGGGAAGTAGACGTGCACGGCGTCCAACACGCCCTCGGGCAAGCCTTTGACCAGGGACAACGCGTCGCCCTCCGCCACCCGTACGTTGCGCAGGCCACCGCGCTCCACCAGGTGGAGCAGGTTCGCGATTCCCGGCGTGTGCACCTCGACCGCCAGATAATCTCGATCCGGGTCGGCGGCAGCCATCGCAGCGGTGCTGTCGCCCATGCCCGAGCCGATCTCCAGCACCACTGGCGCCCGGCGACCGAACAGGTCGGCCAGGTCGACGGGCACGACAGGTCCGTCCGGCACGTCCAGGCCGTACGTGGGCCAGAGCCGGCTCAGCGCGTCGGTCTGCCGGTCGCTCATCCGACCCCGGCGGGGGTGGAACGTGCGGATCGTCCGGCTCGCGGGCGGGACGGCGGGGTCATGGTCGGTGGCGGTCACAGCGACCCGAGCGTACGCGACGCCGCCGGCGGATCGGATGTGATGTGCGACCGGAAATGAGAGGATCCAACTGGTACGGCAGGTCGGGTGCTCCACCGCCCGACCCGGCCGCACGGCGTCGAGAGGGGGCATCGTGGCAATGACCCGCGGCGTCGTGACCCTGTCGCTGGTGACCGTGCTGGCCGGCCCCCTGCTGGCCACCACACCCGCCCTCGCGGCGCCCGAGCGGGCTGTCGCCGTCGCGCCGGCACCGCAGCCCGGAGGGCCGCCCGGCGGAGCGCCTCAACCGACGCCGGCGGTGGACATCTTCGTCGAGGTGAGCCCCAGCACTGTGCAGCCCGGCTACCTGGTCGGCATCCGGGCCAGTTGTCGGGACAACTCGGTGGGCGCCACGGTGGTCTCCGACGCCTTCGGGGCGGTCGGCGTGCAGCCGCAGCGCGGGGTGCTCACCGCCGCGCCGATGGTCCGCGAGCGCACCCGCCCCGGCAACTACCGGGTCAAGCTGGAGTGCCGCGACGGCGAGACCGCCTCGACGATGCTCCAGGTGGTCAAGAAGATCCCCAACCAGCCGAGTCGGGGTCCGGCGACCGGGTTCGGTGGGAGCAGCGGCGGGATCACCGGCAAGCTGCTGCTGCCCGGCGGCGCGGCACTGATCATCAGCGGGCTGATCCTCGCCGTGATGGCGATGCGTCGTCCCCGAGCCGCCACGCGCCGCTGAGGCCCGCCATGACGATCTTCCGCCCCACGCCGCCGCCGGCCGGTTCACGCCCGCCGACGCCGGGTCGTGCCGCCTCGCCGCCGGACGCTGCCCGCCAGCCGTTCGCCGGCCGTCCCGCCTTGCCGCCCGATGACGTTCGGCTGCCGGTGGACGACGGTTGGCCGGGCTCCGACCGTCCGTCAGGTCCCGAACGCTCGTCGCGTTCCCAGCGCCCGCCGGATTCCGACCGCCCCTCGGTGGCAGCGCGTCCGGCGACCGCCGTCGCCCCCCGGCGTAGTCGTCCCTCCGGCCGCAGCCCCTGGTCCGTACCGTTGGCAGTGGTGTTGGTGTTGGCCGGGGTCTTCGCCACCGGGGCGGGGCTGGGCCGTTCGGTGGGCCCGTTCGACCTGGCCCCGACCGGCGGTGACCGACCGGCCCGCAGTGAGTCGGTCGGGTTGTCGGCCAGTCGCCCGGTGCGCCTCTCCGTGCCGGCGATCAAGGTGACCGCGCCGGTGGCGCCCGTCGGGCAGGCGCGCGACGGCTCGATCGCCGTACCGCCGCTGGAACGGCACAACGAGACCGGCTGGTACGACCGGGGGCCCACCCCCGGTGAGCCTGGCCCGGCGGTGATCGTCGGGCACGTGGACACGAAGACCGGCCCGTCGGTCTTCTACGACCTGGGCAAGCTGCACCCCGGCGACCTGATCGAGGTGGCGCGGGCGGACGAGTCGGTGGTGGTGTTCCGGGTCGACACCGTGGAGCACTTCCCGAAGGACCAGTTGCCCGCCGAGCGGATCTACGGCAACGACGGGCCACCCGGGCTGCGGTTGATCACCTGCGGTGGGCAGTTCATCGGGGGCCGCACCGGCTACGCCGACAACGTCATCGCGTTCGCCACCCTCCAGTCCTCCCGCAAGCCCTGAGATCGACCCCGTCTCGGGCGTCAGGGGGTGCCTGGAGTGCCGCGGTCGCAACGACTGTCCGCAGCTTGACTGGGCTATCGAGCTGACCGCGGAAATCGTCTCAATCATTTTTCAGAAGCGGTGACTGTCAAGCCGCCAGGGCAGGCCCGCCCTGGCGGGCACCCCACTGCGTCGCCGGGTCCGGTCAAGGTCGTGCTCGAACAAGGATGTAGTGGCCTCGCGGTGGAGAGGAGGGGACTAGATCCAGGATCGAGCGCGATCAAGGCGCCGGGTGCCGCTCGATACCCGCTTCGACGCGCCCGAACCGCCCCGAACCCGTCGTTGCATGGCCAAGATCCGCGTACTTCCGGGGAAACTGCTGCCTGGCGACGTGTCGAGGCGGGGAATTCGTCCGGGTTTGAGAGGCGGCCGCGAGGCCTGCTAGGGCTGGGGGACGTGCAGCGCCACCTCGAACTCCAGCAGGCTGGCGCCGGTGGAGACCGGAGGACGGGGCTTGTCGCCGGGGGCGGCGGCGTGGGCGGCGCGCGACGGGCCGGCGGCCCACGCCTGGAACGCCTCTTCGCTCTCCCACTTCGTGTAGACGAAGTAGCGGGTCTCGCCGGCCACCGGGCGGAGCAGTTCGAAGCCGAGGAAGCCGGGGGAGTTCTCCACAGTGCCGGCCCGGGCGGCGAACCGCTTCTCCAACTCCGCGCCGCCGCCGGGCGGAACGTCGATTGCGTTGATCTTCACGACTGCCATCTGCCCACCCTAGCCAGCGGACGCGGCACCGGGGCGGCCGCCCGTGGCATCGGACCGGCAGTGGGAACGACCGGGTGGGCTCAGAACGTCTCCACCGCCGGGACCAGGTCCACGTCGACCACGATCGGCGCGTGGTCGGAGGGACCCTTGCCCTTGCGGGCCTCGCGGTCCACGTACGCGGAGCGGACCGCTCGGGCGAACGGCGCGGACGCGTACACCAGGTCGATTCTCATGCCCTTGTTCTGGTGGAACATGCCGGCCCGGTAGTCCCAGTAGGTGAAGGGGTGCGGACCCTTCATCGGGGTCGGGACGACGTCACTGAGGCCCAGGTCGCGCAGCGCCGCGAGGGCTGCCCGCTCGGCCGGGGTGACATGTGTGGAGTGGGTGAAGACCGCCGGGTCCCAGACGTCGGCGTCGGTCGGGGCGACGTTGAAGTCGCCGCAGACCGCCAGCGGCAAGCCGCCCGCCAGTTCGGTGTCCAGTGCGTCGCGCAGCGCCGCGAACCAGGCCAACTTGTACGCGTAGTGCGGGTCGTCCGGCGTCCGGCCGTTGGGCACGTACACCGACCAGACCCGTACCCCGTCGCAGGTGGCGGAGATGGCTCGGGCCTCGGGCTCGGGGAAGCCGGGCTCGTCGGCGAACCCGACCCGGACGTCGCCCAGCCCGACCCGGGACAGGATGGCCACCCCGTTCCACCGGCCGTCGCTGTGGCTGGCCACGGTGTAGCCCAGCGCGCCCACCTCGGTCACCGGGAAGGCGCCGTCGGGGCATTTCGTCTCCTGGAGGCAGACGACGTCCGGCCCGGTGTCGGCCAGCCACTCCAGCAGCCGGGGTAGGCGGGCCTTCACCGAGTTGACGTTCCAGGTCGCCAGGCGCATGCCCCCAGCCTGCCGTATCCGCGGCCGCGACGCCCGGTCAGCTGCCCGGGGTGTCGCCGGGACGGGTCTGTTCGGCCAGGAACCGTTCCAGTTCGGCGCCGAGTTCGTCGGCCGTGGGCAGCGGGCCGGCATCCGGGGCGAGCAGGCTCTTCTCGCCCCGACCTCGGGCGAACGCGTCGTACTGCTCCTCCAGGGCCTGGACCAGGGCCGCGGCGTCCTCGGTCTGCGCGACCTGACGGTCGATCTCCACCCGGACCACCTCGGCGGCCGAGCGCAGCCCGTCGCCGGGCAGCAGGAGGCCGGTGCTGCGCGACACCGAGGTGAGCAGCACCTCGGCCGCCGCCGGGTATTCGGTCTGGGCCACGTAGTGCGGCACGTGGGCGGCGAAGCCCAGCGCGTCGCGGCCCTGCTCGCCGAGGCGGAACTCCAGGAGGTGACCGACGCTGCCGGGCACCTGGACGCGTTGCAACCAGGGCTCGTAGCCGGCGATCAGCTCGGGGCGGGTGGCGTGCGCTGTCACCCCGGTCGGCCGGGTGTGGGGGACCGCCATCGGGATCGAGTTGAGCCCCACTGTGAGCCGGACGTCCAGCCGGGCGGCGAGCCCGGCGACGGCGGCCACGAAACGCTCCCACTGCAGGTCCGGTTCGGGGCCGGTGAGCAGCAAGAACGGGGTCTCGTCGTCGTCCTGCAGGAGGTGCAGCTCCAGCTTGGGCGCGTCGACGCTCTCCCAGTGGTCCTCGACGAAGGTCATCACCGGTCGTCGCGATCGGTAGTCGAAGAGCTGGTCGACGTCGAACGTGGCGATCGGCCGACCCTCCAGCGAGGTGAGTAGCTGCTCACGCGCCAGTCGGCTGGCGTTTCCGGCGTCCACGAACCCGGTGAGGGCCTGGATGAGAACCGGCTGCCCGAGGTCGGGCAGATCGTCGGTGAGCTGGTAGAGCTCGTGTGGGTCGAGCACCGGTGCGGACCTCCCTGAAATGTGCCTGCGGGGCGCCGTCGCGACGGAGGGCACCCGTTCGGGCAACGTACCCGCCATCCTGGTGCATTCCTGCGCCGGGCGATCCGTTGGCCGGAGGACGGGCGTGACCGGACTAATCGTCTGTTTGCGCCGCCAGGCCGAGCCCCTGTGGCCGATCGGCCGAGGGGCCGTTCGGCCCAAAGGCCGAGTTTGTCGATCATGTCAGGCTCGGAGGTCGGATGTCCGGCCCTGTCCCGGGCCGTGCCGGCCCGCGTGCCCCGCCAGCTTCATCCGGTACGCGAGGTTCGTTCCCCGGGCGGGTCGAGCCGCCCGGGTCGTCCACCAGTACGGGGCGAATCTGTGTCGAGCACCACGTGATCACCGTGCGTGATCGGGGTTTTCACCTGCCTAGCCTCGGTTGATGCGTGACGACGGCACCCTCGACGACCCGTACGCCCCGAGCAGGTCCACTGCCGATACGGAGGATGGCACCTCAACCGAACGGACAACCGCCGCGAGCCGGCTCCGGACGTACGCCCGGGACCTGACCGGTCGACGCCGGGCACAGCTGGCGCTGGCCACCGGTGTGGTGTGCTGCCTCGGTCTGACCGCCGTCGTCCAGGTTCGCAACGAGGACGCCGACGCCGCGACCCGGAGTGGATCGCTCTCCAGCTCCGAGTTGGCGCAGCGCGCCGAGCAGCAGCGCGCCTCCCGTTCCCTCGACCGCACGGCTGCCCCGAGCACCTCCGCCTCCGCCGCCCAGTCCGCCGCGGCGAGCCCCGCCGATCCGGACACCAGCCCGCCGGCCCGCAAGGTCGCCCCGGCTCGCCCGACCGACCCGGCGCCCGTCGCCGGGCTGGACGACGACCAGATGGAGAACGCCGAGGCGATCGTCCGTACCGGCCGCGCGATGGGTATGCCGCGTCGGGGTCTGGTGATCGCGGTGGCCACCGCCATGCAGGAGAGCAACCTCTACAACGTGGCCAGCGGTGTGCTGCCCGAGTCGCAGGACTACCCGCACCAGGGCGTCGGCTGGGACCACGACTCGGTCGGGTTGTTCCAACAGCGTTCCAGCAGCGGCTGGGGCCCGGTGGGGCGGCTGATGGACCCCGAGTTCGCCACCCGGCAGTTCCTCAGCGCGCTGGAGCAGGTGCCCGGCTGGCAGCGGATGCGGCTCACCGACGCCGCCCAGGCGGTGCAGGTCTCCGCGTACCCCGAGCACTACCAGCAGCACGAGTGGCGGGCCACCCGGGTCGTTGACGCCATCGTGCCGGCGGGGCGGTAACCTACCGCCCACTATGGACGGTCAGGGTTGAGGCTGTCGCATCCCGGGTACATCTGTTGCGGGTTCGGGGTACACATGAGTACGGGACCATCGACAGGAGGACGCCATGTCACTGATGCAGCGGATCACCACGTTCCTGAGATCGCCGAAGGGCCAGCAGTTGGTCGAGCGAGGTCGTCGAGAGATGGCCAAGCCGGGCAACCAGCAGAAGCTGAAGGGGTTGGCGGCTCGGCTGTCCAACCGCCGGCGCTGACCGCTCCATCGGCCGCCCTGTCCACCGTTTCCACCCCTGGGGAGACCTGGTGACCGACACTCCGCCCGTCGGCGGTCAGCCCGCCGCCCCTACTCCGCAGCCGTCCGCCGACCTGCCGGCCGGGCCGGTGGACGCCCCCGAGGGTCCGCCGGCCCGGCTCTGGGACCGGATGCGTGACGACCCGCAGTACGCCCCGGAGCACCTTGCCTTGGAGGCGGTGCGCCGCCTCGGGCCGGAAGCCGTGCAGTGGGCCGCCCGTGCCCGGGCCGAGCAGCCCGGGGTTTCCACCGACGTCCTCGCCGACCAGGCGGCCCGCAAGTTCGTCAACCTGGCTCGACTGTCCGGCGCGGTCTCCGGCGCGGCCGGGCTGCCCGGCGCCGTGATCGACGTGGGCGTGCTGGCCTGGACCCAGGCGCGGATGGTGCTGCACATCGCCGCCGCGTACGACGTCGACCCCCTGCACAATGACCGGGCCACCGACCTGCTGGTGCTTCAGCGGGTGCACAAGGTCGCCGAGAGCGCCCGGCTGGCGCTCGGCGTGGCCGCCGGGCGGGAACGCGCCGACGCGCTCTTCGGCCTGGGCGGCCAGCGTCCGCTCGGTCGGGTCATGCTGCAACTCGGCATCCGGCTGGCCCAGATGGCCGGCGTCCGGGCCGCGAAGCGGATGGTCGCCAAGATCGTCCCCGGTGCGGCCATCGTGCTCGGCACCTGGGCCAACTCGTCGGCCACAAAGGACCTCGCCCAGCGATCCCGGGCCCTCTATGGCTCCCGCGGCAACGCCGTCCCGGAGCCGCGTCGACCCTGAGGGTCGGTCGAAGCCGTCAGCTGGCCAGGCCGGAGGAGCGCCACGTCACCTCGGCGATGCGGCCCTGGCCGGTGGCGTTGGGGTGGAACCAGTCCAGCGGGTTGAGCAGGTCCAGGGTGAACCGGACCTTGTGCAACGCGCCGCCGTCGTGCCGGCACCGTGATCCGTACGCCCGGCAGGCCGCCTTCAACTCGGCGTTGTACGCGTCGATCCGGTCCCGGACGGCGGCCCGGCGCGCCCGGTCGGCGGGTGCGGTCGAGGTCGCCTCGGCCAGCAGGGCCGGGCAGATGCCCCGCCGCCACGCGCGGGTCGCCCGGGCGTCGTCGTGCCCGACCTCCCAGAGCCGGTACAGGTCGGGGATGCTCACCACCAGCACCCGTGCCTTCGGCCGGCCGGTCCGCAGGACCCGCAGCCCCCGGTCGACGTCGGCCCGGAACCGCGCCACCGGCGTCATCGCGTCCACCCCGCCCCGACAGGCGTCGTTGGCGCCGATCAGCACCGTGGCGTAGTCGACGCGGTCGCGTACCGCCGCCTCGGCCTGACCGGCGAGGGCGTCCGCGCGGGCACCGGGACGGGCATGGTTGTACGTCCGGTCGCGGATCGCCGGGTTCTGTTCGAGCAGCCGCCGGTAGTGGCTCTGCACCCGCAGCCCGTCCCCGGTCGACCAGGAGTTGCGTTCGCAGGAGGTGAGCACCAGGCAGGAGGCGAAGCCGGTGCTGATCGAGTCGCCGAGGGCGGCGATGCCGCCGGGCCCGCTCGACGGCCTGGCGCTCGTGGTGGGGCGGGGTTCCGCGGAGTTGCCGCCCTCGCAGGCCAGTGCGACGAGCGCCGCGAGACAGGCCAGTGCGGCGACCCAGCGTCGAGGCATGACGTCTCTCCCGTTCCCGCAGCACAGAGCGACAGCGCGGTAACTCTATGCGCAGGATGTGGTGGGTCGGGAAGTTGCTGTCGGGTATGCGGCAGAGTGCCGACGCGGAAGCCGTCGGGGTGCTATGCGTCCCGCCACGGTGCCCGCTGACCGTGCAGCCACCAGTGCAACGCCCGGGTGATCCAGGGCAGCACCAGATAGGTCATCAGCGGGGTCAGGCAGAGCGTCATCAGCAGCACCCGGGCCGCCAGCGGCACCGCGTCGAGGAAGCGGCTCGTCAGCAGGGTGGCGGTCAGGCTCAGGGGGAAGAACGCCAGCCAGATGGTCACCGCCTGCTTCCAGCGGGGCGGCGAGGCGGGCGGGGCCGGCTCCACCGGGTCCACCGAGTGCTCCAGCGGCGGATCGAACCAGCCCTCGATCCCGGTGCGCCGCTCGACCCGGGTGTGCTCGACGATGCCCTGCGCCGAACTGAGCCACCAGTGCCGCTGCGGCGACTCTTCCCACCGGCGCAGCGTCTCGGCGTCGGCGAAGCGGTAGAGCATGTGCCACTCCGGCGAACCGGGGCCGCTCTGCACCCAGCCGGCGCCGAGAAATCCGGGGAACGCCTCGGCCAGCGCGGTGCCGGCCCGCATCCAGGCCACCATCTCGCTGGCCCGGCCGGGATCGACGCGGCGGGCGATCGAGACGGTCACCGGCACGGTGAGGGTCATTGACATGCGCCCATCCTGCAATCGACGAGGCCGCGGCGCGAACGGATGTGCCGGAGCACACCGGCGGGGGCGGGTGCACAGGCACGCAGTACCGGTTAATCCGGCCGATCGGGGGTAGATCGGTGGGTATGACGAGATCGCAGCCCCGGCGCGCCCGTGGCACGGTCGGCCACGCGAACAGCGCGTTGAACCTTCGGCTCACCCTCGCCAGCTTCGGGCTGGTGATCATGGTGCTCTTCGCGGTGCTGGCGTTCTGGGCCGGCATCGCCTGGCTCGGCGTACTCTGCGCGATCTTCGCCGTGGTCGCCGTGGTCGACCTGGTCGTGATCCAGCGCCGCCGCGCCGCTCGCCGCCGCGAGGAGCCGGGCGTACGACACTCGTTGTTCGAGTGACAGGAGGACGGAATGCCGCACATCGCCACCACCAACCCCGCCACCGGACAGGTGCTCAAGACCTATGAGGCGATGTCCACCGAGCAACTCGACGACGCCATCGAACGCACCGACCTCGCGTTCCACCAGCTGCGGGCGACGACCGTCGGCCAGCGCGCCCAGTGGATGAACGCCGCGGCCGACCTGCTGGACGCCGAGCGCGACGAGATCGCCCGGATCATGACCACGGAGATGGGCAAGACGTACGTCGCGGCGCAGGCCGAGGTGACCAAGTGCGCCTCCGCCGCCCGCTTCTACGCCGACAAGGCCCCCGCGTTCCTCGCCGACGAGCCCGCCGACGCCGACGCCGTGCAGGCCATCCGGGCGTTCATCCGCTACCAGCCGATCGGCGTGGTGCTCGCGGTCATGCCGTGGAACTTCCCGCTCTGGCAGGTGATGCGCTTCGCCGCCCCGGCGCTGATGGCCGGCAACACCGGCCTGCTCAAGCACGCCTCGAACGTGCCGCAGACCGCGCTGCTGCTGGAGGACGTGTTCCGACGAGCAGGCTTCCCCGAGGGGGCCTTCACCACGGTGCTGGTCGACTCGGAGGCCGTCGACCACATCCTCAGCGACCCCCGGGTACGCGCCGCGACGCTCACCGGCAGCGAACCCGCCGGCCGGTCCATCGCGCAGATCGCCGGGCGGGAGCTGAAGAAGACCGTCCTCGAACTCGGCGGCAGTGACCCCTTCGTGGTGATGCCCTCGGCCGACGTGGACCGGGCCGCCGAGGTGGCCACCACCGCACGCTGCCAGAACAACGGCCAGTCCTGCATCGCGGCGAAGCGGTTCATCGTGCACACCGACGTGTTCGACGCCTTCGCCGAGAAGTTCGCCGCCAACATGGCCGCGCTGCGCGTCGGCGACCCGATGGACCCGAACACCGACGTCGGGCCGCTGGCCAGCGAGCGTGGCCGCGACGAGGTGCACGCCCAGGTCCGCGACGCTGTCGACAACGGCGCGACAGTGCTCTGCGGCGGCGAGCCGCCGAGCGGCGACGGCTGGTTCTACCCGCCGACAGTGGTCACCGACCTCACCCCGCGGATGCGGATGTGGTCCGAGGAGGTCTTCGGCCCGGTCGCCGGCCTGTTCCGGGTCTCGTCGTACGAGGAGGCGATCGAGGTCGCCAACGGCACCAGCTTCGGGCTCGGCTCGAACGCCTGGACGCGGGACCCGGCCGAGCAGGAGCGCTTCGCCACCGACCTGGACGCCGGCAACGTCTTCATCAACGGGATGACCACCTCGTACCCGGAGTTGCCGTTCGGGGGTGTGAAGAACTCCGGGTACGGGCGGGAGTTGTCGGCGCTGGGCATGCGGGAGTTCTGCAACACCAAGACGGTCTGGGTGGGCGAGGGCGCCGCCTCGGCCGGCGCTGGCGCGCACGCGGAGTAGTTCGGGGCGCGGCACGCGTCAGCCGGTGCCGTCGTGGGTAGGAGGTGTGCCCATGACGTCGTTCGGTTTTCACGCCTCGCATGAGCAGATCGGTCCACGCGCCCTCCTGGAGGCGGTGATCCACGCCGAGCGGGCCGGCTTCGACGCCGCCATGTGCTCCGACCACTTCTCCCCGTGGAGCGCCCGGCAGGGCGAGTCCGGCTTCGCCTGGTCCTGGCTGGGCTCGGCGTTGCAGGCCACCGGCATGCCGTTCGGCGTCGTCAACGCGCCCGGTCAGCGGTACCACCCGGCGATCATCGCGCAGGCGATCGGCACCCTGGGCGCGATGTACCCGGGCCGGTTCTGGGCGGCCCTGGGCACCGGCGAGGCCAGCAACGAGCACATCACCGGCGACCCGTGGCCCCGCAAGGACGTGCGCGCCGCCCGGCTGCGCGAGTGCGTGGACGTGATCCGGGCACTGCTGGCCGGCGAGGAGGTCAGCCACGACGGCCTGGTCCGGGTGGATCGGGCCCGGCTGTGGACCCGCCCCGAGCAGCCGCCCGCGCTGGTCGGGGCCGCCGTCAGTGTGGCCACCGCCCGCTGGTGCGCCGAATGGGCGGACGGGCTGATCACCGTGAACGCCCCGGTGGCGCACCTGCGCGAGATGATCGACGCGTACCGGGACGCGGGCGGACGTGGGCCGCTGCACCTCCAGGTGCACGTCTCCTGGGCGAGGGAGCAGGCCGAGGCCGAGGCGCTCGCGTACGACCAGTGGCGCAGCAACGTCTTCGCCCCGCCGGTCTGTTGGGACCTGGAGACCGTCGAACACTTCGACGTGGTCTCCGCCGACGTGCCAGCGCGGCGGGTCACCGAGGTGGTGAACGTGTCGGCGGACCTGGGTCGGCACGTCGGCTGGCTGGAGGAGTACGCGCAGCTCGGCTTCGACCAGATCGCCCTGCACCACGTCGGGCAGGAGCAGCGCGGTTTCATCGACGCGTTCGGCGCGGAGGTGCTGCCGAAGGTGCGCCCGGGCGGCTGATCGAACAGGCGTACCCCTAGGCTCGTACCCCATGGAAAGCCTGTTTCCGGTCGTCGTCTTCCTGGCGATCGCCACCCTGGGCGCCGCGTTGGCCCGCCGGCTCGGTCTGCTCGCGCCGATCGTGCTGGTCGTCCTCGGCCTGGCGCTCTCGTTCGTGCCAGGCTTCCCGCAGGTGGAACTCGACCCGGAGTTGGTGCTGGTCGGCATCCTGCCGCCGCTGCTCTACGTGGCCGCGCTGGAGACCTCGGTGCCGGCGTTCAAGAACAACATCCGGCCGATCCTGCTGCTCGCGGTCGGCCTGGTGTTGTTCACCGCGTTCGTGGTCGGGTTGGTGCTGCACCTGCTGTTGCCACAGCTGCCGTTCGCGATCTGCCTCGCCCTCGGCGCGGTGGTCGCCCCGCCGGATGCCGTGGCCGCCACGGCCGTCGCCCGTCGGGTCGGGCTGCCCCGCCGGGTCGTCACCATCCTGGAGGGCGAGAGCCTGGTCAACGACGCTACCGCGCTCGTGCTGCTACGGGTCGCGACGATGGCCACCGTCGGCTCGGCCGTCGGCGCCGACAAGATCGCCATCGAGGTATTGCGGTCCACCGGCGGCGGCATCCTGATCGGGGCGCTCGGGGCGCTGGTGTTCGGCTTCCTGCACCGGCGGATCACCGACCCGCTGCTGGACAACGCGCTGTCGCTGATCATTCCGTTCGCTGTGGTGTTCACCGCCGAACACCTGCACGCCTCCGGTGTGGTCGCCGTGGTCGTCACCGGCCTGGTGCTTGGGCACAAGCTGCCCCAGCTGCTGTCGGCGGCGTCCCGGTTGCAGATCGGCGCGTTCTGGCGGCTGGTCCGTTTCCTGCTGGAGGGCCTGGTCTTCCTGTTGGTCGGGCTCCAACTGCGGGAGGTGCTGCGCGATCTCGACGAGCCGATCGGCTCGCTCATCCTGATCACCTTCGCGGTGCTCGCCACCGTCTTCCTGACCCGCTTCGTCTGGCTCTTCCCGGCCACCTACCTGGCCCGGTTGGTCCCCCGGGTCCGCCGCCGTGACGAGCGGCCGTCACCGAAGTTCCCGATCATCATCGGCTGGGCGGGCATGCGAGGCGTGGTGACCCTGGCCGCCGCGCTGGCCCTGCCGCTGACCCTGGCCGGCGACGAGCCGTACCCCAGGGCGTTGTTGATCTGGCTGGCCTTCGCCGTGATCGTTTTCACCCTGGTCGGCCAGGGCGCCACCCTGCCGCTGGTCGCCCGCCGGTTGAAGCTGCCGCAGGACGACCCGGTGCAGGACGCGCTCTCCGCGGCCGCCGTGCAGCAGCAGGCCAGCAAGGCCGCGCAGGACCGCCTCGACGAGTTGGCAGACAGCGCACCGGATGCGGTGGTGGACCGGCTGCGCCGAGCGGTGGAAGACCGCACCAACATGGCGTGGGAACGACTCGGCGGCGACGAGCGGGAGACCCCGTCGCAGGCGTACGGTCGGCTGCGGCAGGAGATGATCGACGCCGAGCGGGACGTGTTCCGGGCGGCCCGGGACTCCGGTCGGATCCCTGAGGAAGTCTTGGTGCGGGCCTACCGTGACCTGGACCTGGAAGAGTCGTTGCTGCGAGAGGTTGAGAAGTGAGCTGTCAGCACCTGACCGAGGCCGGTGCCGCCGAGCCGCGTACCCCCGACGAGTGCGCGGACTGCGTCGCCACCGGCGACACCTACTGGGTGCACCTGCGCACCTGTCTGAGCTGCGGGCAGGTCGGCTGCTGTGACTCGTCGCCGAACCAGCACGCGAGCAAGCACTTCGCGTCCACCGGCCACCCGGTGATCCGCTCGGCGCAGCCGGGCGAGGCCTGGCGCTGGTGCTTCGTCGACGAGGAGATCGGCTGATCGTTGGCCGACGTCGGGTCGCCGCGCCGTTCGGTGAGCGGTAGCAGCACGTGGGGCCGTGGCGCGACGTAAGCGGCGGCTCAGCCAGGGGGTGGCCAACCGATCGCGCCGCCGTCGGTCGCTCGCTCTGGTCACGTCCGTCGGTGGTACTGGTTGCGGCGGGGGAGCTGTTCGGGGTCTAGCCAGGCCGGCGGAATGAACTCGGGGTGGCCGTCACCGCCGAGCCGGACGGTCCATTCGCCACGGTGGACGTGTCGGTGATGGTGGCCGCAGAGCAGCACGGCGTTGGTCAGGCTGGTGTCGCCGCCGTCGGCCCAGTGCCGGATGTGGTGGGCGTCGCACCAGCGCGGTGGGCGGTCGCAGCCGGGGAAGGCGCAGCCTCGGTCGCGCAGCACCAGGGCGCGGCGTAGCGGGCCGGTGATGAGCCGGCGTTGTCGCCCGACGTCGAGTGGCTGGCTCGCGCCGCCAAGGACGGCGGGGAGGACGGCGGCGTCGCACGCGAGCCGGCACACGGCCTCGGGAGTGAGATGCAGGCCGGTGTCGAGAGCGGCGGTGCCGAGCTGCCGCGCCAACCCGTCGTAGCTGGTGGTGACGACGAGTTGGGCAGGATCGCCTCCGTGCTCGGGCAGCTCGCCGGTGCGTAGGGCAAGCCGACAAAGGTCGGCGAACGCGTCGTGGCGGCGTTGCCCGGGAGAACGCGGATCGTCTGGGCCGGACGGTGCGGTCAGCGGGTCGATCGCGGCGCGCAGCAGGCCGGCCGCCTCGCCGTCGAGGATGCCGGACAGCCGTAGCCGGCCGTCCCGCAGCTCCGACAGCGTGACATGACGGTCTCGGCAGGCTCGGCGGGCCTCGGCCTCCATCGCCGCCTTGGCGGCGGCATCGGCGACCGCTGGGGCGACGTGGTCGAGGATCCGGGTGCCCAGCTTGCGCAGCAGGGTCGGCTCGAACTGCCCGGCCCACTCGACCAGGACGCCCACTGCCTTCTCGGCCGCCTCGGCGCCGGCGGCCGTGTGCACTGTGCTGACCGTGTCGGCGATGACCCGGACCTGCTCCACGTCGACCGCTCCGCCGGCCAGCGCGTCCCGCACACCGGCCGGGGCGGCATCGAGCGTCGCGGCCAACTCGACCAGACGGCGGGCGGCACCGACCCCGAGGCGCAACCGGTCCCGTAGCCACACGGCCGTCGAGGACGCGCCCTGCGCGGTCGCGATGCCTCGACCGTCCAACTCCCGCACGAGGGCCAGCTTGACTATGGCCAGGCGTTGCTCGAGTCGGTGCGTGGCGTCGAGTGCCGCGACGAGGTCGTGCTCCGGATCTTCGGAGGCGCCGGCGCGCCGGGCTCAGCGGCTGATGCCGTCGACGAGACGTTCGGTGGCGAGGCAGGAGACGAGGCAGCGTTCCTTCGCGTCACCGCTCAGCCGGGCGGTCCAGTCGGTGAGGCCGCCGTCGCCGATCTCCAGGCTGCCGTCCAGGACGGTGATCCGCAGGGCACAGCCCGTGTAGTAGCCGCGACCGCGAGACCGCTCTGGTTCGTCCACGAGCGGCACCACACCTGCGCCGAGGGCCGGTCGGACGGTGTCGGCCAGCCGATCCCGGACGGCATCATCGTCGAAGGTGGTGACGTGCAGCTGCGGCGCGGCGGCCGGTGCCAGCTCGGCGAGGACGGTCCGCCAGTAGGTGAGGTGCCGGACCAGCAGCCGGGCCTGCGTGCCGCCCGAGCCGGTGTCCCGGGCGCTGGACACCAGGGCGAATAGCCGGAAGTGCGCCGACGCGTCGCCGCCGAAGTCCTGCGCCCGCAGCACCCGATGGGCGGCGGCCAGGTGCACCTCGCCCTGTCGGCGGCGACGTACGGCCGCCTCGATGGCGAGGGCGTTTGTGGGATCGCTCAGCACCTCGCTGGCGCGCATCGTGGTGACGATCCTGTTCTGGCTGACCGGTGCGATCGCCGAGCAGGCGCCGACCGGTACGACCGGCGACAGCTCCACCCCGGCGACGTCGGCGGGCAACAGTTGCCACATCCGGGCCTCCACCCGTGCGAGCACGCGCGGATCGGCGCGGGCCGGGCGGACGAAGCGGTCCTCGCGCCAGCGGCGTACCACCTCGGAGGGGCGGATGGTCGCCGCCCGGTCGCGGGCCACGCTCAACAGCAGACTGCGCAGGTCCGCGCCGGACAGCCCGGCAAGAGCGGTCCGCGTCCCCGTCGGCATCTCCGCCCACACCCGACGCTCCGCGCCGGCCAGTTCGCCGCCATCCATGGCATCACCATGGCTCACCCGGAGCGTCGGATCCACCGAGTTTGGTAGCGAGCGGTGCATCGTCTACGGCATCAGCTCGAAAGCACCACCAGGAGACGGGTCGCCGTATCGGTCATCCGCGGTCGTCCGGCGGCAACTCGGGGCCTCACCATTGGGGTGATCGGCATCTATGATCCACCGACATCACGACGGTGACGGGGGATGCGACGTGATTAAAGCGATTTTCTTCGACGTTGGTGGGACCATTCTCGACGAGTCCCACGAGTTCGCTGCCTGGGCCGACTGGCTCGGCGTGCCCCGACACACCTTCTCGGCGGTCTTCGGTGCGGTGATCGCCCGGGGTCTGGACTATCAGGAGACGTTCCGGGTCTTTCGGCCCGACTTCGACCTCACCATCGAGCTGGAGCGTCGGGCGGCTGCCGGCCAGCCGGAGTCGTTCGCCGAGGAGGATCTCTACCCGGACGCGCGGGGGTGCCTGGAGTCCTTGAAGGACCAGGGCATGTTGGTGGGCCTGGCCGGTAACCAGCCAGCTCATGCGGAGGCGACCCTGCGCGATCTCGACCTTCCGGTGGACGTGATCGGCACGTCGCACGGGTGGGGCGTGGCGAAGCCGGCACCGGCGTTCTTCGAGCGGGTCGTCGCAGCGGGCGGCGGTGTCGCGTCGTCGATCCTGTACGTCGGCGACCGGCCCGACAACGACGTGCGCCCGGCCCTGGAGGCGGGCATGAAGACGTGCCTGATCCGACGCGGTCCGTGGGGGCACATCCTCGACCCCTCCACGGTGGCCGAGCGGTGCCTGTTCCGGATCGACTCACTGGACGAACTCCCGAGCCTGGTGGCGAAGCACAACGCGGCCGGCGGTTGACCCGCCGGCCGCGCGTCGTGCGGTCCTGGTGACCGCCCCTCCCCGGGCGGGCACCAGGACGTCGGTCAGGTCAGTGAGCAGGCCGCTCCGTTGACAGTGACCAGGCCGGGGCCCGGGTTGGCGCCGCCGCCCGTCGTCGCGTTGAAACCGAACGTCACAGTGCCGCCGGGTGCGATCTTGGCGTTGTACGACTCGTTGCGCGCGGTCACCGTCGCGCCGGACTGGGCGACCTTCGCCAGCCACGCCTCGCGTACCCGCTGGTCACCGGTGAACGCGAAGCGCACGCTCCAGCCGTTGATGGCCGCGGTGCCCGTGTTCTGGATGGTCAGCTGCCCGGTGAACCCGGTGCCGCCCTGCCAGGCGCCGTAGTTGGTGTAGCGCGCCGTGCAGGTGGTGGCCGGCACCGCGCCGGCGTCACCCTGGTCGGCCAGGAACGAGGAGATCCAGGTCAGCGCCGAGTTCCAGTTGATCGCCACCTCGTTTGTCGAGTACGAGTTGATGTCGTCGACGTAGCAGAACATCGGCTCGCAACCGGCCAGCAGTTGTGCCACGAACGGGTCCTGGAGGGCCGCGTTCGGGCCACCGGCGAGGGAGCCGGCGGGCGGTCGGGGCAGGTTCGGGTCGAGCTGGTGGCCGAAGATCCGACTGTGCTGGTTCTGCGCGGCGTGCTCTCCCCACCCGGTGACGTAGGAGATGTTCAGGGCGTTGCGACCGAGGATGTAGTCCATGGCCTGTACGGCGCCGTCGCGGTAGACGGGGTTGCGGGTCAGGTCGAACGCGGTGGCCAGCACCACGGCGTTGTTGATGACGTTGCTGTTGCCGCCCCAGAAGTAGCTGTTGGCGTCACCGGGCATCGGCAGCCCGTACGCCTGCCGGCGCAGCTCGACGAGGTACGTGTCGGCGGCGGCGGTGACCGAGGCGCGGACCCGGGCCAGATCGGCGGCGGGTAGCCCGTTCGGCACAGTGGCCAGGTCGAGGCGGCCCAGCGCGGCCACGCTCTGCCAGCCGAAGCCCCGTGCGTCGAACACGTTTCCGGTGTGGTGCGGTGAGGCGGTCAGGTCGGCCAGGTAGTTCTGCGCACCGGTGGTCAGGTACAGCTCGGCAGCCGCCCAGTAGAACTCGTCGGTGACGTTGCTGTCGTCGTACGCGCCGCCGCCGGTGCCGTCGGTCGGGCTGGCGTACACCGCCGGGTGGGCCTTGGCCGCGGCGTAGGCGGTCTTCGCGGCAGTGCCGCAGCGGGTCGCGAACGCCGCGTCGTACGGTGCGAAGAGCCGGGCGCACTGGGCGGCCGTCGCGGCCAGGTTGAGGGTGGCCGCTGTCGACGGTGGGTGCAGCTCGCGCGGCTGCGGGTCGTCCTGCGGCGAGAGGGGCAGCCCGGTCCAGTTCTGGTCGTGGATCTTGTGGTGGACCATGCCGGCGAGCGGCTTGCCGGCGGGCACCTGCATACGCAGCAGGAACTCCAGCTCCCAGCGCGCCTCGTCGAGGATGTCCGGCACCCCGTTGTCGCGCTCGGGCACCCGCAGCGTTCCGTCGGCGAGTTCCGCGCCGCCGTTGGCGGTGGCCGCCGTCCTGGTCCGCTCGAAGGTGTTCAGCAGCTGGTAGGTGGCGATGCCGCCGTTGACCACGTACTTGCCGTGGTCGCCGGCGTCGTACCAACCGCCGCGCACGTCCAGGGAGTAGTCGCAGACACCCGGCTGGCAGGGCACGTTGGTGTCGCCCTGGTTGGGGGCGACGCCGAGGTGGCCGGCGGGCCGGGCGTACTCGTCGCCGATCAGGTCACCGTCGATGGCGATGCCGCTGCGCTGGGCGTAGAAGAACTGCAACGAGTCGGAGCGCAGTTGGTCGTAGAGGGCGCCGGAGATGTCGAACGGGTGGCTCGTCTCGCCGTCCACTGTGAGCGTGAGCCCGGTGCCGGGGGTGCGGTAGCTGGAGAAGTCGACAGTCTGCACGTTCTGCCCGGAGGCGGCGTCGACACCCCGAGCGGTGGTGGTGCCACTGGCCACGACGGCGCCGGCGGCGCTGCGCAGCTGCCAGGGCAGCGCTTCGGTGGCCTCGGTGACGACAGTGGCGTTCTTCGGGCCGCCGGGAAGGTAGCCGACCTGGTTGACGCGCACCCGTGGCCCGGTGTCCGGCTCGTACGGCTCGGGCGGCTCGCCGCCGCGCAGCGAGACGTCGTCCAGGCAGATGGTCTGCGCCTGGGCGGAACCGCCGACCTGGAAGATGAGTTGGGCGCTGGGGTTGTCGTCCGGGACGGTGAAGGTCTGCTCGACCCGCTGGAGGGTGCCGGTCGCTGTGGCGTCCACTGCCGCGTACGTGGTGTACGGGGCGCTGCCGAGCTGCAACACGGCCTTGACCGCGGCGCCGGGGGTGGCGGAGACCGCGAAGCCGAGGGTGTATTCGGCGCCGGCGATCAGCGGCACGCCGTCCTGGCCGATGCCGGCGTCCCACGGGTTGGCCAGCCCGCCCGCGACTGTGGTGCAGAGCTGGCCGTCGGTGACCGCCAGCGCGCCGGTGCCGAAGGAGAACCAGGGGCTCACCCCGGCGCTGAAGTCGCCGTTGTCGATTTGTTCGGGGGCGTCCGGTGGTGGGTCGGCGTGGGCCGCGCCGGCGCCCGCGCCGGTGAGGGCCAGAGTGGTCGCCGCAGCCAACAGGAGGCGGCGTCGGGATGGCGTCACGGGGAGTCCTTCCGGGACGGAAAGTGGGACGTTGGTGGTGGCAGGGTGATGCGACGGAAGCTGGGAGCGCTCCCAGGTATCGGCTCGATGTTTCCAGTGCCGGTACGTCATGTCAATTGATCTGGTTGGATGGGTTTCCGCATCCGACGAGGGCGGTCAGCCCGAGCGGGCACCCTGACGCGCCCCCACCCGGACGTGAGATTGGCCGCGCCACGCGCCGTCGTCCTGATCTCCTAGAGACAACTGCGCCCTTCGCCTGGCAGGCTGCCTCCCATGACCCTGAAGCTGCGTTCCGTGGGAACGAGCGACCGTGGGCTGATCCGCAGCGGAAACCAGGACGCCCTGCACGCCGGCACCTGGCTCGTCGCCGTCGCCGACGGCATGGGCGGAATGGCCGCCGGCGACCTGGCCAGCGCCCTCACCATCGACGCGTTCGCCCCGCTGGACGTGGAGACACCCGAGGACGCCCTGGTGGCCGCGCTCGAAGGTGGCATCGCGCTGGCCACCTCCCGGATCCGACAGGCGGTCGCCGAGGATTCCGAGCGCCAGGGCATGGGCACCACGCTGACCGCCCTGCTCTTCGCCCGTACCGGCAGCTGCCTGGCGCTCGCGCACGTCGGCGACTCCCGGGCCTACCTGTTCCGCGAGGGCGTGCTCAAGCAGGTCACCAGGGACGACACGTTCGTCCAGATGCTGGTGGACCAGGGCGTGATCACCGCGGACCAGGCGAGCAGCCACCCGCGCCGGGCCGTTGTCACCCAGGCGTTGCAGGGCGAAGAGGTCTCACCGTCGTACGCGACAATGGTGCCCCGGGCCGGCGACCGGTGGCTGCTGTGCAGCGACGGCCTCTCCAACGTGGTCCGCCCGGACACCCTCACCGAGGTGCTCAGCGGCTATCCGGACCGGGACGCCTGCGCCGCCAAGCTGATCGACCTGGCCCTGCACGCCGGCGCGCCGGACAACGTCACAGTCGTGGTGGCCGACGTCGTCGAGGAGTAGGCCGGCGCTCAGCGCCGACGTGGCGTGGCGCGCCGGGTGGGTGTCGCCGTTCCCGGATCCTCCGGCCACGGGTGCCGGGGATAGCGCCCGCGTAGCTCGGAGCGGACCTGCGGATAACCGGTACGCCAGAACGACGCCAGGTCGGCGGTGACCGCCACCGGCCGGCCGGCGGGGGAGAGCAGGTGCAGCAGCACCGGCACCCGACCGTCGGCGATGCGGGGGGCCGCCGGCCAGCCGAACGTCTCCTGGAGCTTCACGGCGAGCACCGGCGCGGCCGGGTCGCCGTAGTCCAGCCGGATCCGAGAACCACTCGGCACCTCGATCCGCTCCGGGGCCAGCTCGTCGAGGCGGGCGGCCTGTGCCCAGGGCAGCAGCCGACGCAGCGCCGACGACACGTCCACTCGCGCCAGGTCGGCCCGGCGTCGCCCGGCGGCCAGCTCCGGGCCCAGCCACGTCGGCGCGGCGTCGAGCAACGAGTCGTCCCCGACCTCCGGCCACGGCTCGCCCAGGTGGTGCCGGAGGAACGCGAGCCGCTCGCGCAGCGCCCGTGCCGCCGGTGTCCAGGGCACCAGCCCCAGCCCCTCCTGGCGCAGGCCGGTCAGCAGCGCGGCGGCCACCTCCGCCCGGTCCGGCCGGTCCAGCCGTCGCTGCACCAGCTCGATGGCGCCCAGCCGGGTCACCTCCCGGGCCACCACGTCCCCGTCCGACCAGCCGACCTCGCGGTCGGTTCGCAGCAACGGACCGGCCGCCTCCCGGGCCGTCGCCTCGTCCACCGGGGAGGCCCGGCGGATGCGGGCCGACGGCGCGCCGGGGGTGCGGTCCGCGACCGCCACCGCCAGCCAGTCGGACCCGGTCAGCCCCGAGCCGGCCGCCAGCTCCGCGGCGGTCCCGCCGGTCATCAGGTACGCCGAACCGCCCGCCCGCCGCACCCTGGCCAACCGTTCCGGGTACGCCAGACCGACGAGCAGCCCGGCGGCGAGATCGTCGCTCAGTCCACCCGAGTTGGTGCGGCCGGTGGCGTCAGCGCGGCCCTTCGGCGGGGCGCCGGCAGGCAGCGCGGCCCGCAGCCGGCGTACCTCGGTGCGCCAACGGGCCGTCGCGCCCGCGTCCACGCCGGCGCGCAGCCGACGCCAACCGGCGACCAGATCGTCACCGGGGCCGGCCGCGCTCTCCTCGGCGAGCAGGGCGACCACCTCGGCGGCCCGGTCGGCACCGACCCGGCCGGCCCCGTCGAGCAGCGCCCGGGCCAGCCGTGGGTGCGCCCCGGCGGCCGCGATCGACCGCCCCCGCGCCGTGATCCGACCGTCGGCGTCGACAGCGCCCAGGGTCTCCAGGGTTTCCCGGGCCACTGTCATCGCGGCCGTCGGCGGCGCGTCGGGCAACGCGAGCCCGACGCCGTCCGGCCGGCCCCAGGCGGCCAGCTCCAACGCGAAGCCGGTCAGGTCGGCGGTGGCGATCTCCGGCTCGGCACGAGCGGGCAGCCGCTCGTGGGTCGCCGCCGACCAGCACCGGTAGACGTACCCGGGGGCCTCCCGACCGGCCCGGCCGGCCCGCTGGGTGGCGGCGGCGCGGGAGACCGGCACGGTGACCAGCGCGCCCAGCCCGCGAGCCAGGTCGATCCGGGGCACCCGGGACAGCCCGGCGTCCACCACGATCCGCACACCCGGCACTGTCAGACTGGTCTCGGCCAGCGCGGTGGCCAGCACCACCCGCCGCCGGTCCGCGCGACGCAGCGCCGCGTCCTGCTCGGCGCCGCGTTGACGACCGTGCAGCGGCAGCAGCGCGACCACCTCCCGCAGGTCGGCCAGCCGGCCGGTGACCGCCGCGATCTCGCCGGCCCCGGGCAGGAAGACGAGCACGTCGCCGTCGTGCTCGCGCAGCGCCCGCCGGACGGTGGCGGCCACGTGGTCGAGCAGGGCCCGGTCCACCGGCCCGGCCCCGGGCGGGGCGATCGGGCGCGCCGGAGGCATCCAGATCCGCTCCACCGGGTGCAAAGCCGAGTCGGCCCGTACCACAGGGGCCGGGGTGGGCCCGCCCAGCAGCGCGGCGAACCGGTCGGTGTCCGGGGTCGCCGACATCGCCAGCAGCCACAGGTCCGGCCGGAGAGTGGCGCGCGCCTCCACTGTGAAGGCCAGCGCGAGGTCGGCGTCGAGTTGGCGCTCGTGGCACTCGTCGAGCAGCACGGCACCCGTGCCGGGAAGCTCCGGGTCGTGGTGCAGCCGGCGGACCAGCAGGCCGGTGGTGACCACCTCGATCCGGGTGGCCGGGCCGACCCGGCGCTCGCCGCGTACCGCGTAGCCGACCCGCTCACCGACCCGCTCGCCGAGCAGCTCGGCCATGCGCCGGGCGGCGGCACGGGCCGCCACCCGGCGGGGTTGGGCGATCACCACCCGACCGGTCACCCGGTCGGCCACGGCCAGCGGCGCGAGGGTGGTCTTGCCGGTGCCCGGCGGGGCCACCAGCACACCGGCGCCGGCCGCGTCGAGTGCCGCGACAAGCGCCGGCAGCACCGGACGGACCGGCAGGTCAACTGTTACGTCGGAGAGCACGGCCCAGTCTCGCACCGGGACGGGTGCGTCAGGAGCGACGGACCTCGCCGACGCCGAGCACGAACGCCCGCCAGGCCGTCGCACCGAAGGCGAGCACCGGGCCGGAGCGGTCCTTGCTGTCCCGGACGGCGACCTGACCGTCGACTGTCGCGACCTCCACGCAGTTGCCGTTGCCGCTGCTGCGCGTGCTGGTGCGCCAGTCCGCTCGGGTCAGGTCGTACGCCGTCATCCGCGGTACCTCTCGTCTGCGTCGGCGTGCCGCAGAAGCGGTCACGCAAAGTTACGAGAAGCATGCTCAAGACGGGTCAACGACGCCGTCGGATCGAGCGCCATCCGGCACAGCTCCTCGTGCAGAAGGCTATACCCGAGCACATGATCGGCTTCCTCCAGAGCCAGCCCCATCGTGAGGTTATCCAGGTAAACCACTGACGCGTCGGCGGCATCGGCGAAGTTGAGGATCACGTACGGGGTGCTCATCGCGGGATGCCCGCCAGCGGTGAAGGGAAGTACCTGGATTGTCACGTTGGGTAGCTGCGCGATCCGGCTCATGTGGACCAGTTGTTCGGCCATCACGGCGGCGCCGCCGACCGGGCGCAGGAGCACCGCCTCGTTGAGGATCACCGACAGATCGACCGGGTCCTCGCGGCGCAGCACCTCCTGCCGGCGCAGCCGGGCGGCGATCTTGCGCTCCAGACCGTCCTCGCCGGCGGTGCGCCGGAAGATCTCCCGGGCGTACGCCTCGGTCTGCAACAGCCCGGGCACCGACTCGGCCTCGTACGTGCGCAGCGCCGCCGCCTCGGCCTCCAGCCCGACGTAGAACTCGAACCACTCGGGGAGTACGTCGCTGTAGTTCTGCCACCAGCCGCGCTGCTGTGCTCCCCGGGCGATCTCGATCAGCGCCTCGGCATCCGAGCCGGTCACCTGGTACAGCGCGAGAGCGGCTCGGACGTCACGCGGTTTGATGCCGATCTGCGCGGTCTCGATGCGGGAGAGGTTGCTCTTCGACATGTCGAGCTGACGGGCCGCCACATCGAGTGTCATGCCCGCGCGTTCCCGAAGTTGGCGGAGTTCCCGGGCGATGCGGCGTCGCCGCACTGTGGGGCTTGCGGCGGGCCGAATGGCGGGAGTGGCGGTCACCGTCCGAGTCTGCCACGACAAGATCCGCAGGTCGCATATGCACGGAGTGCAACTTTCGAATCTGGGAGTTGCGTTGCAGTAGCTGTCGGTGCATCCTTTCCCGGTCGCGATCACTGTGGACACACCTGTGCGGGAGGACCGTTGCTCATCGCCGACGAGTTCTTCCTGATCGCACACAACGACAGTCGCGGCAAGGCCAAGCTGCACCCGGCGGCGACCGGGCTGGGACTGGCCGGCGGGCTCCTCGGTGAGCTGATCCTCTATGGACATATCACCGTCACGGCCGGGCACATCACCGTCATCGACCGGCGTCCGCCGGCCGATGCCCTGGCGCACACGGTGCTGGACCAGTTGGTCGGTGAGTCCCAGCACCGGGAGCTGCGCACCTGGCTGAGCTTCCTGGCGCAGAGCGCCACGACCTCGGTGGGG
Organism: Micromonospora hortensis; assembly: GCF_022230935.1. Classification (NCBI taxonomy): domain Bacteria; kingdom Bacillati; phylum Actinomycetota; class Actinomycetes; order Micromonosporales; family Micromonosporaceae; genus Micromonospora; species Micromonospora hortensis. The sequence continues at coordinate 29,186 of NZ_JAKKFE010000005.1, forward strand.
GAGCGGTTGGCCCGCGCCGGGGTGCTGCGCCGCCAGGAGAGTCGCCGGCTGCTGCGTACCTCGGTCAGTTACCTGCCGATCGACCTCAACGCGGTGGCCTGGCCGGCCACCCGGCTGCGGGCCCTGCTGGACCGGCCGGACCCGCCGGGCGTGCCGGACGCCCTGCTGCTCGGCCTGGTCGTGGCCGCGGGACTGACCCGCGAGGTGCTGTGGAGCGCCGGCCCCCGCGCGCACCACCGGCTGAACGTCCTCATCCCCGCGCTGCCGGGGCCACTCAAGGAACTCGTCGGGCACACCGAGGCAGCCGTCGGCGCCGCCGTGCTGCGCGGCATTCCCTGATCTCCCTCCGGTAACCCCCAACCCTCCCCTCGTCAATCGGAGTAGTCGTATGCCCCCGACATCGACAGTCGACCGACCCAGCAACGTCTCCGAAGCCCTGGCCCGAGGCCGCCTCGGCATCCCCTCGGTGATCTTCTTCGTCCTCTCCGCCGCCGCGCCGCTGACAGTGGTGGCCGGCGTCGTCACCACCGGCTACGGCGTCATCGGGGTGACCGGCATCCCGCTGGCCTTCCTGCTGATCGCCGCGGTGCTCGCGCTCTTCTCGGTGGGTTACGTGGCGATGTCCCGTCGGGTGGAGAACGCCGGCGCCTTCTACGCCTACATCTCCCGTGGCCTCGGCCGACCGGCCGGCGTGGGCGCCGCCTGGGTGGCGCTGATCGCGTACAACGCGTTGCAGGTCGGGCTGTACGGCACCATCGGCGTGGCGGCCGAGCCGGTGCTCGACCGGCTCTTCGGCGGGCACCCGCACTGGGCGGTCGTGGCCCTGGTGGCGTGGGCGTTGGTCGGCCTGCTCGGCCTGCTCCGGGTCGACCTCAACGGCATGGTCCTGGCCGCGCTGCTGGTCGCCGAGATCGTGGTGGTCCTCGTCTTCGACCTGGGACAGCTCGGCAACCCGGCCGACGGCGGGGTCAGCTTCGCCCCGTTCTCACCGGACAACCTCTTCGTGCCGGGTGTCGGCGCGGTGCTGGTGCTCGCCGTCCTCGGCTTCGTCGGCTTCGAGTCGGCGGTGGTCTTCAGCGAGGAGAGCAAGGACCCGAAGCGGACGGTGCCGTTGGCCACCTACCTCTCGGTGGCGATCATCGCTGGGCTGTACGCGCTGTCGTCCTGGACCATGACCGTCGCTGTCGGGCAGGACCAGATCGTCGCCGAGGCCGGCGAACAGAGCGTCGGGCTCATCTTCAACCTGGCCGCCGCGCACCTCGGCGACACCGCGGTCACCATCGGGCAGGTGCTGTTCCTGACCTCGGTGCTCGCCGCGATGATCTCGTTCCACAACACCACGGCCCGTTACACCTTCGCGCTCGGTCGGGAGCGGGTGCTGCCGGCGGTGTTCGGGCAGACCTCGGCCCGTACCGGGGCGCCGCGGGCCGCCTCGGTGGCGCAGAGCGTCCTCGGGCTGCTGGTCATCCTGCTGTACGCGATCAACGGCTGGGATCCGGTGGTCCAGCTCTTCTTCTGGGTCGGCACCACCGGCGGCTTCGGTGTCCTGCTGCTGATCGCCACCACCTCGGTGGCGGTGATCGCCTACTTCGCCCGCTCCGCCGGGGGCGAGAACCTCTGGCGACGGGCCATCGCGCCCGGCCTGGCCACCATCGCGCTCTTCGTGATCATCTGGTTGGCCGTGTCGAACTTCGCCAACCTGCTCGGCGTCGCGCCGGACTCGACGCTGCGCTGGGCGCTGCCCGCCGCGTACCCGGTGGCCGCCCTGCTGGGCATCGGCTGGGCCCTGCTGCTGCGCAGCAACCGCCCGGACACGTACGCCCGGATCGGCCTGGGTGCGGCGAGCGCCGCGGCCGCCGTCAAGCCGGAGGCGCCGGCCGCCGTGGAGGTGACCCGATGAGCGTGGTCATCGAGCAACTCGGGCCGGAGGAGACCACCCTCGTGGCGGGTCGGATCGCCGAGGCGTTCACCGTCCTGGAGGTGACGTACTGGCTGGTCCCCGACCCGAGCAAGCGGGAGGCGGTACTGGCCGGCGACTTCGAGATCCTGGTCGGGCACGCGATGCGGCACGGCATCGTCCACGCCACAGCGGACCGGACCTCGGTCGCGGTCTGGTTTCCGTCGGTCGGTGAGCCGGCGCCGCCGCCGGCGGACTACGACGCCCGACTGGCCGCCGCCTGCGGCGAGTGGACCGACCGGTTCCAGCACCTCGACGAGCTGTTCGCGGCGAACCATCCGCATCCGGATCACCACCACCTCGCGTTCCTGGCGACCCGGCCGGACCGGCAGGGGCAGGGCTTGGGGAGCGCGCTGATGCGCCACCACCACGCCTGGCTGGACGCCAACGGGATGCCGGCGTACCTGGAGGCGAGCAGCCCGCGCAGTCGGGACCTGTACGCGAAGCACGGCTACCTGGCCGGCGAGCCGTTCCGGGTGCCCGACGGGACGCCGTTCTGGCCGATGTGGCGCGAGCCGGTCGGGCACTGAGCCGGTCGGTAGACGCGACCAGCACGCCCTGTGGTCGCACTGTCACGCTCGCGTGACAGCACTGACAAAAGCGGAGGGCCGGGTCCAATGGACCCGGCCCTCCGCTCGTCACCTGGTCAGTACGTGCCGTCGAGCTGGCCGCGCAGCTTGGTCAGCGCCCGGGTCAGCAGCCGCGATACGTGCATCTGCGAGACACCGATCTGGTCGGCGATCTGCGACTGGGTCAGGTTGCCGTAGAAGCGCAGCGTGAGGATCTTCTGCTCGCGCTCGTCGAGGGTGGCCAGCGCCGGGCCGAGGGCCACGCGCAGCTCAGCCAGCTCGAACTCGCTGTCCTCGCCGCCGAGCATGTCGCCCAGCTCGGTGGCGCGCTCGCCGTCGCCGGTCGGGGTGGACAGCGACACCGCGTTGTACGCGCGGGCGCCTTCCAGGCCCTCCAGCACCTCTTCCTCGGTGAGCTTGAGGTGCGCGGCGATGTCGGCGACCGTCGGCGAGCGGCCGAGGGTCTGCAGGAGCGAGCTGTTGGCGTCGGAGATGGCCAGCCGCAGCTCCTGGAGCCGGCGGGGCACCCGGATGTCCCAGGTGCGGTCCCGGAAGTGCCGCTTGAGCTCGCCGATGATGGTGGGGATCGCGTAACCGGCGAAGTCGACACCGCGCTCGGGGTCGAACTTGTCGATGGCCTTGATCAGACCGATAGCGGCGGTCTGCGCCAGGTCGTCGTTCGGCTCGCCGCGCCCGCTGTAGCGGTGGGCCAGGTGGTTGGCGAGCGGCAGCCAGGCCTCGATCGCCCGGTCCCGCAGAGCGGCGCGCGACGGGTGGTTGGCGGGCAGCGCCGCCATCGCGTTGAGCAGGTCGGCGGCGCTGTCGGTGAGAGCGCGCGGGTCGAGCTTGGTGGTGGCCTTGACGGCGGCGCTCGGCTGCTCGGTGATCGTTGGCGCGGTCATGGGTGGTCCTCCCTGCACCTCGTCCGCTGACTAAAAAGACGTGACGCTTTGGTTTAGCTTCCAATAGGCCGTTCGGGAGTCACCTTAACCTGATCGTCTCCCGGAAATCTAGCCGAAAGGTTGATGTACTTAAGGTATGTTCGACAATAAAACGGGCATATGACGCGGAAGTTGGGGTGACTGTGAGGATCCTTACCCGTTGTTCACACCGCAGCCGCTGCCCAATCGGCCGGCCGCTCCGGCTGATCGGCCCACGGCTCGCGTCGACTGGTCAACAGGAAATCCGACAAGTCGCCAGGAGTGTCGACTATCCGTCCTTGTCCCGCTGGTGGGACCGGCCGTAGCGTCGCGTGTACACACCCGGTTCGGAGGCACCGTGCTCGATCCAGCCGCTCCCCAGCTTGTCGTGAACAGCCGCACCCTCTACTTCAGCTGGCTGCCGGCGGATCCCGACGCGGTCGCCGCGCTGGTCCCGCCGGGGCTCTGCCCCCGTCCCGACCGGCAGGTCTTCCTGAATCAGTACATCGTCGACGACGAGACGCAGACCTCCGGCTTCGGCGCGTATTCACTGACCTACCTCGGCGTCTCGCTGCTGGGCGTCGACGCGCCGGGCGGCCTCAACGCCGGTGGTTGGTGGACCCACTACGTGGCCTCCAGCCGGCGGGTCCGTGAGTACGCCGTCGCTCGCGGCGCCCCGGTGCTCGCCGGGCGCACCCGGATCGACGTCAACGGCGAGGACCTGCTCTCCGAGACGGAGATCGACGGCACGCCGTTGGTCCGGGCCCGGTGTCGGGTGGGGGAGACCGGTCACGTCATCAGCAGTGGGCACCACCGATACTTCACCCGGCGCGACGGCCAGCTGCTCAGCTCGGCCTACCCGTTCGTCGCCGAGCCGGTCGCCCCGTTCGAGATCGAGTCGGTGGAGTTCCTCCAGCCCGGCCACCCGATGTACGCGCTGCGCCCGGCCAACCCGCTGACCATCGGCTTCGGCTACTACTCACCGCGCTCGTCGTTCGCCTACCCCGGCGGGCTGAACGTGTACGCGGTCGCCGCGTCGGACCCGGCCCGACCGCATCACCAGGTGCCGGCCAGCCTCGCCCGCAGCGGCCTGCCGTCCGGGTCGTAGACCAGCCGGTACATCGGCAGCGCCCAGGCCCGGGTGTACCACGGCAGCCGCTCGGGGCGGTGCGGGCGCAGCCGCCCGGGCGGCCGTTCTCCCACCTGGCCGTCGTCGTACCACTGCTGTAGCGCGTCGGCGGCGGCCGTGACGGCCGCGACGGCGTCCGCCGGGTCCAACAGGTCGGCGTCGTCCGTGCCGTCCGGGTCGCGGTCCAGATGCTCGCGCCACAGCCGCAGTCGCAGGTCCCTGGCGAAGCTCCGCGCGCCGTCGCCCCGCCCGGCGGGGTCGGTGGGCTCCCGCTGGTCCGGGGTGTCGTCGAGCACGGCGCAGGACAACTCGCTGTCGTGCGTCCAGGACCGCCGGTTGAAGTTGTCGCTGCCCACGCTGGCCCACACGTCGTCGACCACGCAGACCTTCGCGTGCACGTAGACCGGGTCGCCGGCGTGGTTCTCCACGTCGAACACGTGCACCCGGTCCGGTGCGGCCCGCTCGCACAGCGACAGCGCCTGCTCGCGCCCGACCATGTTCGGCGGCAACGCCAGCTTGCCGTCCACGTCCGGGTGGCGGGGGACGACGGCGATCAGGTGCAGGTCCGGGTTGTCCCGCAGAGCGTGCGCGAAGAGGTCCGCGACCTCGGCCGACCAGAGGTACTGGTCCTCCAGGTAGATGAGCCGGCGGGCCCGGCGTACCGCCTTGGTGTAACCCCGGGCCACGGTCCGCTCCCCGTCCGGTGCGAACGAGTAGCGCGGGCGGACGGCGGGGTAGGTGCGCAGCACCTGGATCTGGTGCGGACCGCAGGGCGGCGGATCGGCCGGCTGTTCGGGCAGCGGGTCGGGGCGCAGGTCTGAGCCGCGCAGCCGGTCCCGCAGGTAGGCCATCGGGTTCTCCGAGTCCAGCGGCATCGGGTCGGTCCAGCGTTCCCGAAACAGGGTGTCCAACGCGCCGACCACCGGGCCGCGCACCGCGAGCTGCACGTCGTGCCAGGGCGGATTGGGTCCGTACCGGGGCGACATCTGCACCGGTTGCGGGTCGCCGTGGTGCGCGGCGTCGTCGCGGCGGCTGTGACACAGGTCGATCCCGCCGGCGAAGGCGATGTCCCGCTCTGGCGCGCCCTGGTGCCGCAGCACCACGAGCTTCTGATGGTGCGAGCCGCCGCGCCGGACCCGTTGGTCCAGCAGCACCTCGCCACCGGCGGCCGAGATCGTCTCGCTGAGGTCGCGGTTCTCGGCCTCGCTGTAGGCCAGGACGTCGAGGTGCGAGCGCCAGATCAACCCTTTGACCACCACGCCGCGCTGAGCGGCCTGGGCGAAGAGCTGGACCACTGTCGGACCGTCCGGGCGCAGTCGCTGGTCCGGGTCACCCCGCCAGTCGGTGAAGAACAGGTGGTCGCCGGGGCCCAGGGCCTCGACCTCGTCGACCAGTCGGTCGAAGTACGCGACACCGTGAATCAACGGCTCGGCGAGGTTTCCCGTGGTCCATACGGGTATGCCAGAGACCGGGTTGGCGCGTTCCTCCGCGGTGAGGAACCAGTCCTGCAACGGCACCGTCCAGCCCCCCTGGAGGTCGGCAACGTCCTCACGGTAGGACCCCGGAAGCGGGTCCGCACGCCAGGCCCCCAGACCGGTGACCTGGCCGACGCCATCGAAAGCGACGCGACAACAGCCGAGGAGGCCACACTATGCCCCGCGACACGACGAATCCCGTGACCGAGAACCGCGAGCCGGCGGTGGAGAGCGAACGGGGTGCGCTGGTAGCGGTGTTGGTGATGGTGATTCTGGGCGTTGCCGGGATCTTTGCGGTCTCCTGAGGCGGCGCCGACGCCCCGGGGTGAACCGGAGGCGTCGGCGCCGAACTCAGCGGTCGGCGGTGGTCAGGGCCGGGTGCCCTGGCCGCCGGTGTGCGGGAGCCGCTCGGTGGGGATCACGCCGAGGCGGCCGGCCTGGAAGTCCTCGAACGCCTTGAGCAGCTCGTCCCGGGTGTTCATCACGAACGGACCGTACTGTGCCACCGGCTCCCGGATCGGCTGACCGCCCATGATGTAGAGGTCCAGTGCCGGGGTGTTGCTGTCCTGCGTGGTGTCGGCGCTGAACCGCAGCGCGTCACCCGGGCCGTGCACCGCGAGCTGACCGGTACGCACCGGCCGCCGGTCGGTGCCGACCGTGCCGCGACCGCCCAGCACGTACACCAGGGCGTTGAAGTCGGGTCGCCACGGCAGGTCGACCTGCGCGCCCGGCTGCACCGTGACGTGCGTGATGGTGATCGGGGTGAAGGTCGAACCCGGGCCACGGTGCCCGGCGACCTCGCCGGCGATGACCCGGATCAGCGCGCCACCGTCGGGCGTGGTGAGCAGCGCCGACTCCCGACCCCGGATGTCCTGGTAGCGGGGCGGGTTCATCTTGGCCGAGCGGGGCAGGTTGACCCACAGTTGGGTGCCGTGGAAGAGCCCGCCGCTCATCACCAGGTGCTCCGGCGGCGCCTCGATGTGCAGCAGGCCGCTGCCTGCCGTCATCCACTGGGTGTCGCCGTCGGTGATGGTGCCGCCACCGCCGTTGGAGTCCTGGTGGTCGAAGACGCCGTCGATGATGTACGTGACGGTCTCGAAGCCGCGGTGCGGGTGCCACGGGGTGCCTTTTGGCTCGCCCGGCGCGTAGTCGACCTCGCCCATCTGGTCGAGGTGGATGAACGGGTCCAGGTCGGTGGTCGACACCCCGGCGAAGGCGCGACGGACCGGGAAGCCCTCACCCTCGAAGCCGCTGGGCGCCGTGGTCACGGTGCGGACCGGGCGGATCGTGGTGGCCTCGTCGAGCTGGGGCAGGCGGGGCAGGACGAGGACGTTGTCGACGGTGATCGCGGGCATGTCGAGGCTCCTAGCGTGAGGCGGGGGTGGTCGAGCTGACCCGCGATGCCCGCAGGCGCTCGCCGAGCCGGTCGAAGACCCGGGTGAGGCAGGCGACCTCGGCATCGTCGAGGTCGTCCATGAGATGGGTGCGCACCGACGCCAGATGGTGGGGTGCGGCTTCCCGCAGGGCGAGCAGCCCGGCGGCGGTGAGCACCGCCTCGCTGCCGCGCCGGTCGTCCGGGCAGGGCTCCTTGCTGACCAGGCCACGACGCTGCATGGAGGAGACCTGGTAGGTGAGGCGGCTGGGCGAGAAGATCAACCGGCCGGCCAGCTCGCCCATCCGTAGCCGCTGCCCGGGTGCCTCGGAGAGCAGGACCAGCACGTGGTAGTCGGCGAAGCTGAGGTCGCTGTCGACCCGCAGGTCCTCTTCCAACTGGGTGTAGAGACGCTGGCTGGCCTCGATGTAGGCGCGCCAGGCGGCCTCTCGGGTGCTGTCCAGGCTCTCGGTCATGCCCACGACGATAGCACTCTTTCAAAATTTAAGTACCGATGTTGAAGGTCGTCTGCGTCACTTCCTGGCGTCCGAGCGGCGGATCGTGCAGCTTTGAAGGAAACCTGCGTTAATCCGGCGGCGCGCAGGTCTTGGGTTGTGCCAGACTCCGGCCTCGTGGAACACGTGGAACTCTCCGCCGCCGACCTGTTGCTGCGCCCCTGGCGGGACGAGGACGCCCCGGCGGTGCGCGACGCCCTCCGGGACCCGGCGATCGCCCAGTGGAACCCGCAGGGCGGCGACCCGATCGACGACGAGGTCGCGCTGCTCTGGGTGCGTCGCCGGGCCGACTGGTCCACCGGTGGTCATGCCTCGATGGCTGTCACCGCGGCGGCCGACGGCAAGCTGCTCGGCTCGGTGTCGCTGCACCGCATCCACGACGGCGACGCGTCCATCGGCTACTGGACGGTGCCCGCGGCGCGGGGCCGTCAGGTGGCGGTGCGCGCTGTCGTCCGGCTCACCGACTGGGCGTTCGCGGATCTCGGGCTGCACCGGGTGGAACTGTGTCACGCCGTGGCCAACCCGGCGTCCTGCCGGGTCGCCGACCGCGCCGGCTATCCGGCCGAGGGGACCCTGCGCGAGTCGTACCGGTACGGCGACGGCCGCCGCTACGACGAGCACCTGCACGCCCGCCTGGCCACCGACCGCTAGCCGGAGGCGGGCCGGAGCCCGAACACGCTCCGGCCCCGGCCGCCCAGGTCGTGTCGAACCGTCACTCGGTGACCTTGCGCAGGAACGCCGCGAGGGCGGTCCTGACGCGGTCGATCCGCTCCGGCAGTGGCAGCGGCTCGGGCGCGGGGGGCCCGGCGTGCTTCTTCCCCCGCAGATACAGCGAGCAGGCCAGGTCGGAGCACAGGTACGTGCCCACGGAGTCGCCCTGCCGTCCGCTCGGACCGGCCTTGGGGGCGGTCATCAACGAGACGCCACCACCGAGGTGCGTGGTCAGGCAGAACGAGCACATGCTGTGCCGCACGCGCCCCGTCTGGTGCGTCGCGGCCCGCAGCACCACCCCGGCCAACGTGCCGTCGGTCTCGGCGACCAGGTAGGCCCGCTGCGGCGCGGAGGGATCCCGCCAGCCGAGGAAGTCGAGGTCGTCCCACTGCCGCATTTCAAGATCGTTCGGTACGGCCAGCCGCTTCGCCTCGCCCTTGCTGCAATTGACGAAGGACGCGCGGATGACGGATTCGGTAAGGACCAACATAGGTAGTAGCCTAGCCCTCCTAGGCAAGCGATTATTACCGCTAGGTTTGGAGTGTGCTGCATGGCACGTGCCGGGGTGACCGTCGAGCGCCTGACACTGGCGGCGGCCGAGCTGGCCGACGAGGTGGGCGTGGAGAACGTCACAGTCGCCGCGCTCGCACGCCAGTTCGGGGTGAAGGACGCCAGCCTGTACTTCCACCTCAAGAACGCGCACGACCTGCGGGTCAGGATCGCCCTGCTGGCGCTGGCGGAGCTGGCCGACCGGGTCGCCGCCGCGCTCGCCGGCCGGGCCGGCAAGGACGCGCTGGTGGCCTTCGCCAACGCGTACCGCGACTACGCGCGGGAGCACCCGGGCCGCTACGCCGCCATGCAGATCGACCTCGACCCGGAGACCGCCGCGGCGAGCGCGGGCGTCCGGCACGCCGAGATGACCCGGGCGATCCTGCGCGGCTACCGGCTCTCCGAGCCCGACCAGACCGACGCGGTGCGGATGATGCACAGCACGTTCCACGGGTTCGTGAGCCTGGAGAAGACCGGCGGCTTCCGGCACACGCCGCGCCCCACCGACGACTCCTGGTCCCGCACCCTGGACGCACTCGACGCCGTCCTCACCACCTGGCCGTCGCGCTGAGCTGCCGCAGCACCGGGGCATAGGCTCGGTGGCGTGGATGATCTGGAGCTGGCCGACTGGCGCGAGCGGGTGGCCCGGCTGTACCTGTCCGACGACGACCTGGCCGGCTTCCGGGCCGGCCGCGACGAACTCTTCGCCACCCACCCGCAGAGCCCGATCCCCGTGGCGGAGCGGCAGGACTTCGCCGGCGTGCGCTACTTCCCGCCCAACCCGGAGGCCGTGGTCGAGGCGTCCCTGCGACCGGCCAGCGGTGAGCTGCGCATCGACACCGGCGGCCCGGACGGGGTGATCGCGTACCGGCGGGTGGCGGTTGCCGAGACGTCCTGGGGGCCGCTGACCCTGTGGTGGATCGAGGCGTACGGGGGCGGGTTGTTCGTTCCGCTGCGCGACGGCACCTGCGGGCGGGAGAGCTACGGGGGAGGCCGGTACCTCACCGACACGGTGAAGGGCACCTTCGGTCGGGGCGTGCAGCTGCTGCCCGGCGACCGGGTCCGGCTGGACGCCAACTACCTCTACAACCCGAGCTGTGCCTATGACGACCGCTGGGCCTGCCCGCTGGCGCCACCGGAGAACCGGGTCGACGTGCCGCTGCGGGCCGGCGAACTGGCGTACAAAACCTACTGACCGGCTCGATCCCCGTGCGTCGCGCGGCTTGACCTCAAGTCCCGTTCAACGCCTACGGTCGACGTCACCGATCCGTGCGGGGGAGTGGTCTGATGACTGTCAGCTGGGCGTACATCTACGAGCACCCGGGCAGCGACCCCGTCGCCGACCGGGTCGTGCTGGACCGCGACGGCCAACGCACCTACCTCGTGCCCGTACCCGACCCGGTGATGGCCCCCACCGTGGCGGTGGACCTGCTGGCCGAGGGGGTCGCGCTGATCGAGCTGTGCGGCGGTTTCGCGCTGGCGGCAGCGGCACGGGTGGCCGAGGCCGTCGGCGGGCGGGTGCCGGTCGGGCACGTCACGTTCGCTGTGGACTCGGTGCGCGGCGCCACCCGGTACGGCGAACTGTTCGAGGCTCAGCCCGACTGAACGACGAAACGGCCGCCCGCCCCGGAGTGCTGCCGGGACGGGCGGTCGGTCGTCGGTCAGCGGGCGTTCGCCGCCGAGGTGGGCATCTGCATCCGACCGAGTAGCTGTCGCGCCTGGTCGGCGAGCTGCGCGTCGACGGTCACCGCGTACTGGCCGGCGCGCAGTGAGCTGGCCGAGGTGAAGTCGCGCTGCCCGCCCGTCATGGCGTGCGCGACCGCGCCGAACACGGCACCCCAGATCGCACCGATGACCAGCCCGACCAGGATCACCGCCAGCCAGTTGCCGACGGTGAAGATGCCGAACAACAGGCCGATGAAGAGCCCGAACCAGGCGCCGGTACCGGCGCCGAGCAGACCGGCTCGACCGGTGGTCATTCGCCCGAGCACCGTTTCCACAAGGGCGAGGTTGGTGCCGACGATGGCGCTGTGCTCCACCGGAAAGCGGTTGTCGGCCAGGTAGTCGACGACCCGCTGCGCGGTCGGATAGTCCGGGTACGAGCCGATCGTCACGGTCGGCGGACCAGCCTCCGGCCCGTGGCCGTCCCCGGCCGGTGTCGACAGGCGGCCGGCCGGCCCGGATGGAAGCAGGTCGCCACCCTGTGTGCCGGACCGCCAGGCGGCGGTCGGCCCCGAAGCTGACGTCATGAGCATCCTCCCTCGTCAGCTCGCCGGGTTCCCGTCCAGGCCCACCGGTAACGCGGTCTGCACCGTCGGACAGGAGGGGATTGGGCGCGGGCTGCCCGGGTAGGCAGTCAGGTGGAGAGCGGACAGATCAGCGACTACGGGTTCCTCGCCGACGGCCGCACCGCGGCGCTGGTGGACGCCTCGGGCTCGGTGAACTGGTGGTGCCCCGGCCGGTTCGACGCCCCGTCGGTGTTCGGGCGGCTGCTCGACGACGGCGCGGGGCACTGGTCGATCCGGCCGGAGGCCGATTTCACTGTCGAACGGACCTACCTGAAGGACACCCTGGTGTTGCGGACCGTCTTCCGCACCGCGCAGGGGGAGGTCGCGCTCACCGACGCGCTCGCCTTCGAGCCCGGCTCGCGAGGCCACGACATCGGGATGCACCCACCGCAGGTGCTGGTCCGTAGCGTGCAGGGACTCTCCGGTGCGGTGCCGATGCGGGTGCACTACCGTCCGCGCTTCGAGTACGGGCGCACCATCGCGTACCTGGTCGAGCGTGAGGACATGCTCGAGGCCATCGCCGGGGCCGCGCGGCTCACCTTCCGCAGCAGCGTGCGGTTGGCGTGCGGCGACGACGGCGATGCCGCAGCGACGTTCACCGTCCGCGCCGGCGCGACCCACAACTTCAGTCTCGGGTACGCCCCGACCTACGACGCCCCACTGCCGGAGGTGCCGGACGCCGACCAGACGATCGCCGACACCGTCGCCGGCTGGCGGTCCTGGGCCGCCGAGCACGAGTACCAGGGCCTCTACGCCGAGGAGGTGCGGCGCAGCGGGCTCGTTGTGCAGGGCATGACGTACCGGCCCAGCGGTGCGGTGGTGGCCTCGGTGACCACCTCGTTGCCGGAGAAGCTCGGCGGGGACCGCAACTACGACTACCGCTACGTCTGGGTGCGCGACTTCAGCCACACCCTGCGGGCGTTGTGGCGGTCGGCGTGCTTCGACGAGGTGCGGCGGCAGTTCGCCTGGTTGGGCCGGGCGATGGGCCGAATAGGCGACCAGCCGGTGCCCATCATGTACGGGGTGCTGGGGGAGCGGGACCTCACCGAGCACCGGCTGGACCAGCTCGGCGGTTACCGCGACAGCCCGCCGGTGGTGACCGGCAACGACGCGTGGCGGCAGCGACAGAACGACATCTACGGCGCGGCCATGGACGCCGCCTGGCTGATGCGCGACCAGCTCGAACCGTTCGACCCGGACGTCTACCACCTGCTCCGGGTGCTCGCCGATCAGGCCGAGCAGGACTGGAAACAGCCGGACGCGGGGATGTGGGAGGAGCGTGGAGTGCAACACCACCACGTGTCCTCGAAGGTGGAGTGCTGGGTGGCGCTGGATCGGGCGGTCCGCTTCGGCGACCAGCTCGGCGGGCCGCAGGACCTGGCGCGCTGGACGGCTGCCCGCGACGAGGTGCGCGCGGCGATCCTCGAGCGGGGGTGGAGCGACAGGCTCCAGTCGTACACAGGGATTTTTGATTCCGACGAGCTGGACGCGTCGGTGCTGGTGATGCCGCTGGTGGGATTTGTGCGGGCCGACGACCCTCGGATGCGCTCGACGGTCCGCGCGGTGGAGCGGCGACTGTCACACGACGGCCTGCTGCGACGCTGGGACGGCGACCCCGCGGGCTTCGTCATCTGTTCGTTCTGGCTGGTGAGTTGCCTGGCGTTGGCCGGCGAGCGGGACCGGGCGCACGAGTTGTTTCGCGATCTGGCTGGTCGGGTCAACGACCTGGGCCTGTACGCCGAGCAGATCGACCAGCAGACCGGGGAGCAGTTGGGCAACTTCCCGCAGGCGTTCTCGCACATCGGCCTCATCAATGCCGCCGGTGTGCTCACCGACGTCGAGCAGGACCCGACGTTGCGCGACTGCGGGATGCCCCCGGCGCACTTCACCCCGGCGCGTCGCTGAGGCTGTACTTTCGTGTAAATCTTGACAACTTTCGATCCAACGACGCGAAGTTCTATCGCCTTCCAGTGAAAGACGTTAATGTCCGGGAAACACCGCGGTGCTCCTCCAGTCGGCGGGAGCGGCACCGAGATCCCCCGGACAGCTGGAGGTCTCGTGTCCCGCAATCTGCGTCGACGGCTCGTCAGCGCCACCACACTGCTCACCGTCCTGGTCGCCCTCTGCCTCGTCCCGCAGGCGAGCGTCCTACCGGCAGCCGCGTCCCCGGTCCAGGCCGCCGCCCTCGCGCCGCCCGCCACCGTCGGTTTCGAGAAGGTAGCCCTCGACGGCGGCCTGTCCATGGGTGAACCGATCGAACTGGCCGTCGCACCCGATGGCAAGGTCTTCTACATCAACCGGGGCACCAGTGCCGCCGGTGGGCAGGTCCGCCTCTACAACCCGGCGACCAGGTCCACCACGGTGGCCCTGACCCTGGCGCTGGACGCCCGTTTCGAGGACGGCCTGATCGGCATCACGCTGCACCCGAGCTTCGCGACCAACCGCTGGGTCTACCTCTTCTACTCGCCGAAGGTCACCCCACTGGTCAATCGGATCAGTCGGTTCACCTTCAACCCGTCCACCCTGCTGCTCGACCCCGGCAGCGAGGACGTGCTCATCGAGTGGCCCACCGAACGCGATCTCTGCTGCCACTCGGCCGGCTCGATGAGCTGGGACACCGCCGGCAACCTGTACTTCGCCGTCGGCGACAACACCAACTCCGGCGGCGACTCCGCCGGGATGGCCCCGATCGACGAGCGGACGAACCGCAACGCCCAGTACGACGCCCAGCGCACCTCGGGCAACACCAACGACCTGCGCGGCAAGATCAACCGGATCCACCCGGAGAGCGACGGCAGCTACACCGTCCCCGTCGGCAACCTCTTCGCCGCCGGCACCGCGCGCACGCGCCCGGAGATCTACGTGATGGGCGTGCGCAACCCGTACCGGATCTGGGTGGACCGCACTGCCAACAACACCCTCTACTGGGGGGAGGTCGGCCCGGATGCCGGCACCGACCTCGCCAACCGCGGCCCGGCGGCCTACGACGAGTTCAACCGGGCCAACGGGCCCGGCAACTACGGCTGGCCGTACTGTGGCGGCCCCAACGTCGCCTACAACGACTGGGACTTCGCCACCGCCACACCGCGCGGCTGGTTCCCCTGCGGCGGCTCGACCGGACCGGTCAACAACTCACCCCGCAACACTGGCGTCCAGCAACTTCCGCCGACGAAACCGGCACTGGTCTGGGAGCAGCACGGCGGCAGTGAGGACTGGCCGGCGCTGGACAACCCGGGTGGGTGCGGATCGCCCAACCACGTCGAGGTCTACCACTACGACCCGAACCTCGTCTCGGACGTGAAGTGGCCGGCCTACTACGACAACAAGTGGCTGATCTCCGAGTACTGCCGCAACTGGATCAAGGAGGTCCAGTTCGACAACGGCAACCCGTCCACCGGGTCGCCGACCGTCATCGAGCCGGTGCTCGCCGGCATGAAACTCGTCCACCCGATCGACTGGCAGTTCGGCCCGGACGGTTCGCTCTACCTGCTGGAATACGGCAGCGGCTACTTCTCCGGCGCTGTCGACGCCGGTCTCTACAAGATCAACTATGTCCAGGGTGGCCGGTCGCCGGCTGCCAAGGCCACGGTCAACCGGGACAACGGCCTGGCCCCCCTCTCGGTGACCTTCTCCAGCGCCGGCAGCTCGGACCCGGACGGCGACCCGCTGACGTACGCGTGGGACTTCACCAACAACGGCAGCACCGACTCGACCGCCGCGAACCCGTCCTTCACGTACTCCGCCAACGGCAGCTACAGCGCCCGGCTCACCGTCAACGACGGCACCGGCCGCAGCGCCACCACAGTGGTGTCGGTGGTGGTCGGCAACAACCGGCCGAGCGTCACGTTGACCGGCCTACCCGCCGGCGGGCTCTTCGACTGGGGGCAGGACCTGGCGGTGGGCGCCACGGCCAGTGACCCGCAGGACGGCACGCCGGCCTGCTCGGCGGTGGTCGTCCGGGCCGCGCTGGGCCACCAGGAGCACGCCCACGAGGAGGGGGAGGGGACCGGCTGCGGCGCGACCTTCAACACCGGCCCCGTGCACGCCGGCCCCGACTCGGTGCTGTTCTTCGTCCTGCGGGGCAGCTACACCGATCGCGGCGCGACCGGCTCGGCCGCGCTCACCGGTGAGCAGGAGATCAGCCTCTACCCGAAACAGTGGCAGGCCGAGCACTTCGTCCAGCTCAACGGTCCCAAGGTGATCGACCAGGCGGCGGCCGAGGGTGGCAAGCGGCTGGGTGACGTCCAGAACGGTGAGAGCGTCCGGCACCACGCGGTGAGCCTCAAGGGAATCACCGGCGTCCGGGCTCGCGTTTCCTCCGGCGGCCCCGGCGGCACCCTCTCCTTCCGGTACGACTCACCGACCGGCACCGAGGTCGCCCGGATCGCGGTGCCGAACACCGGCGGCTGGGACAACTACACCGAACTGAGCGCCACGGTGACCAAGCCCGACGACGGCACCCACGACCTGTACCTGGTCGTCACCGGCGGCAGCGGGGCGTTGCTGGACGTGGACAGCTACACCTTCACCGGCCCGGGCGTCGGCACCGGTGGGGCACGCACCGGTGAGGTCAAGGCCCTCGGCAAGTGCGCGGACATCGCCTCCAGCCAGACCGCGAACGGCACCAAGGTGCAGACCTGGACCTGCAACGGCACCGCCGCCCAGCGCTGGACCCTGCCCGGCGACGGCACGGTGCGGGGGCTCGCCAAGTGCCTGGACGTGAAGGCGAGCGGCACCACCGACGGCACCCTCGTGCAGCTCTACGACTGCAACGGCAGCGGGGCCCAGCAGTGGGCCGCCCAGTCGGACGGCAGCCTGCGCAACCCCCAGTCCGGTCGTTGCCTGGACATCCCCAACTCGGATCTCACCGACGGTCGACAACTGCGGATCTGGACCTGCAACGGCACCGGGGCGCAACGCTGGACCCTGCCGTGACCGCCCCCTGACCGGCTCGGCTCCCGTACCCGGGCGTCGATGACGCACGGGGCCGGGCGGCGGAGGCGGAGCCCGGCCGCCCACCCACGTCCCCCGGGTGGGCGGCCGGGACTCGGGGCACAATGCCGGTATGCGGCTGGTGCTCACGGCGGACACCCACGTACCGAAGCGGGCCCGGGACCTACCCGGGCCCCTCTGGGCTGCCATCGAGGCGGCCGACGTGGTGGTGCACGCCGGCGACTGGGTGGACGAGGCGTTGCTCGACGCCATGACAGCGCGGTCGCGCCGACTGATCGGGGTGTACGGCAACAACGACGGCCCGGCGCTGCGCGCCCGGCTGCCGGAGGTGGCCCGGGTGGAGCTGGACGGCCTGCGGATGGCGGTGGTGCACGAGACCGGTCAACGGACCGGCCGGGAGAATCGGTGCGCGGCCCGCTTTCCCGACGTGGACCTGCTGGTGTTCGGGCATTCGCACATCCCCTGGGACACCGAGGTGCCCGGTGGGCTGCGCCTGCTCAACCCCGGCTCACCCACCGACCGCCGCTCCCAACCCCACGCCACCTACCTCACCGCCGAGGTGCACACCGGCACCCTCACCAAGGTCCACCTACACCACCTACCCCGCCCCTGACCCGCCCAGCCCGGCCCCGCCGCGGCCCCGGCCCGGCCCCGCCCCGCCCCGCCCGGCCCCGGCCCCGGCGATCTTGCACTTGCTGTCGTCGAATTGCGCCTTGTGTGTCGTTTCGTCGCGACAGAAAGTGCAAGATCGCGCGGGGGGTCCTACTGGCCTCGGCCCGTTTCGGCCTGGAGCTCGTCGATGCGCTTGGACGCCTCGGCCTTGGTCAGGTCGTCCGGGAGGTCGGCATGAGCCTCCCGGGCCAGCGTGCTCAGGTACGACTCCTGGGCGGCGGTCGGCGGCTCGTCCCCGGTGACCCACTCGTCCGGGTCCTTGATCGCGGGGTTCTGGTCGGCCTGCTCAATGCGGCGATCCGTCATCATCATCACCCTTCCTTTCGAACAGGTGTGCCAGTACCCCGATCGTCGGTGGTTCATGCCCGAACGCCGCCACCTACGATCATCTGATGACGGAGGACCGGTCGAGCGTGGTGGTGGTCGGGGCGGGCATCGCCGGGGTGGCCTGTGCGGTCGAGTTGACCCGGGCCGGGGTGCCGGTGCAGGTCCGGGAGCGGGGGCACGTCCGCGGTGGCCGGATGGCCAGCAAACGCTTCCAGGGCCGGCCCGCGGACATCGGCGCCGCCTACTTCACCGCCACCGACCCGGACTTCGCCGCGCTGGTCGAGCAGTGGCGTGCCGCCGGGCTGGTCCGCGAATGGACCGACACCTTCCAGGCGTACGACCGGAGTGGGAACCACGAGGTGCCCGGGCCGATGCGCTTCGCCGCCCCCGGTGGGCTGCGCTCGTTGGTCGAGCACCTGGCCGACGCGGTACCGGTGACCGTCGACAGGCTGGTGCTCACAGTGGAACCCGGCCCGGTCGTCGACGGGCAGCCGTGTGCGGCGGTCGCCCTGGCCATGCCGGGTCCGCAGGCCGCCCTACTGCTCGACCCGGCCCTGACCGACGCCACCCGGGTCGTGCAGGCGCAACGCTGGTCGCCGTCGCTGGCCGCGGTACTGCGCTTCCCGACCCGGCGCTGGCCGGACTTCCGGGGCGCGTTCGTCAACGAGCACCCGGTCCTCAACCTCGTCTGCGACGACGGCGACCGGCGCGGTGACGGCGCGCCGGTGCTGGTCGCGCACACCGTGCCGGAGTTCGCGGCCGGGCACCTGGCCCAACCCACCGGGGCCGGCCCGGCGATCGAGCAGGCCGTCCGGGACCTGCTCGGGCTGCCCGAGCAGGCCGTCGACGTGCACGTGCACCGCTGGACGTACGCGAAGCCGACCACCGACGCCGGCGGCGCCACCCACCACCTCGACGCCGACGGAATCGGCCTGGCCGGCGACGCGTTCGGCAAGCCCCGGGTGCAGAGCGCCTGGCGCTCCGGCCGGGACCTGGGCCGTGCGCTGGCCGCCCGCCTGGCCTGAGTCACCCACTCAGGCATGCCCGCTCGGCCCGGGGCCACCCGCTCAGGTGTGACCGGCGGCCGCGACGGGGCGGGCGTCGGCGTCGCGCTCGGCCGGGTCGGAGGTCCGCTCCCCCTCCCGGTCCAGCAGTTGCATGACCGGGGTCGCCGTGATGCCGTGCACCACGACGGAGACGAGCACCACCAGCCCGACGGTCGCCCAGAGCAGCTCGGCCTGCGGGAAGTCGGCCTTGGTGGTGGCGTACGCGAGGTAGTAGAACGAGCCGACGCCACGAATGCCGAACAAGGAGATGACCCAGTGCTCGGCCGGGCGTCCGGGAGCGCCACGCAACGACAACCAGCCGATCAGCGGCCGCACCAGGAACACCAGCGCCAGCCCGACGGCGGCCGCCGGCCAGGTCAGCGGGCCCAGCAGACCACCCACTATCGCGCCGCCCAGCAGCAGCAACAGCACCAGGGTGAGCAGCCGTTCGACCTGCTCGGCGAAGTCGTGCAGCACCGAGTGGAACTCGTGGGTCCGTTCGGCGGCCCGAATGGCCCGGGCGGCCACGAACACCGCCAGGAAGCCGTACCCGCCGACCACCTCCACCAGCCCGTACGCCAGGAACGTGGCAGCCAGCGCCAGGAAGCCCTCGGCGTGCCGGGCCAGCCGCAGCTCGCTGGGCGCGCGGAAGAACAGCTTGCCGAGCAGCCAGCCGATGAGCAGGCCACCGCCGACGCCGATGCTGATCTTCCAGAGGACGTCCACCGTGAACCACTCGGCCAACCAGTCGCTCGGGGCGAGGCTGGTCGAGGCGATGGCGATGGCCGCGTAGACGAACGGGAACGCCAGCCCGTCGTTCAGGCCGGCCTCGGAGGTCAACGCGAAGCGGACCTCGTCCTCGGAATCCTCCACGTCGGTCGGCTCACCGACCTGCACGTCGGCGGCGAGCACCGGGTCGGTGGGTGCCAGCGCGGCGCCCAACAACAGCGCGGCGGCCGGCACCAGCCCCGCCCACCACCAGCCGAGCAGGGCCACCGCCGCGATGCACAGGGGCATCGCGATCGCCAGCAGCCGCCAGGTGGACGACCACCGCCGCCAACTCAACGGCCGGTCGATCTTCAACCCGGCACCCATCAGCGCGACGATCACCCCGATCTCGGTGAGGTGGGTGGTCAGCTCCGGGTGGGCCAGGGGGTCCGGCGACGGCAGCCCGACCGGCAGAAGGAACACCAGCATGCCGAGGGCGAGGAAGGCGATGGGCATGGACAGCGGGCGCCTATCCAGCACCCGCGGCAGGATGCCCGCGAGCAGGGCGCCCAGGCCCACCAGCGCGAACGCCACATCTACCGGCTCCACGGCACCACCTTTCCGGCCGCACCCGCGAGGTGCGGGCAGGTGGTGACAGTCCTTGCCCCGCAAGGGCTCCGGCTATGCGCGTCAGTGCCGGTGGACCCGAGTGATTCTCACCGGGGTCGGGCGAGCGGCGAGTCCGCCAACTCGTGCAGCAGCGCGGCCGGGTCGTCGTACACCGCCACGGCACCCGCGCCGGCGAGCTCGCCGCGGCTGGTGCCACCGCAGGTCAGGCCCACGCACGGAATGTTCAGCTTGCCGGCCGCGGCGACGTCCCACACCGAGTCGCCGACGAAGACCACCCGCTCGGCGGCCAACCCGGACTGCTCCAACGCGGCGATGAGGATGTCCGGGGCCGGCTTGCTCTGCTGGGCGTCCGCGGAGGAGGTGATCGTGTCGATCACGTCATCGGCGGCCAGCGCCCGACGAAGCGCGCCCACCTCGGGTTCCGAGGCGGAGGTGGCCAGCACGACCCGCAACCCCCGATCGGCGCAGGCCCGCAACAGGTCGGCCGCCCGGGGTAGCGGTGTGAGCCGTTCCCAGTACTCGGCGTAGAGGGTGTCGTGCGCGTCGCGCAGCTTCGAGTCGGCGTCGCGGTCCCGCTCCGGGCCGAGGAGATGATCCAGGAGTTTGTCCGAACCCATCCCGATCGAACGGTGCACCACCGCCATCGGCACCGGTTGATCGGTCTGGCGTAACGCCTCCCACCAGCTCACCGTGTGCAGGTAGGTGGTGTCGACAAGGGTGCCGTCGACATCGAAGAGGACCCCGGCGGGCCGGTCGGTAGCCATGGGCGTCCTCCTACCCTCGGGCGGCTCAGGGAAGCGCGGCGGGCGGCGTGAGGATCTCGAACCAGACCGTGGAGCCCCGGACCGACGGGTCGGTGCCCCAGGCGTCGCTGAGCTCCTCGATCAGGCCGAGGCCGCGCCCGCGACTGCTCAACGTGTCGGTACGGGCCCGGGTCACGGTCCCTCGGGTGCCGGAATCCGCTACCGAGACGAGCAGCCGTTCGGCGCTGAGGTCGATCTCCACGCGGGCGGCCGTGCCGGCGTGCAGCAACGCGTTGGTGGTCAGCTCGCTGGTGCAGAGCACCGCCGCCCCGATCACCGACTCGGGCACCTGCCACTCGGTGAGCTGGCCGGTCAGCCAGTGCCGGACCCGGCTCGGCGCTGTCGGCTCGGCGGGCACCTCCATGCTCGCCGAACGACTCGGTTTGAGCGCGTGCTCGACCGCCAGCACTGCCACGTCGTCCTCCGTGCCGCCCGGGACCGCCGCGGTGGCCACCGCGCAGAGCGCGCGGGGGTCGCCGCTGCCGGCCTTCGCGATGGCGTCGCTCAGCGTGGCCAGCCCGGCGCTCAGGCTCTGCCGGCGACGCTCCACCACCCCGTCGCTGAACAGCAGCAGGGTGTCGCCGGGGCGGAACGGGACGGTCGTGGTGCCCGGCCGGCCGCCCAACCCCAGCGGCGGCCCGGCCGGGACGTCGACGTACTCGGCGTGGAACCGACCATCCGGGTCACCGCGGCGGATCAACGGCGCGGGGTGACCGGCGCTGGACAGGGTCAGCTCCCGCCGCTCCGCGTCGATCACCCCGAACGCCACAGTGACGAACAGCTCGTGGGTGCCGGCCTCCGCGCCGAGGCTGGTCACCAGCCGGTCCAGGCCGGCCAGGACCGCGTCGGGCGTCGGGTCGGCCAGGGCCAGAGCGCGCAACGCCGCCCGGACCTGCCCCATCCGCGCGGCGGCCTGCACGTCGTGCCCGGCGACGTCGCCCAGCACCACGCCGAGTGAGCCGTCGGGCAGCAGGAACGCGTCGTAGAAGTCACCGCCGGCCGCGTTGCCGTCCACGCCCGGGTCGTAGCGCGCCGCGATCCGCAACCGGGGTAGATCCGGCAGGTGCTCCGGCAACATGCTGCGCTGCAACAGTTGGGCAGTGCCGTGCTGCGTCTCGAACCGGCGGGCCCGCTCGGCGGCCTGGCCGATCAGCTCGGCCGAGGCGGCCAGCAGCGCCCGCTCGGCGGGGGACCAGGTGTGCGGAACCTGGTAGCCGACCGCCAGCCCGCCGCGGACCACCGAGGTGCCCAGCGGCAGGGCCGCCACCGCGCGGACCTTCTGGTCGTGGCGGTCCACGGCGGTGTCCCGCAGCGGCTGCCCGTCGCGGGTGAACGACGGGGCGCCGGAGCGGGCCGCCTGCACCACCGGGGCCGACCAGTCCGCCGGTGCGCGCCGCCAGAGCGGGGGAAGCCGCTCGTCGGCCTCGTCCAACAACTCGCCACGGACCCGACGCACCATGCGCCAGCCGCCGCCGCCCTCGTCGACAGCGAACGAGGCCTGGTCGGGGTCGAACGTGGTGATCGCGTACCGCAGCGCCACCCGGGCCACGTCGTCGAGGGTGAGGGTGCCGGCGAGCGCCGCGGCCACCTCGCTGAGGCTCTGCAACTGCTCGGTGACGTGGGTGGTCTCGGCCGCGACAGTCAGCACGCCGACGATCTGCCCGGCGCTGTCGCGCACCGGTGAGTAGCCCCGGGTGAAGACCGCCTGCTCCACCGTCGCGGAGTGCCCACGGACCAGCGGCAGGGTGGACTCCTTCTCCAGGAAGGGCTCGCCCTGCCGGTAGCAGCGCTCGATCACCGCGCCGACGCCGGGCAGCGCCCAGATCTCCGCGAACACCTCGGCGGCCGGACGGCCGAGGGCGCTCGGGTGCTTGGTGCCCAGCAGTTCGGCGTAGCCGGCGTTGTAGAGCAGGACGAGATCGTCGCCGTACGCCAGGGCCATCGGCATCGGCGAGGCGAGGACCAGCTCCACCACTGCCTGGAGGGCGACGTCCCAGTCGTCGGCCGGGCCCAGCGGGGTGTTGGCCCAGTCGTGGGCGAGCACGCCGACGGCCGGGCCGGACCCGGTGGGTCTGCCCGGGCCCGGAGTTGCTGGTGTGGGGACCCGCCCGACCGTTCCTGGCATGTTCGCAGCCTAGTCGGCCGACCGGAAAAGGCATCCGACCACGGCGTCCGGCCGTCGCCGAGTCCCTCGCGGTGGCCGTTCGGGCAGTTCAGGGCCCCTGTCCGGAGGTCTGTCGGGAAAAACGCCGCGCGCTGCGCGGAGTGCCGGACCGGTTGCCGGGTATGCGCCCGGCGCAGTCCATGCGACAGGAGGGACATCATGCTGAAAACCCTCGCGGTCCGGCAGGCCGACATCGGCGATGCCATCGCCGACACCTGGAGGTCGGTGCTGCTCTTCATCCCGAAGGCAGTGGCCTTCATCGTCATCCTCGTGGTCGGCTGGCTCATCGCCAGAGCCGTCCTCAAAATCGTGGATACGGTGCTGGAACGGGTGCGCTTCGACCAGGCGGTCGAACGCGGTGGCATCAAACGGGCCCTGGAGAGAACGAAGTACGACGCCAGCGACATCCTGGCCAGACTGGCGTACTACGCCGTACTGCTGTTCACGCTGCAGTTCGCCTTCGGAGTCTGGGGACCCAACGCGATCAGTGACCTGATCAGCGGCGTGGTGGCCTGGCTGCCGCGGGCGTTCATCGCGATCGTCATCGTGGTGGTGGCGGCCGCGATCGCCAACGCTGTCCGGGATCTGGTCACCGGGGCGCTGGGAGGGCTCTCGTACGGCAAGGTCCTGGCCGATCTGACGGCGATCTTCATCATCGCGCTCGGTGTGATCGCCGCCCTCAACCAGGTGGGTATCGCCACCACGGTGACGACTCCGGTGCTGATCGCGGTGCTCGCCACTGTGGCCGGCATCCTGATCGTCGGCGTCGGCGGTGGTCTCGTGAAGCCGATGCAGAACCGCTGGGACGGCTGGTTGCAGCGGGCGGCCCAGGAGGCTCGGGCGGTGCAGCAGCAACGTCAGGCCGCGTCGGCCGGGCGTAGCGACGTGGAGCGGCAGATGGCCGACCGCGGGGGTGACCGCACCCAGGCCATGCCTCGGGTGGACGAAGCCCAGCAGTACCGCTCGTAGCGGGCGGAACGGCACGACGGGTGGGGAGGGTGTTCCGCGTACGACGGCGGGGTGCCCTCCCCTCGCGTGTCAGTGCCGATCGAGTGCGCGAGCCAGCGCGCAGACCGCGACGAGGCGGGTGAGCAGCCACTCCGGCTGGCTCCAGTCCACCGACCCGCTGGGTGGCGTCCACCCGTGCTCCAGGGCGGCGGCGCGCACCCCCTCCGCGTAGCCGGCGAGCGCCGCGGCGCTCAGCGGCGTGCGGTCGCCGTCGAGGCTGTCCCGGACGGCCGCCGCATGCTGGTCGACGAGGGCCAGCAGGCCCGGGCGCGCGGCGGCGGCGGCGAGCCCGACAGTGCCCACGGAGACGGTGAGGGCGGCCAGGGTGGACCGCGCCGAGTCGACGGCGGTACGGGAGGCGACCCGGTTGAACGGCACACGCATGGTGACCGAGGCTAACCGACCAGTGACCGTGTCGACCTCGTCCGCTCGGCGGATGTCGGGTGCGCCACTGAGGCGGTCGACGCTGGCCTGGGGGATTGATCCGGCACAGACGGGGCAGCAGGAGAACACCCAGGAATGACGGCACCCGGCACGGAGGCACGGATGGGACAGCAGGTGGACGGACCCGACGAGCGGCACCGGCGGCCGGACGGCGTCAGCGACGCGACGATCGCCGCGCTCGGCAAGCTCAGCGAGGCGCTGGAGTGTGTGGAGCGGGCCCGGGGGCACCTCTACTCGGTGCACCAGTTGATCGGCCACGCCGACCTGATGCTCGACGACGCGGTGGAGCAGTTTCGCGCCGCCGGGCATCCGCACCTCGCCGACCGGATCGCCACTGAGCTACGCGGCCGCAACGTCATCGCCGGACGGTGGACGTTTCAGATCGTCGAGGACTTCGACGACGGCTACCACGCGCTGTTCCGCGAGTTGGACCAGCAGGCCCGCGACGAGTTGGTGGGTGGGCGGCGCCACCTCTACGAGGCGGAGATGAAGGAACGCCGCCGGAGCCGGGGCCGGCCGGGCCACGAGGCCCGGCCGGGTGGCGAGGGCTAGTCGCTTGTCGCGTCGGCCGGGCGACGCCGTGCCGCGTCGTCAGCGATGATCACGGTGGCCACCATCAGCGCGACGCAGAGGCTGAACAGCCACGACTCGTCGGCGACGAGCCAGGCGGACACGGGTGCCTGGAGCGCGGCGAGCAGGAAGCCGAGCCAGGCGAGTTTGCGCTGACGCGTGGAGAGGATTCCGGAGCCTTGATGCATCCCGAAATTCTTACGCGAACCGGCCGGCTTGCCGTCCTCCGATCGGCCGATTCTGGATGAGCTGTCCGTTTTCTCGACCGTACGGACACGACTTCTTTGCGCCGCGAGCGATCGGGTGCCGACGGCGCTAGGGTGCCCCTGCGGCAGGATGGTGTCTCGTGTCCACCGCGCCCGCGCGTCCCCGCGCAGCACTGCTCCTGCTGTCCTACCTCGCGTTCGTCAGTCTCGGCCTGCCCGACGGCCTGCTCGGCGTCAGCTGGCCCTCGATCCGAGGCGACTTCGACGTACCGACCGAGGCCGTCGGGTGGGTGCTCACCGCCGGCACCGTCGGCTATCTCACCTCCAGCGTGCTGGCCGGCTTCACGCTGGCCCGGGTCGGCGTGGGCGCCCTGCTCGCCGGCAGCACCCTGGTGGCCAGCCTGGCGCTGACCGGCTACTCGGTGAGCCCCGTGCTGGCGGTGCTGGTGGGCTGCGCGCTGCTGCTCGGGCTCGGCTCCGGCGCTGTCGACTCCGGGCTCAACGCGTACGCCGCCGGGGCCTTCGGGCCTCGCCACATGAACTGGTTGCACGCCTTCTTCGGCCTCGGCGTGGCCATCGGCCCGCTGATCATGACCGCGGTGCTGAGCGCCGGGCTGGCCTGGCGCTGGGGGTACGGCATCGTGGCCGCCGCCCAACTCGTCCTCGCCGTCGCGTTCGTGCTCACGGTGCGGGCCTGGCGCCGTGACGCCCCAGCCGGCACCGAAGCGGGCGCGGCGGTCCAGGGCGTGCCCGGCGCCACGGATTCCGGGCCGGCGTCGACCGTCCAGGTTCCGGTTCGGGACACGCTGCGGTTGCCGGCGGTCTGGTCGGGGTTGCTCGCCTTCGCGCTGTACGTGGCCATCGAGGTGTCCGCCGGCCTGTGGGCGTTCCTGCTGCTGACCGAGGGGCGCGGGCTCAGCGCGGCGTTGGCCGGCGGCTGTGTCTCCGCGTACTGGGGCAGTCTCTTCGTCGGCCGGGTCGTGCAGGGTCTGGTGGCCGAGCGCCTGGGGGCGGGGTTGGTGTTGCGGGCCAGCCTGGCCGGAATGGCCGTCGGCGCGGCGCTGATCGCCGTTCCCGGCCCGGCCGCCCTGGCGGTGCTCGGCCTTGTCGTTGTCGGTTTCGCCGCCGCGCCGGTGTTTCCGCTGCTCACCCTCACCACCGCCGAACGGGTCGGCGCGGCGCACGCGGACCGGGCCATCGGGATGCAGATCGGCGCCTCGGGCGTCGGCGCGGCGCTCGTCCCGGCCGGGCTGGGCGTGCTGATCGGCAACACGTCGGTGCAGGTGCTGGGCGCGGCCCTGCTGGTGCTCGCGCTGGCGCTGATCGCGCTCTACGAGTGGGGTGCCCGTCGCTCGCCCGGCCGGCCCACCGGGCGGCCGGCGCCCAGTCAGCCCGGCGGGGAGGGTCAGCCCGCGTCCGGGCCGGTCCGCCCGGTGGTGGACGGGCGGTAGCGGCGCTCCGGATCGGTGTCCTCCCGGCTGTTGCCCTGGGCCTGCCCCTTACGGTCGTCCGCTGCCGGCCCGTGCCCGAACGTCGCCTCTTCCCCCGCGTCGTTGCCGGTCACGTCGTCGGCCTGCCCGTCGAGGCTGGAGCTGGCCACGGCCTGCTCCAGCTCTTCCAACGGAAGCCGTTCCTCGTCCCGCCACACCCTGATGTTGTCGTCGGTCATGTCTTCAGCGGTACCCGGGCGCGATGATCGCAAACGGTGGTGTGCGACAAGGCTCGGATACGGCGATGGCCGCCGGGAATCCCGGCGGCCATCGCAGGTCACTGCTCACCGTCACGGCTGCGGACGGTCCACCTGTCCGCGCCAGGCGCCGGTCTCCTGACCACGCCGCTCGATGTAGGTCTTGAACCGTTCCAGGTCGCCCTTGGCCCGTCGGTCGACGATGCCGAGCTTGTCGCCGGCCTGCTCGACCACGCCGTGCGGCTCGAACTCGAGCTGCAGGGTGACCCGCGTCTTGTCCTGGTCCAGTCGGTGGAAGGTCACCACGCCGGCCTGCTGGGTGCCGTCGGTCGAGCGCCAGGCGACCCGCTCGTCGGGGAGCTGTTCGGTGATCTCCGCGTCGAACTCGCGCTTCACACCGGCGATGTCCACGGTCCAGTGGGTCATCGTGTCGGAGAGCTGCCGGACCTCCTGCACACCCTCCATGAACTCGGGGAACTGCTCGAACTGCGTCCACTGGTCGTACGCGGTGCGTACGGGTACGGAAACGTCCACATGTTCGGTAACGCCACTCATCGGGGAACCTCCTTCAGCCACTGGTGGATTGCCGGATCGGGGGCGATCCTGGTCACCAGCGAGTTGTCTCGTTCTTGTTGCCCAGCGCCGCCCACACCTCGGAGACCGTCTGGTAGACGGTGCCCTCGGGCAGCCGTTCCAGCGACGCCACGATGTCGTCCGGCGCCTCGTTCTCACGGGCGCTGGCAATGAGCACCAGACGGTCGCCCGGCAGCGCGCTCATCGAGATGAACCGGCCGAGCCGGCTGCGCTGCTCGACGTCCGTAGAGCTCATGCCCTGCGGGGTGCCGGTGCGCAGGTCGCCGGCCGGGGCGGTGGTCGTCTCCGGCTGGTCCTCGCCAGCCGGTTCCGGCACCCGCGACTCGTCGACCCGAGAGCCACCGGTCCCCGGCCCCTGTACGAGGCCGCTGACCTCCTGACTCATCTGTTCGTCGATCCTCGGTCCGTGCTTGCTGTTGCCACGCTCCATGCCTTCTGCGCTACCCGGCACCTCACCCGATAAACCGGCACCGGGCCACGAACCGGCCCTCGGTCCGGCGGCGAACCGGACACCGGTGCCGAACGGAGGCCTACTCGTCGGCGGGCTTGCGGGGCGGCAGCACCGGCTCGTCCGGGTCCGGGTCGCCGGCCTGCAACTGCCGCCCGCGCTGCACCTCGGCGTTGATCTGCACGCCCAGCATCAGCGCCGAGTTGGACAGGTAGAGCCAGACCAGGAACGCGATGGCCGCCCCGAGGCTGCCGTAGGTGGTGTTGTACGAGCTGAAGTTGGCCACGTAGAGGCCGAAGCCGAAGGAGGCCGCCGCCCACGAGATCAGGGCCACCGCGCCGCCGGGGGTGAGCCAGCGAAACCGGGGCTGGCGCACGTTCGGCGCGATCCAGAACAGCAGCGACAGCAGCGCCATCATGATCATGGCGAGGACCGGCCACTTCGCCACGCTCCACGTCGTGCGGGCCAGGCCGCCGGCGTTGACCAGGTCGCCGACCGCATCGGTGACCGGCCCACTGACGATCAGGCCCAGGGCGACGACCGCGAGCAGCACCAGCGTGACCGCCGCCAGACCGATCTGTAGCGGCCGAAGCTTCCACACCGGGCGGCCCTCGGTCACCCCGTAGACGGCATTGGAGGCGCGGGTGAACGCGCCGATGAAACCCGACGCGGACCAGAGCGCGCCGAGCAGGCCGAAGCTCAGCAGCAGCTTGGGGTTGCTCTGGTCGAGCACCACGGTCTGGAGCACGCCGACCACGCCGCCCTCGTCGTTGGTCAGCACCGAACCGGCGCCCACCTGGTTGGCAAGGTCGACCACAGTGTCAAGGGTCCGCTCCCCGTCAGAGACCAGACCGACCAGCGCCACCACCACGATGGCGGACGGAAAGAGCGCCAGCACCCCGTAGTAGGTCAGCGCCGCGGCCCAGTCGGAGCAGTTGTCGTTGACGAAGTTCTGGACGCTGCGGACCAGCACCCCGCGCCAGGTCCGCCAGCTCAACTGCCGCATCCGTCGGGGCACCCCCCGGGTGCCCGGTGTGCCGTCGAGCGTCGTACCGGGCTCCGTGGTCGTCATGCCCGCTCCCTGCGCCCCGGCCGCCGGATGACCGGTCGTCCGGTCTGGCCTGGCCCGGCGGTACCCGGATGGTGAAATCGACAAACCCACCCGGTACCCGACCGCCGCCGCTATGGTTTGCCGCCCGGTCACCGGGGAACGGTCACAGTGACCCTGTCGACACGGAGGAGGACGAGATGCCCGGGCGCGAAGACCTGCCCAGCACGCTGCGGCGCTCCCCGGAGAAGGCGCAGCGCACCTGGGAAAAGACGCACGACTCGGCGGTCGAGACCTACGGCGAGGGGGAGCGGTCACACCGCACCGCCTTCGCCGCCGTGAAGCATCAGTTCGAGAAGGTGGGCGACCACTGGGAGCCGAAGGGCCGCAAGGGCCCCAGCGACCAGCAGGCCGCCGGCGGCGGGCCGGAACGACGGGCGCCCACCGCCGGTGGCGTGGACGCCAACGCCACCAAGGACCACCTGATGTCGGTGGCCCGCAAACTCGACGTGCCCGGTCGGTCGAGCATGACCAAACCGGAGCTGGTCACGGCCATCGAGAAGGCCAACGACCGCGCCACCCGCAAGGCCCGCGGCGACTGATCGCCGCCGCACCGGAGCACAACCGACGCGGTACGGGCGGACGCGCCACCCCTGCGTCCGCCCGCGCCGTTCACCAGTGCCCGCCCCCCGGCGCCTCGATGTGCACTGCCTTCGTGGCGGTGAACTCGTCCAGCAGTTCCGGGCCGTACCCGAAGCCCTGTCCGCTGGCCCGGCGCGGGTGCGCGGCGCCCCCCGGCGCACCCCCGAACACCGCGTTGACCTTGACCGTGCCCACCGGCAGCTCCCGCCAGGCCCGCTGCGCGTGACTCATCGACGGGGTCAACACAGTGGCGGCCAGCCCGTACGGGGAGTCCGCCGCGCAGCGCAGCGCCTCGTCGAACGAGTCGACGACCACCACCGGGGCGACCGGCCCGAACGTTTCCTCCCGGACCAGCGGCATGTCGTGGCGGCAGTCGGTGACGACGGTGGCCGGGTAGAACGCCCCCGGCCCGTCCGGGACCTCACCGCCCACCAGCACCCGTGCGCCGTCCGCCAGCGCGGCCGCCACCTGCCCGTGCACGTGGTCCCGGTGCCGCCGGTCGACCAGCGGGCCCAGCTCGGTGTCCGGGGCCCGGCCCGGTCCGACCCGCAGCGCCGCGGCGCGTCGGACCAGCGCGGCCACGAAGTCGTCGGCCACCTCCCGGTGCACGTAGAGCCGCTCCACCGCCACGCAGATCTGCCCGGCGTTGGCGAACGCGCCGAGCGCGGCCTGCTCCGCCGCCCACTCCGGGTCGACGCCCGCGTCCACGATCAGCGGGTCGCTGCCGCCGTTCTCCAGGAGCACCTTCGCCCCGGTCCGGGCCGCCGCGGCGGCGATCGCCCGCCCGGTCGCTGTGGAACCCACGTGGGCCACCACGTCGACGTCCTGCGCCGCCAGCGCCGCACCCACCTCCGGTCCGCCGGTGAGCAGTGACAACACCCCGGCCGGCAGAGCCTGGTCCAGCGCCCGGGCCAACAGCCAACCCGTCGCCGGTGTCCGTTCGCTCGGCTTGTAGAGCACCACGTTCCCGGTCACCAGGGCAGCGCCGAGCAGTCCACAGGAGACCGCCACCGGGTCGTTCCAGGGGGTGATCGCCGCGACCACGCCGCGTGGCTGTGGGGTGAGGAAGTCCAGCGCGTCGGTGTCGCCGTTCAGCGTGCGCCCGCCGCGCAGCGGCGCCAGTTCCGCATACTGTCGCAGGGTGCCGATCCCCGCCTCGACGCCGCCGCGGGCGTCCGCCAACGGCTTGCCCATCTCCGCGGTCACCGCAGCCGTCAACTCCTCGATGACCGCCTCCACCGCGTCCGCGGCCCGGTGCAGGGCCGCCGCCCGTTCCGCCGGGGCGGTCGCCGCCCACTGGGACGCCGCGTTGCGGGCCGCCTGGGTCGCCTTGCCCACCTCGTCGGCAGTGGCCACCGGCACCGTGCTCACCGGCGCGTCGTCCGCCGGATCACGCACGACCAGTTCGCCGCCGTCGCCACCCGCACCCCACACCCCGCCCACCAGCTGCGCAACCGTGTACATGTGGCGTTGGATGCCCCGGCCCCGACGAGGCAAACGCGTTTCGCCCGGTTGCGCGCCGGGTAGGCGGATCCGATGACAACCACCACCGCGCAGAGCGCGGACGCCGTCATCGTCGGCGCCGGGCACAACGGCCTGGTGGCGGCCAACCTGCTGGCCGACGCCGGCTGGGACGTGGTGGTGCTGGAGGCGACAGCGGTGCCCGGCGGCGCGGTCCGCTCCGCCGAGGTCACCGCGCCCGGCTACCTCAGCGACCTCTACAGCTCGTTCTACCCCCTCGGGTACGCCTCACCGGTGCTGGGCGGCCTGGACCTGGGTCGACACGGGCTGTCCTGGCGGCACTCGCCGGACGTGCTGGCGCACCTGCTGCCGGACGGTCGAGCCGCGGTGATCAACCGGGATCCGGACGTCACGGCCGCGTCGCTGGAGCAGTTCGCCCCCGGGGACGGTAAGCGCTGGCTCAACGCGTACACCGACTGGCTCGACGTGGCCGAGCCGATGCTGGAGGCGATCACCTCGCCGTTCCCGCCGGTACGCGGCGGGCTGGGTCTCCTGCGTCGGTTGCGCGTCGCCGGCGCGCTGCGACTCGCGCGGCGCCTGGTCGTACCGGTCCGCAAGCTCGGCGACGAACTCTTCGACGGTCCCGGCGGGCCGGCCCTGCTGGCCGGCTGTGCCCTGCACACCGACCTCTCCCCGGAGGAGGCCGGCTCCGGGGTGTACGGCTGGCTGCTGGCCATGCTCGGCCAGCAGGTCGGCTGGCCGGTCCCCGACGGTGGCGCGCAGCGGATCACCAACGCGCTGGTGGATCGGCTGCAGGCGCGCGGCGGGACGATCATCTACGGTGCCCGGGCCGATCGGGTGCTCACCGCCCGGGGCCGGGCGATGGGGGTCCGGACCGTCGGCGGCGCGCTGTGGCGGGCCAGGCGGGCAGTGCTCGCCGACGTGCCGGCGCCGGCGCTCTACCTCGACCTGGTCGGCGCGGCGGCACTGCCGTCCCGGCTGGTGGAGGACCTGGCGCACTTCCGGTGGGACGGCTCCACGCTGAAGGTGGACTGGGCGCTCTCCGCGCCGGTGCCCTGGACGAACCGGCAGTTGGCCGGCGCCGGCACCGTGCACCTCGGCGCGGACCTGAACGGACTCACCCACTACGCCAGCGAGTTGGCCCGTGGCGAGCTGCCCCGCGACCCGTTCCTGCTGGTGGGGCAGATGTCGGTGGCGGACCCGAGCCACTCCCCGCCGGGTACCGAGTCGCTCTGGTCGTACACCCATCTGCCGTTCCGGCGAAACTGGCGGGCCGAGGAGGTAGCCGGGCACGTGCAGCGGATGGAGGACGTGCTGGAGGCGGCGGCCCCGGGTTTCCGAAGCCTGATCGTGGGCCGACACGTGGCCGGACCGGCCGACCTGGAGAAGGGCAACCCGAGCCTGGTCGGTGGCACGCTCGGCGGCGGGACCGCCGCCGCGTACCAGCAGCTCTTCCTGCGCCCGATCCCTGGCCTGGGCCGGGCGGACACTCCGGTGGACCGGCTCTTCCTGGCCAGCGCGTCGGCGCACCCCGGCGGCGGTGTGCACGGCGCGCCGGGCGCGAACGCGGCCCGCGCCGCGCTGGCCCGCGACCGCGCGCTCACCGGCCGCGCCTACGCCGCTGCCATTTCCACCGCCCACCGCGCCATCTACCCCGACCAACCCACCGCCCCGCCCCCGCTCGGCTCTCGGTGATCAAGAGATTTGCGTCAGATCTGCCGGCGCTGACGACGCAAACCTCTTGATCACCCGGGTGGGGGGGCGGGTGGGGGTGGGAGGGGGGTGGGGCGGGGTTTGGGGTTAGCGGGTGATGTTGCGGTGTTTGCTGCGGAGGCGGAAGGGCATGAGCGCGCTCTCCACCTTGGTCGCGGTGGTCATCTTGGAGACACCGTCGCGCCGCTCCTCGAAGCGGATCGGCACCTCCAGGATGGTGTGCCCCAGCTTGGTGGCGAGGTAGTGCATCTCCACCTGAAAGCTGTAGCCGTTGGACTGCACGCGCTCCAGGTCGATGTCGCGCAGGGCTTCGGCCTGCCAGATCTTGAAGCCGGCGGTGAGGTCCCGGATGCGTACCCGTAGCAGGGTGTGTACGTAGAGGTTGGCCCAGCCACTGAGCGCCCGGCGGTAGAGCGGCCAGTTCTCGTCCAGCTCGCCGCCGGGCACGTACCGGGAACCGATCACCACGCTGGCCTGGGTGGAGAGCAGCGCGCCGAGCATCCCCGGCAGCGCCTCGGGCGGATGCGAGAGGTCGGCGTCCATCTGCGCCACGTACTCGGCGCCGCCCTCGATCGCCCGGGTCATCCCGTCCACGTACGCCCGGCCGAGGCCCTCCTTGCCGGCGCGGTGCACGACCTCGATCCGGTCGGGGTGCTCGATGGCCAGCTTGTCGGCCACCTCCCCGGTGCCGTCGGGGGAGTTGTCGTCGGCGACGAGGATGCGCAGCCCCGGCAGCGGCAGTGCGAGCAGTCGCTCGACCAGCGTCGGGAGGTTGCCCGCCTCGTTGTACGTGGGCACGACGACGGTCAGGCGTGCGTCCCGCCACGGCGACGGCAACTGCACCGGCTTGATCATGTCGGTCATCCTCGGTTTGCGGACAAGGGTCATGGAAAGGGTATCTAGTTCCCGGATTCGGTCGGAGGGAGGCACCCCTTTCGGGCGTTGCGGACCCTCGCCGCCTACCGGGCGCGGGTGTCTAGGCCCTGGTCAAGGGCTTGTGCTGGTCAGCGCCGTCGGCGAGCGACAGCGCTGAGGGCGAGCGCCGCGACGGCGAGCGCGACACCGGAGAGCGCCGGTTTGTGCGTGCCGACCCAGAGCGCCGCGGAACGGTCACGCGCCTGTTCGCGGAAAACACCCGCCGTGCCCCGGTCCGTGTCCGCGTCGCCGGGGTGATCCAGATTGTCTCGCCAGGTCGCTGGATCGATCTTCTGGCCGGTCTGCTGGCTGTCGTAACCGTCGCGGGCCAGCTTGCGGTCCAGCAGGCCGGGGAACAGGGCGTCGCCCACCCGGGCCTGCCAGGTCGGGCCACCCACGTTCAGCTCCCTGGTGCCACGGTCGGCGGCCCAGAGGATGGCCCGAGCGGCCAGTTCCGGCGTGAAGATCGGCGGCACCGGCTGCGGATGCCGGGGCAGCCGGGTGCGGACCCAGGAGAACTGCGGCGTGTTGACGGCGGGCAGCTGCACCATCGACAACTTCACCGCCGGGCAGTCGTGCAGCAGCTCGGCACGCAGCGAGTCGTTGAACCCCTGGACGGCGTGCTTGCTGGCGCAGTACGCCGACTGGAGCGGGATTCCCCGGTAGGCCAACGCCGAGCCCACCTGCACGATCGTGCCCCGCCCGTGCGCCCGCATGTGCCGCAGCGCGGCGAGGGTGCCGTGCACGGTGCCCAGGTAGGTGACCTCGGTGACCCGACGGAACTCCCTCGCCGGAATCTCCCAGGCCGGCGCGAACACCGACGCCATCGCGTTGTTGATCCACACGTCGATGCCGCCCCAGCGGTGCACCACGTCGTCGGCGGCCTGCTGCACCGCGCCCGCGTCGGCCACGTCCACCCGGTACACCCGAACGTCGGTCGCGCCGCGCAGCCGGCACTCCCGCTCGGCGGCGGCCAGACCCGCCTCGCCCCGAGCCAGCAGCGCCAACCGGGTGCCGCGTGCCGCGTACGCGTGGGCGACGGCCCGGCCCACGCCGGCGCTCGCGCCGGTCACCACGACGGTCCGGGTCACGAGGCCCCCTTCTGTCGGGTGGCGATGTCGGCGAGCCGGTCCAGCGTCTCCCGGTTCCGGAGGTGCAGCACCAGATCGTTGATCTTGTTGTGGACCCACCGCAGCGGGCCAGCCGCGAAGTCCTCCCCGAGGCGCACCCGGGTGGCGCTGTCGCCGACCGGCTCCAGGGTGAAGGCCACTATCGCCTCGCCCGCCGGCCAGAGCCCGGCCTTGAGCACGAGCCGGTGCGGCGGCTCGCAGACCAGCACCGTCGAGGCGTCCTGCAAGGAGAGCGGCCACGGCCCGGCACGGTGGTGCAGTTGGCTGCCCACCCGGGGCCAGGCGTCGTCCACGTCCCGCATGTGCGCCGTGCCGACCACCCAGTCGCTGTACGTCCATCCGTCCGCGAGCACGTCGAACACCTGCTGGGGGGAAGCGTCGATCACTTTCTCCACAATCGCCACCGGGATCCCATACCCGGAGCACGGCACGGGCTAACAGCTGACCGGGTTAGCTTCTCTCAGACGGCGGGTAAGGCCGACCCGGGGCATCGCTGGCGGCGCTGGCCCACCCCCTCGACGACGACGTTTACTCCTCGGGGCGCAGGGAACCCGCCGGCTGTGCGACAGGACCAGGAGGATCCGTATCAGCGCAGGTCAGCCCAGGTGTACGCCGCTGCTGACCGCGCCGGTTCCGGGTCTGTCGCAAGCCCGCGAGCGGTGCTCTACGACGCGGTGCTGCTGGACCGCGACGGCACCCTGATCGAGGACGTGCCGTACAACGGCGACCCGGAGAAGGTGCGGCCGGTGCCGGGCGCGCGGGCGGCGCTGGACCGGCTGCGCGCGGCCGGGCTGCGGCTGGCGGTCGTCACGAACCAGTCGGGCCTGGCCCGGGGTTACTTCACCGGTGAGCAGATGCGGGCGGTGCACGCCCGCGTCGAGGAGCTGCTGGGCCGGTTCGACGCGTGGCTGGTCTGCCCACACGACGACGCCGACGGCTGTGGCTGCCGCAAGCCGGCGCCGGGCCTGGTGTACGCCGCCGCCCGCGAGCTGGGCACGACGCCGTCCCGCTGCGTACTCGTGGGCGACATCGGCCGGGACGTCGGCGCCGCCATGGCCGCCGGGGCCGCCGGGGTGCTGGTGCCCACCCCGGTGACCCGACCGGAGGAGGTCGCCGCCGCCGGATGGGTGGCCACCGATCTGCCGGCGGCGGTGGCGGAGATCCTGCGCCGCCAACAGGCCGTGCAGCCCTCGAACCCGCCCACCGAACCGGTGCGGACGGCACTCGTGGTCCGCTCGGACTCGGCCGGTGACGTGCTGGTCACCGGCCCGGCGATCCGCGCCGTCGCGGCCGGAGCGGAGCGGGTGGTGCTGCTGTGCGGGCCGCGCGGTCGGGCCGCCGCCAACCTGTTGCCCGGCGTCGACGAGATCATCGAGCATCCGCTGCCGTGGATCGACCCCGACCCGGGGCCGGTCGACCCGGAGGCGATGCGGAGCCTGTCCGCGCGGCTGGGCGCGGTCGGCGCGGACCAGGCGGTGGTGTTCACCTCGTTCCACCAGTCCGCCCTGCCGCTGGCACTGCTGTTGCGGATGGCGGGGATCGACCGGATCGCGGCGATCAGCGACGACTATCCGGGCTCGCTGCTGGACATTCGGCACCGGGTGCCGGTGGGCGTGCCCGAACCCGAACGTGCCCTCTCCCTGGCCGCCGCCGCGGGCCACCGGCTGCCCGACGGCGACGAACCGGTCCTGCGGCTCCGCCGGGACGCCGTGCCGCCGCGTCCGGCCGACCTCGGCGATCCGGGGTACGTGGTGCTGCACCCCGGGTCGGCCGCGTCGAGCCGCGCCTGCCCGCCGGAGGTGGCCACCCGGATCGTCGGGGCGCTGGCCGACGCCGGGCACCGGGTGCTGGTCACCGGCGGCCCGCACGAGCGCGCGGTCACCGCGCGGGTCGCCGCGGCCGGCGGCACCGACCTGGGCGGCCGCACCGACCTGGCCGGGCTGGCCGCGATCGTCGCGGACGCCAGCGCGGTAGTGGTCGGCAACACCGGGCCCGCGCACCTGGCGGCTGCCGCCGGTGTGCCGGTGGTGAGTCTCTTCGCGCCGACCGTCCCGTTCGGCCAGTGGGGGCCCTACCGGGTGCCCACCGTCCGGCTCGGCGACGCCGCCGCTCCGTGCCGGGACACCCGGGCGGCCAGTTGCCCGGTCCCCGGGCACCCCTGCCTCAGCGGCGTCGACCCGGGCGACGTGGTCGACGCGCTCCGGACCCTCGCCGTCAGTGGTGGTGGCGGCCGATGAACATCCTGCTCTGGCACGTGCACGGCTCCTGGACCACGTCGTTCGTGCACGGCGGCCATCGCTACCTGATTCCCACCACACCCGACCGTGGCCCGTACGGCCTCGGCCGGGCCCGCACCTACCCGTGGCCGGACAGCGCGGTCGAGGTCAGCCCGGAGGAACTGCCCAGCGCTGACGTCGACATGGTCATCCTGCAACGCCCCGAGGAGATCGACCGGGCCGAGCAGTGGCTTCGTCGCCGCCCCGGCCGCGACCTTCCCGCGATCTACGTCGAGCACAACACTCCCAAGGGCGACGTGCCGAACACCCGCCACCCGATGGCCGACCGCGACGACCTGCTCATCGCCCACGTCACCGGGTTCAACCAGATCTTCTGGGACACCGGCGCCACCCGCACCACAGTGGTCGACCACGGCATCGTCGCCCCCTCCGCGTCCTACACCGGCGAGCTGGACCGACTCGCCGTGGTGATCAACGAGCCGGTACGGCGAGGTCGGGTCACCGGCACCGACCTGCTGCCCCAGTTCGCCGAGATCGCGCCGCTGGACGTGTTCGGCATGGGTGTCGCCGGCCTGGCCGACCACCTCGGACTGCCCGCCGACCGGCTGACCAGCCACGACGACGTGCCCCAGGAGCGGATGCACGCCGAACTGGCCCGGCGGCGGGCGTACCTGCACCTGTGCCGGTGGACCTCCCTCGGGCTGAGCCTCATCGAGGCGATGTCGATCGGCATGCCGGTCGTCGCGCTCGCCACCACCGAGGCGGTGATGGCGGTGCCCCCGGAGGCGGGGGCGCTCGCCACCCGGACCGACACCCTGCTCGACGCCGCCCGCCGGTTCATCGCCGAACCGGCCACCGCGCGGCAGGCCGGAGCGGCGGCGCGAACCGCCGCGCGCGACAGGTACGGCCTCGACCGTTTCCTCGCTGACTGGGACCGGCTGCTGGAGGAGGAAGTATGCGGATCGCGATGATCTCGGAGCACGCCAGCCCGCTCGCCGTCCTCGGAGGGGAGGATGCCGGCGGCCAGAACACGCACGTCGCGGAGCTGTCCGCCGCGCTCGCCGCCGCCGGGCACGAGGTGCGGGTCTACACCCGCCGCGACGCGCCCGACCTGCCGGTGACCGTTCGCAGCCCGGACGGGTACGACGTGGTGCACGTGCCGGCCGGCCCGGCCGAGCCGGTGGCCAAGGACGCGCTGCTGCCGCACATGCGGGAGTTCAGCACCTGGCTGATCGAGCGCTGGCGCGGCGGCGACTGGGTGCCCGAGGTGATCCACGCGCACTTCTGGATGAGCGGTCTGGCCGGGCTGACCGCCGGCCGGCAGGCCGGGGTGCCGGTGGTGCAGACGTACCACGCGCTGGGCACTGTGAAGCGCCGCTACCAGGGGGTACAGGACACCAGCCCGGCCCGACGGGTCTCCTACGAGCGGGAGCTGGGCCGCTCGGTGGACCGGATCGTCGCGCAGTGCCGCGACGAGGTGGGCGAGCTGGTCCGGATGGGTGTGCCCCGGTCCCGGATGACAGTGGTGCCCTCGGGGGTCAACCTCGCCACCTTCGCCCCGCTCGGGCCGGCAGCCGACCGGGAACCGGGACGGCCCCGCATCCTCACAGTGGGTCGGCTGGTCGAGCGCAAGGGCTTCCAGACCGTGATCCGCGCGATGGCGCTGGTCCCGGACGCCGAGTGCCTGGTCGTCGGCGGCCCACCCGAGGGGCTGTTGGAGACCGACCCGTACGCCCGCCGGCTGCGGGCCCTCGCCGAGTCGTGCGGGGTGGCCGACCGGGTGCACCTGGTCGGCGCGGTGCCCCGGGAGGAGATGGGCCGCTGGTAC
The DNA here is from genome assembly GCF_022230935.1 of Micromonospora hortensis. Classification (NCBI taxonomy): domain Bacteria; kingdom Bacillati; phylum Actinomycetota; class Actinomycetes; order Micromonosporales; family Micromonosporaceae; genus Micromonospora; species Micromonospora hortensis. The sequence continues at coordinate 67,926 of NZ_JAKKFE010000005.1, forward strand.
CGTTCGGCGGACCTGCTGGTGGCGGCGCCCTGGTACGAGCCGTTCGGGTTGACCCCGCTGGAGGCGATGGCCTGTGGGGTGCCGGTCGTCGGCACTGCCGTGGGCGGCATCCGGGACACAGTTGTCGACGGGACGACAGGTGACCTCGTGCCGGCCCGGGACCCGCGCGCGCTGGCCACCGCGATCCAGGGGCTGCTCGACGACCGGATCAGGCGTTTCGCGTACGCGACGGCGGCGCGTGAGCGGGCCCGGGAGCGGTACTCGTGGGCGGCCACCGCCGAGCGGCTGGTCGAGGTCTACAGCGAGGTGGCCGCCGTGCGCCGGCCGACCCGGGTGGTGGCCTGATGCCGACGGGCAGCCTGCTCGACACCCACCTGACGAATCTCGCGGCGGCGCTGGTGCCGTACCGACTGTGTGAGCGACAGTTGGCGCGCTGGGGGGCGGACCTGGCCCACCGGCTGGCGGCCGGGGGGCGCCTGCTGGTGGCCGGCAACGGCGGCAGCGCCGCCGAGGCCCAGCACCTCACCGCCGAGCTGGTCGGCAAGCTGCACGACGACCGTCAGCCGTTGTCCGCGATCGCGTTGCACGCCGAGACGAGCGCGCTCACCGCCATCGCCAACGACTACGGCTACACCGACGTGTACGCCCGCCAGGTGCGCGCCCACGGCCGCCCGGGCGACGTCCTGCTCTTGCTGAGCACCAGCGGAACCAGCCCCAACCTGGTCGCCGCCGCGCAGGCGGCCCGCGATGTCGGGGTGACCACCTGGGCGCTCACCGGCGCCGCCCCCAATCCGCTCGCCGACGCCTGCGACGACGTGCTGGCCGTCGCGTCCCCGGACACCCAGGTCGTCCAGGAGCTGCACCTGGTGACCAGTCATCTGCTCTGCGAGTACCTCGAACAGGAGTTGCCCGCCGCGCTGGCGGCGGTCGCCGATCCGGCGGTCGTCCACCCCGTGCCCGGGGAGCCCGCACCGGCCGGTCGGCTGCCTGCCGCGCCGGTACGCACCGGGGTCGAGGTGGTGCTCGACGGCGGGCCCGGACAGCAGGTCGACGCGTGAGCCGGACAGCAGGTCGACGCGTGAGGATGAGGAGGCAAGCGTGAGGGGACCGGTGGTGGTGCTCGGGGACACCCTGCTCGACCGGGATGTGGAAGGTGTGGTGAACCGGCTCTGCCCGGACTCCCCGGTGCCGGTGCTCGACGAGACCGTGGCCACCGACCGACCGGGGGGCGCCGGGCTGGCCGCGGTGTTCGCCGCCGCGCAGGGCGCCGAGGTGGTGCTGGTGACCGCGCTCGCCGACGACGCCGGCGGGGCCCGGCTGAGCGCTCTGCTCGCCGCCGCCGGGGTGCAGGTGTACCCACTGGCCCTCTCCGGCGCGACGCCGGAGAAGATCCGGCTGCGGGCCCGGGGGCGGGTGCTGCTGCGCCACGACCGGGGCGGCACGTCCGGGGAGCCGGGTCAGCCCTCCGACGAGGTGCTCCGGGTGATCGCCGCGGCGTCGGCGGTGCTGGTCAGCGACTACGGCCGAGGGGTGGCCCGGCAGCCCGCGCTGCGCGAGGCGTTGGCCGCCACCCGCGCGCCGGTGGTGTGGGACCCGCATCCGCGCGGCCCGGCGGCCGTGCCCGGCGTACACCTGGCCACCCCGAACGAGTCCGAGGTGCGCGAGCTGGTCCCCGCGCTGCCCGGCGCCTCCCGACTGGCCACCGCGTCCCGGGGCGCCCAGGGGCTACGGCGGCGCTGGCGGGCCGGCGCTGTCGCCGTGACGCTGGGCGGTGACGGCGCGCTGCTCTGCCACGCCGGGTCGACGCCGCTGGTGGTGCCGACGCCGGGTAGCGCCGAGGGGGACACCTGCGGCGCCGGCGACCGGTTCGCTGCGGCGGCCAGCCTCGCGCTGGCCCAGGGCGCGCTGGTCTCCGAGGCGGTGCAGGTGGCGGTCGCCGAGGCGTCCGCGTACGTGGCCGGTGGGGGAGTGGCCACGGCGCTGCCTCCGTCGGCGCCTACGGTGCGGGCCAGGAGCGCGCCGGGGCCGCGAGCCCTCCAGCCGGTACCACGAGGTGCTGCGCTGGCCGACCGGGTGGGAGTCGCCGCCGTGGCCACGCTCCTGGGTGAGGTACGCGCCGCGGGTGGCACTGTGGTGGCGACCGGCGGTTGCTTCGACCTGCTGCACGCCGGGCACGTGGCCACCCTGGAGGCGGCCCGGCAGCTCGGCGACTGCCTGATCGTCTGCCTGAACTCCGACGCCAGCGTGGCCGGGTTGAAGGGGCCGGATCGGCCGGTGCAGTCCGAAGGCGACCGGGCCCGGCTGTTGGCCGCCCTGAGCTGCGTCGACGCGGTCCTCATCTTCGACGAGCCGACCCCGGAGACGGCGTTGTCCTGGGTACGCCCCGACGTGTGGGTCAAGGGCGGCGACTACGCCACCGGCGGTGGGGACGAGAGCGCCACGCTGCCGGAGGCGGAGGTCCTGCGCCGCTGGGGTGGGAACACGGTGGTGGTGCCCTATCTGGATGGTCGTTCCACCACCGACCTGATCGTCCGCACGCTCGCGGAGCGGACCCGATGACCGCCACGCGGCCCGGCGCCGGGCCCACCGTCCTGGTCACCGGCGGCGCCAGCGGCCTCGGCGCAGCGGTGGTCGCCGCCGTGGCCGCCTCCGGTGGCCGACCGCTCGTGCTGGACCGGCAGCCGCCGGCCGACGGGGTGTCCTGGACCGAGTGCGACCTGGCCGACACGCGAGCCGCCGAGGTGGCCACCCAGCACCTCGCCGAGCAGGCCGGTGGTCTGGACGCCGTGGTGACCGCCGCCGGCACCGACGTGCCGGGCCGACTCGCCGACCTGCCCGGGGAGACCTGGGACCGGATCGTCGCCGTCGACCTGCTGGCCACCGCGGCGGTGATCCGGGCCGCGCTGCCGTTCCTGCTGACCTCCCGGGGCCGCATCGTCACCGTCGCCTCCACCCTGGGCGTCAAGGCGGTCAGCGACGCCACCGCGTACTGCGCGGCGAAGTTCGGCGTGGTGGGGTTCACCCGAGCCCTCGCCGCCGAGCTGGCCGGTCAGGTCGGCGTCACCCTGCTCATCCCGGGTGGGATGCGCACCGCGTTCTTCGACGAACGTGACCCGCAGTACAAGCCGGGGCCGGACGCGAACCTCAACGAGCCCGCCGACACCGCCGCCGCGATCATGTTCGCGCTCAACCAGCCGCCCGGTTGCGCGGTGCGCGAGATGGTGGTCTGCGCCGAGCAGGAGACCTCGTACCCGTGATCCTCGTGCTGCGCGCCCTCGGCGTCGGCGATCTGGTGACCGCGGTGCCCGCGCTGCGGGCGCTGCGGGCCGCGTACCCGTCGCGGGAGCTGACGCTCGCCGCGCCCGGCTGGCTGGCCCCGCTTGTCGACCTGGTCGGTGGCGTCGACCGGCTGGTGGACACCGCAGGGCTGGATCGCCCTCTCCGGGTGGGGTCGGCCCCGCGGGTCGCTGTCAACCTGCACGGGCGCGGCCCGCAGTCGCACCGGCTGCTCACGGCCACACGGCCCGGTCGGCTGCTCGCCTTCGCCAGCCCGGACGCCGGCTGCGCCGACGGCCCGCGCTGGGCCGCCGACGAGCACGAGGTGGACCGGTGGTGCCGGCTGCTGTCCTGGTACGACATCCCGGCCGACCGCGCCGACCTCAGCCTGCGTCGACCCGCTTCGGCAGGGCTGCCCAGTGGTGTCACAGTGCTGCACCCGGGCAGCAAGATCCCGGCCAAGCGGTGGCCCGCCGAGCGGTTCGCCGCGTTGGCCCGGGCACTGACCGACAAGGGACACCGGGTGCTGCTCACCGGCTCGGCCGACGAACGGGCGTTGGCGGCCCGGGTGGCCGAGGCGGCGGGCTTGAGTTCGGAGACCGTGCTGGCCGGCCGGACCGACCTCGGCGCGCTCGCCGCGCTGGTGGCCGACGCCCGGCTGGTGGTCAGCGGGGACACCGGGGTCGCCCACCTGGCCACCGGGTACGGCACCCCGTCGGTCGTCCTCTTCGGGCCGGTGCCACCGGCGCACTGGGGGCCACCACCGGACCGGCCACGACACCGCGTGCTCTGGGCCGGCGAGGCGGATTGGCCCAGGTGGGATGGGGTAGGAAGCCACCCGACAATGGCGGCTCTGCACCTCGACGAGGTGCTGGCCGCCGTGGCCGAGGTGGAGAGGGTGGTGCGGGTCTCCGGTGCGGTTGCGGCGTAGCGACCCGGGTCGACCGGGGTACGGACGGCGTCGGCGCGGACGGGGTTGGCTCTTCCTCGACCCGTCCGGGGCTCCGGTGCGGGATCCGGATGTCCTGACCCGGCTGCGGGAGTTGGTCATCCCGCCGGCCTGGCAGGACGTGTGGATCGCGCCGCATCCGAACGGGCACATCCAGGCGATCGGGATCGACGCGGCCGGACGCAAGCAGTACGTCTACCACCCGCGGTGGCGGGAGAAGCAGGACGAGGCGAAGTTCGACCACATGCTGGAGGTGGCCCGGCGGCTGCCGGCGCTGCGCGAACGGGTGGGGCGCGACCTGGACGGCCGTGGACTGGGCCGGGACCGGGTGCTGGCGACGGTGACCCGCCTGCTGGACATGGGGATGTTCCGGGTCGGCAGTGACCAGTACGCGAACGGCGACGACCCGACGTACGGGGTGTCCACCCTGCGCCCCGAGCATGCCCGGTCCCGGCGCGGCTGCGTGGTGTTCGTGTTTCCCGCGAAGGGGGGCATCGAGCAGGTACGCCGGATCGAGGACCCGGAGCTGTGCCAGGTGCTGGTGAATCTGCGCCGTCGCCGGCGATGGGCGGACCGGCTGTTCGGCTACTGGGACGGCCGGGAGTGGCGCGACGTGCGCAGCGACGAGGTCAACGGATACCTGCGCGACGCCAGCGGTGGGGAGATGACCGCGAAGGACTTCCGTACCTGGCACGCCACTGTGCTCGCGGCCACCGAGTTGGCCACCGCCGGTCCGGCCCGCTCGGTGACCGCCCGGCGTAAGGCGGTGGTCGCCGTGATGCGTGAGGTGGCGGAGCTGCTGGGCAACACACCGACGGTGGCGCGGGCGTCCTACGTGGACCCACGGGTGGTCGACCTCTACCACGACGGGGTGGTGGCGTCGGTGGATCCGCAGACGCCTCGCGAGGAGGCGGAACAGGTCGTCCTGAAGCTGCTGGAGGGGGCCTGACCGGCCCCGTCGGCGGTCCTGGGGGGAAGCGCGACGGGGCCGGAGCCTCGGGCGTCAGCGGGGTGCCACCGGGCGGCCGCCCGCCGCTCGCGCGGCGGGCGCCTCGCCACGGCCCCCGTTGGCGGCAGACCAGTGACGGCCGGCCGCGTTGGGTGTCAGTCTGCCGGCAGCGAGTTGACAGTGGACGCCTGGCGGTTGACGATCCGCGCCAAATCCGAGCCACTGTCGCGGTGGTCCTGCGGGGTGGTGCCGTACGCGGCCCGGAATGCCCGGCTGAAGTGGGCCTTGTCGGGGAACCCCCACCGCGCCGCGACGGTCTGCACGGGCTGATTGCGCAGCGCCGGGTCGGTCAGGTCGCGCCGGCACCGGGCGAGCCGCAGATCCCGGATGTACGACGCCACAGTGGCGTCCTCGGCCTCGAACAACCGGTGCAGGGACCGCACCGAGATGTGGTGGGCGTCGGCGACGACCTGCGGGCCGAGCGTCGCGTCGCCGAGGTGGCGGTGGATGTACGACTGCACCTGGGTGAGCAGCGCGCGGCGGCGGACCTCGGTGGGTACGGCGTCCTCGGCGACGAGGTGCCGGCCGAGCATGGTGGTGGCCAGGTCGAGCCCCACCGCGCCGAGCCGGCTGGCGTCGGCGGCATGGTACTGCTCGGGGTGCCCTGTCACCTGGAGCAGGAACTGCGCCAGCAGCGCCCCGATCCCCTCGCTGCCGGACATCTGGCCCCCGTAGAGCGCGGCCATCCGCTGTGGTGTCAGTGGCAGGGCGGAGTGCGGGATCATCGTGACGATCGAGCTGGCCTGGTCCCGGTCGGGCTCGGTGGCGTGGTGACAGACGTCGTGCGGCCGGGACGCGTCGTAGAAGGTGAAGTTGCCGGCCAGAATCTCGCTGCGGCGGCCGCCCTGGCTGGACGTGCCGATGCCGCCGGTGGTGAGGGCGAGGATGTACAGCTCCGGGTCGGCCTGACGGACCAGCTTCGGGGTCCGGGTGGCATCCAGGGACGGGTATTCGTACTGCACCAACTGGATCGGGCCGAGCGCTATGAAGTCGGCGCGGGCGGCGAAGTCGTCGGTGTGCGCGGACTGCATGCGCAGCGGCACCGAGGTGCGCGCCACCAGGTCCAGCCACATGCCGAACCGTTCGCCCGGTGGCAGGACCCTGGTGTCGATGGTGTCTCTCGGCAGCATGGAACTCCCTCAGCCCGTTCGGCGGCGGATCAGCGCCTCGACGCCGTCGAGGATCCGGTCCAGGCCGAAGGTGAACTCGTCGTCGGGGTCGTCGTCCTGGGCGAGCACGCCGGCGCTCAGCACCCGGTGTAGCGCGGGGAAGCGGGCCGGGTCGATGAGTCGGGCCACCAGCCGGCCGTACGCCGGCATCATCTCGCTGGGCTCGACGCCGGCCGCCCGGCTGCCCTCGGCGACCTGCGAGGTGAGGGTGGCCTCGTTGCGGACGTACCCGGTGATCAGCAGGAGCACCGACATCTTCTCGCCCTCGCCGAGCGCGGTGCCGTCGAGGCAGCGCAGCCCGTCCTCCATCCAGCCGAGCTGCTGCGGGGTGATCGGTGGGCCGCTGATCGGCACGTGCAGCAGCCAGGACCGTTGCCGCAGTGCCTCGTGCTCGGCCCAGGCCCACCGGGTGAGGGCGGCGCGCCAGTCGTCCTCCGGCGCGGGCGGTCCGGGGGGTGGCCCGTACCCGGTGTCCACCATGAGCATGAGCAGCTCGTCCTTCGAGCCGACGTACCGGTAGAGGGCCATGGTCGCGGCGCCCAACTCCTTGGCCACGCGGCTCATCGAGACGGCCGCCAAGCCGTCGGCGTCGGCCACGCGTACGGCGGCGTCCACGATGGTGGGCACGCTCATTCCCGGCCGGGGGCCCTTGGGTGGTCGCTCCCGTAGCCCCCACGCGCTCTCGATGGACGCCGGGAGCACGGGCCCGCTGTCGTCTGTCTTCGCCGCCACATTTCCTCCTTGCCCCGCCATCCTAGTTCTGCGTATGGTCTACGCATAACAGCGTACGACATACGCAGAAGGGGAAGTGACCATGATGATCACCACCACACCGGCACCGCGAGCGGGCCGGCGGGAGTGGATCGGGCTCACGGTGCTGATGCTGCCGCTGCTCCTGGTCTCGATGGACGTGTCGGTGCTCTACTTCGCCGTCCCGTTCATCAGCGCGGAGTTGCGCCCCACCGCCACCGAGCAACTGTGGATCTTCGACATCTACGGCTTCGTGCTGGCCGGGCTGCTCATCACCATGGGCGCCCTGGGTGACCGGATCGGCCGACGCCGGCTCCTGCTGATCGGCGCCATCGCGTTCGGGGCGGCGTCGCTGCTGGCCGCGTACGCCGACAGCACCGCGACGCTGATCGCCGCGCGTGCCGTGCTCGGCGTCGGTGGGGCCACCCTGATGCCCTCGACGCTCGCCCTGGTGCGCAACATGTTCCACGACGCCAAGCAGCGCGGCACCGCCATCGCCATCTGGACCGCCACCCTCACCGGCGGCATCGCGATCGGCCCGGTGCTCAGCGGCATCCTGCTGGAGCACTTCTGGTGGGGCTCGATCTTCCTCATCAACATCCCGGCGATGCTGATGCTGCTCCTGCTCGCCCCCCTCCTGGTGCCCGAGTTCCGCAACCCGGCGACCGGGCGGTTCGACCTGGTCAGCGCCGCACTGTCGCTCGGCGCCCTGCTGCCGGTGATCTACGGCATCAAGGAGATGGCCCGCGACGGCCTCAGCCCGGTGCGGGTGCTCGCCATCGTCGGCGGTCTGCTGGTGGGGGCGCTGTTCCTGCACCGGCAGCGGACCCGGGCGTACCCGATGGTCGACCTCGCGCTGTTCCGCCGTCGCGGCTTCGCCGGGTCGCTCGCTGTGAACCTGCTGGCGATGTTCGCCATCGTCGGCTTTGCCATCTTCACCACCCAGCACCTCCAGTTGGTGCTCGGCCTGAGCCCGCTGCGGGCGGCGCTGTGGAGCCTCGTGCCGTCCCTCGCCGTGGGTGGAATCGTGCCGGCCGCCGCCGCCCTCGCCCAGCGCGTCGAACGGGCGTACCTGATCGGTGCGGGGTTCGGGATCGCCGTGGTCGGCTTCGTGGTCCTGACCCGGGTCACGCCGGAGACGCCGCTGTGGCTGCTGCTCGTCGGCGTCAGTGTCTACGCGGGTGGCCTGGTGATGGTGATGTCCCTCGTCACCGAGCTGGTCCTCGGCGCGGCGCCGCCGGAGCAGGCCGGTGTCGCGTCGGCGCTGACCGAGTCCAGCAGCGAGCTGGGCGGTGCGCTGGGAATGGCGATCCTGGGCAGCGTGGGCGCGGCGGTCTACCGCCGCGAGGTCGTCGACGGCCTGCCGGCCGGACTGCCCGCCGACGCCGGAGCCGCGGCCGAGGAGACCCTGGCCGGTGCGCTCGCGGTCGCCCAGGGGCTGCCGGCGGAGCTGGCCGACGCCGTGCGGCACGCCGCCGCTGTCGCGTTCACCGACGGGCTGCACCTGGCCGCGTACGCCGCCATGGCGGTGATGCTGCTGGGCGCGGTCACCGCGCTGGTCGGGCTGCGCGGCGTCCGACCGGCCGACTCCACGGCGCTCGCCGTCGAGCCGACCGGTCCGGCCGACACGTCGCTGTCGTCGGTCAGTCGATGAGTACGTGCGCGAGCCGGTCGCGGAAACGCCGCTCGGAGTCGCTGACCGACTCGCCGCCGATGCCCAGCAGCCCACCGCTGGACGCGGCGCCCACCACCTGCTCGGCGATCTTCACGAGCCAGTGCTTGTACGCGCCGGCCTCGCCCTCGTCGACCCGCGCGGCCAGCAACGCGCCGGCCTCGCCGGCCCGCAGCAGCACGTCGTCGATGTACGCCCCGGGGTCGGCGGGCGCGATGGCCGGCAACTCCTCGCCGGTGTCCGGGTCACCGACCCGGGTGACGATCTCGCCGGCCACGGCGGCGACCAGCGGGCTGGCCGACTCCCGGCCGGCGGCGATGGTCTCCAGCCCGGCCGCGTTCTCCGCCATGGTCCGGCGGGTGCCGTCGGACTCGGCGGCGCTCGCCGCGGTCAGCACCGACTGCGGCAGGCCGACCAGCAACCCCCACTCCTCGTCGGAGAAACCGAACCCGGTGTACGCCGGCTGCTCGATCACGACAACGCCCCTTCCGCCCTGCTCTGCTTGGTCAATCGATGCTCTGGTTGGTCGATCCACCGGGCCCGAAACCGGCGCCCGGGTCAGGCTAGTCCAGGGTCAGCAGGCCCTGTTCGGACACCACGCGCACCGACAACGTCTTGTACCCGACCTCCTCGAAGAGGACCGTCATCTTGTCCTCCTCGTAGGAGAGCACCATGCCGGACCCCCACTCCGGGTGCCGCACCTGGCTGTGCACCGGGAACGGACCCACAGCGCCCTGGTCGGCCACGCTGGTGCCGTTGTGGCAGTTGTCGCAGTGGCCGCAGACCTGCGTCATCTGCTCGCCGAAGTAGGCCAGCAGGGTCTGCCCCCGGCAGGCCCGGGTCTCGGCGAAGGCCCGCATCATGTCGGTGCGCGACCGGGTCACTGTCTGCTGCCGCTCCGCCTCGGCCAGCGCCGCGGCGGCGGCGTCGGTCGGGGTGGGGGAGTAACGGGGCGCGCCGATGCGCTGTCGTGCGCGCGGTTCGGCCGCCCCGACCTGCTCCAACAGGGAGAGGTACTGGCCAAGCTTGCGTGGCCCGAGGCCGGTGGTCTCGCGCAGTTCGGTCTTGGTGGCCGGCTTGCGGCGCAGCAGCGCGGCGAGGTCGCGCAGCTCGTCGACGTCGGGCAGGCCGCCGCTGAAGAACCGTTGCAGGCCCACGTCCTCGGCCTGCCAGAGCAGCAGCACCCGGGCCGGTTGCCCGTCGCGGCCGGCCCGGCCGATCTCCTGGAAGTAGCTGTCCGGCGAGTCGGGCAGCGCCATGTGCACCACCCAGGCGATGTTCGGCTTGTCGATGCCCATGCCGAACGCCGAGGTCGCCACCATGATGGGGACCTCGTCGGCGAGGAACGCCTCGTGCAGTTCGTGGCGTGCGCCGGCCGCCATCCCACCGTGGTAGAACTGCGTCGGGTAGCCGGCGTCGGTCAACCGGGTGGCCAACTCCTCGGCGGCGCGACGGGTCGGCACGTAGATGATCCCGGGCCGTTCGTCGTCGCTCAGCAGTGCGATCAGTCGCCGCCACCGGTAGTCCTCGGTGGGGCAGTGCGCGACCTCGACGAACAGGTTCGGCCGGTCCAGCCCGGAGACCACCACCTCCGGGTCGCGCAGCCGCAGCCGGGCGACGATGTCGTCGCGTACCGGAGGGGAGGCGGTGGCGGTCAGCGCGACCACCGGCGGTCGGCCGATGCCGTCGATGAGGTGCCCGAGGGCCAGGTAGTCGGGGCGGAAGTCGTGCCCCCACGCGGAGATGCAGTGCGCCTCGTCGATCGCCACCAGGGCCGGCTTCAGCGCGGCGACCTCGGCCATCCGGTCCGGGTTGCTGAGCTGTTCCGGGGTGATGAAGAGGAACTCCGCCCGCCCCTCGCGGATCTCGGTGATCGCCTCCGCCTGCTGGGTGGGCGACTCGTTCGAGCTGATCCGCACCGCCCGCAGCTCCGGGCGTTGCCGCTCGTTGAGGGAGGCGATCTGGTCCTGCTGGAGGGCCAGCAGCGGGGAGATCACCACTGTGGGGCCGGGGATCAGGCTGGCCGGGATCTGGTAGATCGCCGACTTGCCGGCGCCGGTGGGCAACACCACCAGGGCGTCGCGTCGCTTCATCACGGCCCGCATGGCGGCCAGTTGGTTGGGCCGTAGCGCCTTCCAGCCGAAAAGGCTGCGGGCCGCGCGGCGCAACGTCATCGAGTGCGTGGACAGTTTCATCGAGGGCCGGAGGTACCCGAGCCCATGACCGCCGAAACGCATTCGGACAATCATGGGCCCGTTGATCGTCGGCTCAACGCAGGCGGGGCAGGACCTCGCGCTGGTAGAGGTCGAACAGGCCCTGGTAGTGCGGGCCGGTGTTGGCCACGTACACCTCGTCGAAGCCGGCCTTGGCGTACTGGTCGATCATCTCCAGGTGCGCGTCGGCGCTGTTGCCGCAGACGAACGCCTCCTTCAACATCTCCGGCTTGACCAGCTCGGCGGCCTGCTCGAAGTGGCGCGGCGAGGGCAGCACCTGGGACAGCTCACCCGGCACCCCCGCGTTGGGCCAGCGCTCGTACGCGATGCGCATGCCCTCGTCCTCGCTGTCCGCGTACGCCGCCTTGAAGCCGGCCTGGCACGGCTTGTCGCCGCCGCCGTTCTCGCGGAAGCGTCGGACCATCTCGCCGTCGGGCATCGTGCTCACGTAGCCGTCACCGATCCGGGCGGCCAGGTCGATGGCCTTCGGGCCGAAGCCGGAGACGTAGATCGACGGTGGGGTGTCGGGCAGCGTGTAGATCCGCGCGTTCTCCACTGTGTAGTGCTTGCCGTGGTGATTGACGAAGCCGCCGTCCCACAGGGCGCGCAGCACCTCGACGGCCTCCTCCAGCATCTCCAGCCGGACGTCGGCCTGCGGCCAGGCGTCGCCGAAGATGTGCTCGTTGAGCGCCTCGCCGGTGCCGACGCCGAGCACGAAGCGCCCACCGTGCAGCACCGCGCTGGTCGCCGCCGCCTGCGCGATCACGGCCGGGTGGATCCGCACGGTGGGGCAGGTCACCGCAGTGGTCACCGGCAGCGAGCAGACCTGGCTGAGCGCGCCGATCATCGACCAGACGAACGGGCTCTGGCCCTGAGCGTCCACCCACGGGTGGTAGTGGTCGGAGATCCACAGCGCCTCGAAGCCGGCCCGTTCGGCACCGCGCGCCTGCTCCAGCAACTCGGCTGGCGTGAACTCCTCACTGGACAGGAAATATCCGATCTTCATGGCTTACCCCTTCGGCACGCGGACCTGCTGATGGGGAGAGCCGTACCCCGGTCACGGTCGGCCACACCCGGCCGGCCGGGCCCGGGTCGGCCGGGCTCGCTCAGCGTCGACCGAACATCGCCCGGATCGCGGCGAGGAGCAGCAGGGCGCCGACCACCAGGCCGAGCAGGCGTACGCCGGGGATGTCGGCCGGGCTCGTCGCGTCGGCCAGCAGGACGGGATCCATCCCCGCACTCTCCCCGGGGAGCGGGCCGCCAGGCAACTGTAAGGTTTATTGACTATTGAATCGCTCAGTGTGACCATGGCAGGACCGCCTGCCGGTGGCGGTGCGCCGAGGGCGCGCGAGAGATGGGGTACGGGGGCCGCATGAGCGAGCGCAACCAGCGGATCGACGGGGGCGCACCGTCGCCGGTGATCGACACCGATCGCTGCGAGGGGGCGGCGTGACACCGACGACCGGACACCTCCCGGCGCTCGCCGCCGCCGTCCTGCAACCCGGCTTCGTCGGCACCACCCCACCACCATGGGTGTGCCGCTGGCTCGGCGAGGGTCTCGGCTCGGTGGTGCTCTTCGCCCGCAACGTCGTCGACACCGAGCAGGTGGCCGCCCTCACCGCGACGCTGCGCGCGGAACTGCCGGACGTCATAGTGGCCATCGACGAGGAGGCCGGCGACGTCACCCGACTGGAGTCGGTGCACGGCAGCTCCCGGCCCGGCAACTTCGCCCTCGGCGCGGTCGACGACCCGGAGCTGACCGAGGCCGTCGCCCGGGACCTCGGCGCCGAGCTGGCCGCGGCGGGGATCACCCTCAACTACGCCCCGGACGCCGACGTCAACTCCAACCCCGCGAACCCGGTGATCGGCGTCCGATCCTTCGGCGCCGACCCGGCGCTGGTCGCGCGACACACCGCCGCCTGGGTCCGCGGGCTCCAGGCCGGCGGCGTCGCGGCCTGCGCCAAACACTTCCCCGGGCACGGCGACACCAGGGTCGACTCACACCACGACCTGCCCCGGATCACCGCCGACCGGGACCGGCTGGACGCCTGCGAACTGGCCCCGTTCCGCGCCGCCGTGGCCGCCGGGGCGCAGGCGGTGATGACCGGTCACCTGCTGGTGCCCGCGCTCGACCCGCACCTGCCGGCGACGCTGAGTCAGCGAATCCTGGGCGGGTTGCTCCGCGACGAGCTGGGCTTCTCCGGCGTGGTGGTCACCGACGCGATGGAGATGCGCGCGGTCGCCGACCGGTACGGCTTCGCCGGGGCGACGGTCCGCGCCCTCGCCGCCGGGGCCGACGCCATCTGCATCGGTGGCGAACGGGCCGACGAGCAGGCCGCCCGCGAGCTGCGCGACGCCATCGTCGCCGCCGTCATCTCCGGTGAGCTGCCCGAGGAACGTCTCGCCGAGGCCGCCAAGCGCGTCGGTCAACTCGCCGCCTGGACGGTGGCCGCCCGCAGCGCCGGCTCGGCCGGAGCGCGCGCCGCCGCCGACGTCGGCCTGGTCGCCGCCCGCCGGGCCGTCCGGGTCACCGCCGCCCCGGGCGCGACCGTCGCGCTGCCCCTGACCCGCGCGGCACACGTCGTCGAGTTCGAGCCGCCGCGCAACATCGCCATCGGCGCCGAGACCCCGTGGGGCATCGGCGGACCGCTGACCGAGCTGCTGCCCGGCACCAGCACGGTCCGCTACGCCGAACCCGACGTGCCGGCGGACCCGGGCGCCGGGGCGGGCAGCCGTCCCCTGGTCCTGGTCGTCCGCGACCAGCACCGGCACGACTGGATGCGCGACGCCGTGCACCGCGCGTTGGCAGCCCGGCCGGACGCCGTCGTGGTCGAGTTGGGCGTGCCCGAGCTGGTCACCGGGGCGGTGCACCTGGCCACCCACGGCGCCACCCGGGCCAGCGGGCAGGCCGCCGCCGAGGTGCTCACCGGCGCCCGCTGACGGCCCGCGCTACGGAAGGTCGGCGACCAGGTCGGCGTACTCGGGGTGCTTGTCGATGAACGCGGCCATGAAGGGGCACTGCGGCACCAGTGTCGTGCCGCGTGCCCGGAGCTGGTCCAGGGTGCCGCGGATCAGCGTGCCGCCCACCCCCTTGCCCTGAAAGCCCCGGTCCACCTCGGTGTGGGTGAAGACCAGCACCTCCCCGCGCGGCAGGTACGCGGTGAAGCCGGCCAGCGCGTCGTCGACAAGGATCTCGAAGCGGTGCTTCGCCGGGTTGTCCTCGACCAGGGTGCTCATCCGGCCATTCTCCCCGCCCGCTCGGCCAGCGCGTCGAGTTCGCCGAGCAACCGATCCACCTCGTCGGCCGTGTTGTAGTGGTAGATGCTGGCCCGCACCGCGCCGCCGCTGTCGCGCAGACCCATCAGCTGGAAGTACTCGTAGGCGTAGTAGTCGCCGACCGAGAGGCAGAACCCGGCGGCGCCCAACGCCTCCTGGGTGGCCGCCGGGGACATCCCGGCGACCCGGAACGAGACGGTCGGGCAGCGCCGCGCCGGCGAGCCGTAGACGGTGATCGCCGGCCGCTGCGCCAGCCCGGCGAGCAGCCGGTCCAGCAGTGCCTCCTCGTGCGCCTGGGCGGCGGCCAGCCCGGCCCGCACCCGGGCCCGCCGATCCCCGACCGCGTCCGGGTCCAGCCCCGCCAGGTGATCCACCGCCGCGGCCACCCCGGCCAGCAGCGGGAAGCTCGGCGTGCCGTACTCGAACCGGTCCGGCACCGCGTCGGAGGACGGCACCAGCTTCGCCGGGCGCAACGCCGCCCACCGGTCCGGGTCCGCCACCATCGCCGCCAGGTGCGGGCCGGACCACTTGTACGCGCTGGTGACCAGCACGTCGGCGCCGAGCGAGGCCAGGTCGGTCGGCCCGTGCGGCACCGAGTGCACCCCGTCGACGTGGACCAGGGCGCCGACCGCGTGCGCTGTCTTGGCGATCGCCGACACGTCCGGCATGGTGCCGATGGCGTTGCTGCCGGCGGTCACCGCGACCAGGCGGGTCCGCTCACCCACCAGGTCCGCGTACTGGGCCGCGGGCAGCTCACCGGTCTGCCGGTCGACCTCGGCCCAGCGCACCGTCGCGCCGGCCGCCTCGGCGGCCTGCACCCACGGCCGCACGTTCGCGTCGTGGTCGAGCCGGGAGACCACCACCTCGTCACCCGGGCGCCAGGCCGCGCCGAGCGTGCGAGCCAGGGTGTACGTCAGCGCGGTAGCGCTCGGCCCGAGCACCACCCCGGCCGGGTCGGCGCCGAGCAGGTCGGCCACCGCCGAGCGGGCCTCGGCGACCAGCTCCAACGACCGGCGGCCCGGGAGGAAGGCGGCGCTGCGGTTGCCGACCGCCGACCGCATGGCATCGGTGACCGCGTCGATCACGCCGGCAGCGGTCTGGGTGCCGCCGGCACCGTCGAAGTGGACGAAGCCCTCGGTCAGAGCGGGGTACGCGGCCCGGGTGCGGGCGATGTCGAACGGCATGTCCGGACCCTAGCCGGTGCTCCTCGTACGCTGGTCGGCCGCCAGGTGATCACCGTTGGGCGGCGACGTCGCGGATGTCTCGTACTCTTGGCGAGGTGACGAACCGACCCGCCACCATGCCCATTCCTTCCGTCCGCCGCGCCGCCGGTCTCTTCGCCGGTCTGGCGCTCGGCCTCGCCGTGCTCGCCGGGTGCAGCTCCCAGGGCGCCTCCACCGACTGTTCGGTGGACGCCTGCACCGTCACCTTCGAGCGGGGTGTCGACGCGAGGACCACCATCCTGGGCGTCGAGGCCAAGTTGGTCGGCGCCGAGGGTGACCAGGTGACCGTCGAGGTCGCCGGTGAGCAGCTCACCCTCACCACCGGGCAGCAGGCCGCCGAGGCCGGGGGCTTCGCTGTCACGCTGGACAGCGTGACCGACCAGCAGGTCAAGATTCGCGTATCGCGCAACCCGGGCAGCTGACCTGGGCGGGCGGCGGTGGCCGACGTTTGGGAATCTTCAGAATCGGAGATTGTGACGCCATGTCACTCACCCGTAGCGCCGAAGCCACCGCCTCCCGTACGGCGGACAGCCGGTGGCTGGAACTCCTCGCCCGGGCCGGCTTCATCGGCTACGGCATCGTCCACCTCCTCTTCGCCTGGTTGGCGTTGCAGATCGCGTTCGGCACGTCGTCCGACGACGGCGACCAGTCCGGCGCGCTGCGTACCCTCTCCGCACAGCCCCTCGGCAAGTTCCTGGTCATCGCCGTCGCTGTCGGCCTGCTCGCGATGGCGATCTGGCAGGCGCTGGAGGCAGCGGTCGGGCACCGCGCCGAGCGCGGCAAGGAGCGGGTCATGGAACGGCTCGCCTCGGCCGGCCGGACCATCGTCTACCTCTACTTCGCCTGGACCGCCTTCAAGGTCTTCAAGGACGCGGGGTCGAACAGCGCCGACCAGCAGGAGGCGTTGACCGGCAAGCTGATGACCTCCAGCGGTGGCCGCTGGCTGGTCGGCCTGGCCGGGCTGGTCGTCGCCGCGATCGGCATCGGTCTGGTGATCTACGGTGCCCGCAAGAAGTTCGAGAAGCACCTCAAGACCGGCGAGATGAGCCCGAAGACCCGCCAGCTCGCCCGCCGGCTGGGCATGGCCGGATACATCGCCAAGGGCGTCGCGTACGGCATCGCCGGTCTGCTGGTCATCGTGGCGGCGGTGAACTACGACCCGGAGAAGGCCCGTGGTCTGGACGCCGCGCTGCACACCCTGCGTGAGCAGTCCTACGGCATGTTCCTGCTGACCCTTGTCGCCCTCGGCATCGCCGCCTTCGGCGTCTACTGCTTCCTCCAGTCCCGGTACCGCAAGGTCTGAACTGGTCGATTCCCGGGCCGTCGGGCACTCTTGGGCTTTTGCCCGAAGTGCCCGACGCCTGGTCGAAGGGGAGCACCGAAGCCGTGCAGAACTATCTCGAAACGGCCGTCGCCGCGCTCGTCGCGGCGGCGGTCGCCCTGTTCCTGGTCGAGATCGTCCACCGGATGACCCGGCGGTTCGGCCGCCGGTCACTGCTGTTGACCGAGTTGACCGACCACGCGCACCGCCCGTTCCAGGTCGCCGGAACGGTCCTCGCCGTGCAGTTCGCCGTCCGCTTCACCACCGGGTACGCGGTCGGCGAGAGCTGGCGGCGGCTGCTGCTGCACCTGCTCATCCTCGGCGTCATCGCCACCCTCGCCTGGCTGGTCGCCTGCCTCCTGGTCGTCGTGGAGGACACCGCGCTGGCCCGGTTCCGGGTCGACGTACCCGACAACCGGCACGCCCGGCGGGTCCGGACCCAGGTGGTGATGCTGCGCCGACTGACCATCGCGGTGATCGTCATCCTGACCGTCGGCGTGATGCTGATGACGTTCCCCAGCGTGCGGGGCATCGGCGCCGGTGTGCTGACCTCGGCTGGTGTGGTCGGTGTGGTGGCCGCGCTCGCCGCGCAGAGCCTGCTCGGCAACGTCTTCGCCGGCGTCCAGCTCGCCTTCAGCGACGCCGTCCGGCTCGACGACGTCGTCGTCGTCGAGGGAGAGTGGGGTCGCATCGAGGAGCTGACCCTCAGCTACGTCGTGGTGCAGATCTGGGACGACCGCCGGCTGATCCTGCCCACCTCGTACTTCACCAGCAAGCCGTTCCAGAACTGGACCCGGACGGAGGCGGCGGTGCTCGGCACCGCCGAGTTCGACGTCGACTGGGCGGTGCCCGTGCAGACCATGCGCGAGGAGCTGCGCCGCCTCGTCGAGGGCACCGAGCTGTGGGACGGGCGGGTCTGCGTCCTGCAGGTCACCGACGCCACCGGCGGGACGGTCCGGTTGCGCGCGCTGGTCAGCGCCGCCGACGCGGGCAGCCTGTGGGACCTGCGCTGCCTCGTCCGGGAGCACCTGGTCGCCTGGATCCGGGACAACCGCCCCACCGCGATGCCCCGGCTGCGCGCCGAGTTGGGCGACTCCAGCAGCAACCTGTCCTGGCAGTGGGTGCAGCCGAGGCGGCCGGGCCGCCGCCCGTCCGACACCGAGGCGCCCGACGACGCCCGTGTCTTCGGCGGCAGCGACGACGGCGACGCCCGCAGCGAAGCCTTCGTAGGCCCCGAAGAAACCCGCCCCCAATAGCCCTCGCCCGGCCCGGCCCCGCCCCTGCGTCGCCCTCGCCCGGCCCGGCCTCGCCCGGCCCGGCCTCGCCCGGCCCGGCCTCGCCCGGCCCGGCCCCGCCCTCGCTCGGCCTCGCCCTCGCTCGGCCCCGCGTCGCCCTCGCCCGTCCCCGCCCCGCTTTGCCCCGCTTCGCCTCGCCTCGCCTCGCCTCGCCTCGCCCCGCCCCGCAAGATCGTGCAACTTCCTGGTTGTAGTGGCTTCCGTCCGCGTCGAGGCCACTACAACCAGGATCGAGCGCGATCTCGCGCGGTGGACCCCGACGATCATTGACTTGACCGGTGATTTCGCCCGGATTGTCCCCGCCAACCTCATGATCACCGCTGCGGTGGCGGGGAGCGCGGGCGGGCCGGGGGCCGAGGGCCGGGAGCCGGGGCCGAGGTCCGGGGGCCGGGGCCGGGGCCGAGAGGTCCGGGGCCGAGGTCCGGGGCCGAGGTCCGGGGCCGAGGTCCGGGGCCGGGGGCGGGGGCCGGGGCGAGGGAGGGCGAGTGCGGAGGTTTGGTCGGGCTTGGGTGGGGGATGTGCTGCCGGACGTCTCTGGCGTGATCGCGGCGGCTGGCCGCGTATCGGCGGCGCGGCGTCCGGACAACGGGGACGGTGAGCTGCTTGGCGCGCTTTAGGATTGACGAGCGGCGACTTCGGGCATACAGCGCGGTGATGAGGAAAGGAGGACAGCATGGCTGACGTGGCGAAAGCCCGCACATCCCAGAACGGGAGCGAGCCCTCCACCGCCGAGTTGGTGCAGCGGGCCACTGAGCAGATCTCCCGCCTCGTACGGGACGAACTGACGCTGGCCCGAGCGGAGTTGACCCAGAAGGGTAAGCACGCGGGCATCGGGATCGGCCTGTTCGGCGGCGGTGGCGCGCTCGCGTTCTTCGGTCTGGGTGCGCTGGTCGCCACGGCGATCCTGCTGCTCGACCTGGTGTTGCCCGCCTGGGCCGCGGCGCTGATCGTGGCGGTCGCCTGTTTCCTGGTGGCCGGCATCCTCGCCCTGGTGGGCAAGAAACAGGTCAGCCGTGCCGTCCCGCCGGTGCCGGCGGCCACGGTCCGTAGCCTCCGGGCAGACATGGACACCGTCACCGCCGCGGTGAAGGACAGGGGGCGGCAATGACCGGTAACGGGACCGGCGACACGGAGGCCCTCCGCGAGGAGATCCGTCGCACCCGGGTCGAGTTGGGCGAGACGATGGAGGCGTTGGCCGCCAAGGCCGACGTCAAGGCGCGTCTGAAGGAGTCCGCCGAGCAGGCCAAGGAGCGGATGCGGGAGCAGGCGGCGCAGACCGTCGCCCGGGTCCGCGGGCAGGCCGCGCGTGGCGACGGGATGGCGCGGGCGCAGGCGTACGAAAAGGGCGAGCTGGTACGCGCGCAGGCGTACGACAAGGGCGAGTGGGTGCGCCGCAACCCGGTGCCGTGGGCGGCCATCGCGGCCGGCGCGGTGGCCACAGTGGTGGTGCTGATGATCGTGCGGGGGAGGCGTAGGTGAGTAAGAGCATCGGCAGGGTCGCGTACCGGCCGGTCGGCGTGTTGTTGGGTATCGCCGCGGGCACGGTGGCCGGGGCGATCTTCCGGCAGGTCTGGAAGGTGACCGCGGGCGACGGTGAGGCGCCCAACGCGACCGACGAGGATCGAGGCTGGGGCGAGATCCTGGCCGCCGCGGCGTTGCAGGGCGCCATCTTCGCGGTCGTCCGGGCCGCCGTGGACCGGGGCGGCGCGGTCGGCGTACGCCGGATGACCGGCAGCTGGCCGGACTGACCAGCAGCGACTTCAGCCCCCTTCCCGCATCGATGGGAAGGGGGCTTTCGCATGGCATCGCACGCCGCCCAGCGTACCTGAGGCATCCGTCAGGTCACATGTCGGAGAAATTCGTCGGAGAGGTCGTGACAGACTTTTTACGTCCGTGATTTGCTGGTCCCCGCTGTTGCGAGATGGCGTGGGTTGAGAGAAGTCTCCTTCGTGGGGCTGCCTCAGGCGCCGCTGCTCAAAAACGGCCAATCGGCCGGACGGCGTGCACGGCCGCCAGTTTTTAGAGGGAGAAACACATGGCTCAGGGAACCGTGAAGTGGTTCAACGCTGACAAGGGCTTCGGCTTCATCACCGTCGATGGTGGGGGTGCTGACGTGTTCGTCCACTTCTCGGCCATCCAGACCAGCGGCTACCGCTCGCTGGAGGAGAACCAGCGGGTGGAGTTCGAGATCGCTCAGGGTCAGAAGGGCCCGCAGGCTGAGCAGGTCCGTCCCATCTGAGTAGGACGGCCGGCCCCCGCCGGCCAGTGGGACGATCCGGCTCAAGGGTCACGGTAAAGCCCCGCATCCCGGTTGGGATGCGGGGCTTTCGCCTGCTCGGGTTCGCGGTGCGGCGAGCGGTCAGCCTCAGGCTCGCCGGTGCAGCGGGCGGGTCAGCGTCGACGCGAGCGCAGGCCGAGCCAGAGCACCACCAGCCCGGCCGCCGTCACGAGCGGGCCGATCACCGCCCAGATCTTCTCGTCGGTCATCACGCTGCCGCTGACGTAGCCGAGACCCTGGACCGTCCACACCGCACCGATCACCACGGCCAGTAGGCCGAGGGTGAGCGGAAGCCAACCCCTCATCGCGTCCCCTCTCCGCCGCCCGGGGCGGCGCGCCGCCGTCCAGCATCGCCGGCCGGGCGGCGTGAGGCGAGCACCTCGGGCGCGCGGGTCACCACCGGTCGTGCACCTGCGGGCGGATCAGCTCGTCATAGGTCTCGCGGACGGCTGCCAACTGCTCGTCGGTGAGCGGGGACAGGGCCGCCGCGGCGGCGTTGCGCCGGGCCTGGTCGGCGTCGCGGGCGCCGGGGATGACCACTGTGACGCCCGCCTGGTCCAACACCCAGCGCAGGGCGAACTGCGCCATCGTGCGGTCCGCGTCGACGAGCGGGGCCAGCCGGCGTACGGCGGCCAGACCTCGGTCGAAGTCGACTCCGGAGAACGTCTCGCCGACGTCGAAGGCCGCGCCGTGCCGGTTGTAGTTGCGGTGGTCGTCGGCGGGGAACTCGGTGTGCTCGTCGTAGCGACCGGAAAGCAGGCCACTGGCGAGCGGCACGCGGGCGATGATGCCGACACCGGCTGCGGCCGCGGCTGGCAGCACCCGCTCCAGGGGCTTGTGGCGGACCGCGTTGAGGATGATCTGGACGCTCGCCACCCCCGGTCGGGCGATCGCGGTGAGGGCCTGGTCGCAGGTCTCGACGCTGACTCCGTACCCGGCGATGGCCTTCTCGGCGACTAGGGTGTCCAGACCGTCGAAGACCTCGTCGGAGGAGAAGACCTCGGTGGGCGGGCAGTGCAACTGGACCAGGTCCAGGGTGTCCATGCCCAGGTTGGCCCGGGAGCGGTCGGTCCACTGCCGGAAGTTGGCCAGGGTGTACGCCTCCGGGCGCTGCTCGACGCGGCGGCCCATCTTGGTGGCGACGGTCAGCCCGGCGTCGGGTCGGGTGCGCAGGAAGCGGCCGATCAGTTGCTCGCTGCGGCCGTCGCCGTACACGTCGGCGGTGTCGAGGAAGGTGACCCCGGCGTCCACGGCGGCGGCGAGCACCGCCATCGCGTCGTCCTCGCTGACGGTGCCCCAGTCGGCGCCGAGTTGCCACGCGCCCAGGCCGACCGCGCCAACGGTCCGGCCGAGCCGGTTGAAGCTGCGCTGTTCCATGACCCGAGCCTAGTGATCGGGTTGCCACCCTGCCACGCGAGCCGTACGGTTAGCAGTACGGACGTACGGTTTGGAGGCGACCATGTGGGACCCGACGACCTACCTGCGCTTCGGCGACGAGCGATCCCGGCCGTTTCACGACCTCCTCGCCCGGATCCCGGCCGAGCGACCCCGGGCGGTGGTCGACCTCGGCTGCGGCCCCGGCCAGCTCACCGCCGTCCTCGCCGAACGCTGGCCGACCAGCCGGGTGCGCGGCCTCGACTCCTCGCCCGAGATGATCGAGCGGGCGGAGGCCCTCGGCGCGCCGGTCGACTTCGCGGTCGCCGACCTGCGCGACTGGTGCCCGGCCGGCGACGAGGACGTGGTGGTCAGCAACGCGGCCCTGCAGTGGGTTCCCGGCCACCAGCAGCTGCTGCGCCGCTGGGCCACCGAGTTGCCCGCCGGCGCCTGGCTCGCCATGCAGGTCCCCGGCAACTTCGCCGCCGACTCGCACCGTGCCCTGCGGGAGGTCGCCAACCGGCCGGCCTGGCGGGCCGAGGTCGCCCCGCTGTTGCGTGCGGACCCGGTCGACGACCCGGCCGACTACGCGGAGCTGCTGACCGCCGCCGGCTGCGCGGTGGACGCCTGGGAGACTACCTACGTGCACCTGCTGCCGGCTCGACCCGCCGCCGAGCACCCGGTGCTGGCCTGGATGGAGGGCACCGCGCTGCGCCCGGTCCGGGCCGCACTGGACGCCGCCGGCTGGTCCGCCTTCCGCTCCGAGCTGGGAGTACGGCTCACCGTGGCGTACCCGGTGCGGCAGGGTCAGGTGTACTTCCCGTTCCGCCGCGTCTTCGTCGTCGCCCGCACCGGCGACCATGCCCAGGAGAACCAGTGACCGACCTGTCCACCTTCATCGCCGGCCTGCCCAAGGTGGAGCTGCACGTGCACCACGTCGGCTCCGCCCTGCCCCGGATCGTCGCCGAGTTGGCGGCCCGCCACGAGGGGCGCACCCCCGTGCCGGCCGACCCGGACGCGCTCGCCAACTACTTCGAGTTCCGCGACTTCGCGCACTTCATCGAGGTCTACCTGAGCGTCGTGGATCTCATCCGCGACCCGGAGGACGTCTGGATCCTCACCCACGAGGTGGCCCGCGAACTGGCCCGCCAACAGGTCCGGTACGCGGAGCTGACCATCACGCCGTACTCGCACGTCCGACGGGGCATTCCCGCGCCGGCGTTCTGCGAGGCCATCGAGGACGCCCGCAAGCGCGCCCTGGCCGACTTCGGCATCGAGCTGCGCTGGTGCTTCGACATCCCCGGCGAGGCCGGCCTGCCGGCGGCCGAGGAGACGCTGCGCATCGCGCTGGACGAGCGCCCGGACGGGCTGGTCAGTTTCGGTCTGGGCGGTCCGGAGATCGGCGTACCCCGACCGCAGTTCCGGCAGTACTTCGACCAGGCCCGCGCCGCCGGGCTGCGCTCGGTGCCGCACGCCGGGGAGACCACGGGGCCGCAGACCGTTTGGGACGCGCTGAACGAGTTGGGTGCCGAGCGGATCGGGCACGGCATCTCCGCCGCGCAGGATCCCCAGTTGCTCGCGTACCTGGCCGAGCGGCAGATCGGGATGGAGGTCTGCCCGACGTCCAACGTCCGTACCCGGGCGGTGGCCACCCTCGACGAGCACCCGCTGCCCCGGCTGGTCGAGGCCGGGCTGCTGGTCACCATCAACTCCGACGACCCGCCGATGTTCGGCACCACCCTCAACGACGAGTACGCGGTGGCCGCCCGCCTGCTCGGCGTCGGTGCCGAGGGGCTGGCCGGGCTGGCCCGCAACGCCGTGACCGCGTCCTTCCTGGACGCCGCCGGCCAGCAGCGGATCCTCGCCGAGATCGACGCGTACCTCGCCACCGCCGGCTGACCTGATCGGCCGGCTGGGCTGGTCGCCCGCTCGGGTGACCGGTTGGCCGGTTGGTTGAGCAGGGCGCGCGGCGGGAGCGTGGGTGTGGGGGGACCTGTGACTCCCGCCGCGCGCGCGGCTCCACCGGCCGTGGGTGCGTGGTGCGCTCGGCCGGTGGAACTGGTGGGTTCGTGCTGTGATCCTGTCAGCCCGCAGCCGATCCAACGCGGTCGTTAACCGCGATCTAAGGAAGACTTGCGCCGGCGCACAGCCCCGGGTTCGGCCGGGTCAGTCGTCGGTGGGGCGCTGGCGGGGCCAGCGACGTCCGGTGGCCTTCGTGTCGCGGGCGTCGCGGGCCATCCGACCGACCAGACCGAAGCGGCTGACCTGCCGGGGCGTCGCCTCCGGGTCGGCGAGCAGCATCACCACGCTGGCGCCGCCCAGCCGGGCGCGGTCGATGCTCACCGAACCGTTGGCCTGCAACGCGACCCGTTTGGCGATGTCCAGCCCGAGCCCGGTCGAGCCCTGGTCACTGGTGCCCCGGCGCAGCGCCCGGTCCGGGTTGGCGATGCCGGGGCCGGCGTCGTCGATCCGGATCGCCACGTAACCGTCGCGCCGGGACACCGCCACCTCGAACGCGGTGCCCTGCGGGGTGTAGCGGAAGACGTTGCCGATCACCGCGTCCAGCGCGGCGGCCAGTTCGGCCCGCGGCACCGGCGCCGGGATGCGCAGCTGGGCGCCGTTGACCCGGTGCGGCCGGTTCTGGTCGCCGGCCAACGCCGCCCAGAACACCATCCGGTCCCGGACCACCTCGCTGACGTCGCACATCGCCGGCCCGGCCTCGAGCGCCACCGTCTTACGGGTGGTCTTGATCAGCACGTCGATCTCACCCTCCAGGGTGACGATCGCCTGCCGGATCCGCCGGATCCCGCGCAGCCTGTCCAACTCCGCCGGGCTGAACGAACCCACGCTGGTGTCGTCGGACTCCAACGCCTCCGCGTCCAACCGCAGCACCGTCAACGGGGTACGCAGACGATGCGACAGGTCGGCCACGAGCTCCCGCTCGTCGGTCCGGGCGGCGTCCAGGCGGTCGGCCATCCGGTTGAAGGCGTACCCGGCCTCGGCCAGCTCGCGCGGACCGGTCGGCTCGACGCGTACGCCGAGGTCGCCGTCGCCGATGGAGAGCGCGGCCTTGACCAGACCGCGGGTGGAGTCCACCGCGCGGGCGGCGACCCGGTCGACCACCAGCACCGCCGCGCCGGCCATCGCCGCACCGACAGCGAACAGCAGCAACCAGGTGCCGCCGGCGCCCTCGCCCAGCGTCGACTCCGGAAGGAAAACCTCGACCACTGCCGTCCGGTCACCGAGGACGACCGGGTCGAGCCGGGCCACACCCCCGTCGACGTCGACGACCAACGACTGGCGCTCGGAGCGGGCCCGGTCCAGGTCGCTGCCGCTGGCCCGACCAGCGGACTCGTCCAACCCCAACCCGTGCACCACGGGCCGGGTGGGTGCGCCCTCGGCGCTGGCCACCACGGCACGCTCGACGACCGCCGGGTCGGTGCTCACCGCCAGCGCGCCGGTCACCAGGGCGCTGCGCCGCGCCGCGTCGGCGATCGCCTCGTCCCGGCTCTGCTCCCGCAGGCTGAGCCCGAGCGGGATCAGGAACGCGAGCGCCACGAGACTGCACATGCCGGCCGTGAGCAGGGCCAGCGCCGTCCTCAGTCCGGTGCCACCAGCCGGAATCCGACCCCCCGCACGGTGCGCAGGTAGCGCGGCTTCGCCGCGGACTCGCCCATCTTTCTGCGGAGCCAGTACAGGTGAACGTCGATGGTCTGATCCTCGCCGACCGATGGCTGCCGCCATACCTCCTCCAAGAGTTCCCGGCGGGACACTACCCGCCCAGGTCGTGCGGCGAGATACGCCAACAGGTCGAATTCCTTGCGGGTCAGCGCCAGCGGCTCCCCGTCGAGCTGGGCGCTGCGCTCGCCCACGTCCACCCGCAGCCCGCCGACGCTGTGCACCGCGGGTTGCACGGACCGACTGGCCCGGCCGGCCCGGCGCAGCACTGTGGTGATCCGGGCGTCCAGGTGCGCCCCGGTGAACGGCTTGACCATGTAGTCGTCGGCGCCGGCGCGCAGCAGCTTGACCACCGACTGCTCGTCGTCGCGGGCGGTGGCGATGATGATCGGAACGTCGGTGATGCCGCGCAACATCCGCAGCGCGTCCGAGCCGTCCAGGTCGGGTAGGCCGAGGTCGAGCACCACCAGGTCGGGTGTCTCCGCGGCGACCCGACGCAGGGCGTCCAACGCCGTACCCACGGCGTGCACGGCATGCCCCCGGTCGGTGAGGGACCGCAGCATCGCGCCGCGTACGACGTGATCGTCTTCGACCAGGAGCACGGAGGCCACGACAAGACCGTACTTGGCCTGGCAAGTTGATCGCGTTGCGGCGTGCCTGGCGACCGGGCAAGCTGGTACGACGATGTCGTTCACCCTGTTCGCCGATGCCCGCCTGGCGCTCGCCCGGGACAGCCTCGCCGGTCTCTCCACCGGCGACGCGCTCGGCGCGCAGTACTTCCTGCCGGGGCCGGCGCCAGTGGATCTCGCCGCCGACGCGCTGCCGCCGGCGCCCTGGGAATGGACCGACGACACCGAGATGGCCTGCTCGGTCCTCGCCCAGTTGGCCGACTCCGGTGGCATCGACCGGGACCGGCTGGCCCTCTCCTTCGCCGAGCGACGCACTGAGCGCAGAGGCTACGGCGCGGGCGCGATGCTCATCCTGGGGTTGATCCGTGACGGCACCCCGTGGCCGCTGGCCGCCGCCTCCGCCTTCGACGGGCAGGGCTCCTGCGGCAACGGTGCGGCGATGCGGGTCGGCCCGCTGGGCGCGTACTTCGCCGACTCGACAGCGCGCGCCGCGGCACAGGCCCGCGCGTCCGCCGAGGTGACGCACGCGCACCCGGAGGGGATCGCCGGCGCGATCGCCGTCGCCGTCGCCGCCGCGCTGGCGTCCCGGGCCCGCCTCGACGGGCACCGGCCGGCCCCGGAGCGGTTGCTCGCCGGGATCGCCGCCGCACTCGACCCGGGCACCGAGGTGCACCGCTGCGTACACCGGGCTGCCGGGCTGCTCGGCCGGCCGTTGCCCAGGGTGGTGGAGGCGCTCGGCAACGGCTCCCGGGTGACCGCCCAGGACACCGTCGCGTTCACCCTCTGGGTGGCCGCCACCCACCTCGACGACTATCCGGCGGCCATCGAGACGTGCGTACGGGCCGGCGGGGACGTGGACACCACCGCCGCCATCGCCGGAGCGGTGGTGGCGGCGCACACCGGCGTCGGCACCCCGGGCGGGGTGCCCGAACAGTGGCTGGCCGCCCGCGAGCCGCTACCTACCTGGCTCCCCTGACGCCCCGGGCTACCTGGCTCCCCTGACGCCCCGGGCTACCTGGCTCCCCTGACGCCTCGGGCTGCCCTGCCTGCGTCGGGGCTGCCCTGCCTGCGTCGGGCATGATCGACTCGGCTTCCCGCAAATCGGGTCATCCGGGCGACGGGGACGCCGCGGTTCCCTGAAAGCCGAGTGGATCACCGCTAGATCGGGCTGTCCGGGCGGAGGGGACGCCACGGTTCCCCGGGAACCCGCGATGATCACCGCGATGCTGCGGGAACAGCGGGCTGCGGGTCGCTGGGCTGCGGGTCGCTGGCCTGCGGGTCGGCGGATTGCGGGTCGGTGGGCGTCGGGTCTGGCGTCGCGGTGTCGTTCCCGCGGCCGGTTATCTCGGCCAGCGTCGCGGCCTCGTCCGGGCCGCCGGTCACCTCGGCGAGCGCGCTGGCCTCGTCCGGGTCGCGTCGGCGCCAACGGCTGACCAGCCAGCCGATCGCCGCGCCGCCACCGAGCCCGGCCAGCAGGCCGGCGGCCAACATCCCGTCGGCGCTGCCCTCGTCGGCACTGCCCGATCGGGCCGGCGGCGCGGCGTCCACGCCGTTCTGCGCGGCGGGCGGCGCGCCGGCCGCCGGGCCGGCATGCCCGCCGTGTGCGGCCGGACCCGCCGCGCCGGGCGCCGCCGGCAGCAGGGCGAGCGTCGGGGCCCGGTGCGGGCCGGTGGCGTCCGCCCACCGGACCACGGTGCCATCGGCGTACGTCTGGACGACCTCGAAGGTGAGCCGCTCGGCCTGCGGCATCGGCCCCATGGAGAGCGCCAGCCGAGCCGGGCCGGGGTCACTCTTACCGACCCGGACCCAGGTCACCGCTGTCGTCACGGTGCTCACCCCGGAGGAGTGGATACCGGCCACCGGCTTGTCCAGGGTGCGGGAGCTGATCCGGGGCGCCCAGCCGTTCACCGACATGGGGTAGACCTCGGCGATCGGCGCGTCGGCCGGCAGCCGGACCTCGATCTGGTTGGTCTTCGTGCCGGCCCGTTCCTCCGGAACGCTGAGCTCCAGCCGTACCGCCTCGCCCTGCCGGGCCTCGGTCGGGGTGGTCGTCACGTCCGCCGCGTACGCCGTGCCAGGCCAGAGCAGCAGCCCAGCGGCGGTCACCGCGGTCGCCGCCACGATCCGCCGCAGACGGCCACCGCCGTACGTGCTCGCCATCTCGTGCCCCCATCCGTGTCGACGCGGCCGGCACCGGTTTCCGGCCACACCTTCTAGTTCGGCTGCGAGGCGCGAAAGGTTCAACGTCGGCGGTAAGGAGGTGCCCTTCCCGGTCGCGGGCGGGGCGACCGATAGCATCGGCAGGAGCCGAGGATCGGCACCGTTTCGTACCACTTGGAGGAGTCACCGTGTCCGCACCCCGTACCCCCGCCGTGGCCGACCCCGTCGTCGTCGCCGCCGGGACCACGGCGGCCGACGCGGTGGCCGCGGCCGGACTGCCCGCGAACGGCCCCAAGGCGATCGTCGTGGTCCGCGACCCCGAGGGTCAGCTGCGCGACCTGGACTGGGCGCCGGCCGAGGAGACCGTTGTCGAGCCGGTCAGCCTGGATTCGCCCGACGGGCTCAACGTGCTGCGCCACTCCACCGCGCACGTCCTCGCCCAGGCCGTGCAGGACATCTTCCCCGAGGCCAAGCTGGGCATCGGTCCGCCCATCGAGAACGGCTTCTACTACGACTTCGACGTCGAGAAGCCGTTCCAGCCGGATGACCTCAGCAAGCTCGAGAAGCGCATGCAGGAGATCATCAAGTCCGGGCAGCGGTTCCGTCGCCGCCGCTTCGGCAGCCTGGACGAGGCGCGCTCGGAGTTGGCCGACGAGCCGTTCAAGCTGGAGTTGATCGAGGTCAAGGGCGAGGGCCTGGACACCGACGAGGTGATGGAGGTGGGCGGCGGCGAGCTGACCATCTACGACAACCTCGACGCCAAGGAGGACAAGGTCTGCTGGTCGGACCTGTGCCGGGGTCCGCACCTGCCGACCACCCGACTGATCGGCGCGTTCAAGCTCATGCGCTCCGCCGCCGCGTACTGGCGGGGGTCGGAGAAGAACCCCCAACTGCAGCGGGTGTACGGCACCGCGTGGCCGACCCGCGACGAGCTCAAGGCGTACCTGAAGCTGTTGGAGGAGGCCGCCCGGCGCGACCACCGCAAGCTCGGCGCGGACCTCGATCTGTTCAGCTTCCCCGACGAGATCGGCTCCGGCCTGGCGGTCTTCCACCCCAAGGGCGGCATCATCCGCCGCGAGATGGAGCACTATTCGCGCCAGCGGCACGAGGCGGCGGGGTACGAGTTCGTCAACACCCCGCACATCACCAAGGCGCAGCTGTTCCAGACCTCCGGTCACCTGCCGTACTACGCGGACACCATGTTCCCGCCCATGCAGCTCGAGGGCGCGGATTACTACCTCAAGGCGATGAACTGCCCGATGCACAACCTGATCTTCAGGTCGCGCGGGCGGTCGTACCGGGAGCTGCCGCTGCGGATGTTCGAGTTCGGCACTGTCTACCGGTACGAGAAGTCCGGGGTCGTGCACGGCCTCACCCGGGTTCGCGGCCTGACCCAGGACGACTCGCACATCTACTGCACCCGTGAGCAGATGGCCGGCGAGCTGTCCACGCTGCTCAGCTTCGTGCTCGACCTGCTGCGCGACTACGGCCTGGACGACTTCTACCTGGAGCTGTCGACCCGGGACGACTCGCCCAAGTTCATCGGGGCCGAGGAGGACTGGGCCGAGGCCACCGAAGCGCTGCGGACCGCCGCGGCGACCTCCGGTCTGGACCTGGTGCCCGACCCGGGCGGCGCGGCGTTCTACGGGCCGAAGATCTCCGTGCAGGCCCGTGACGCCATCGGCCGGACCTGGCAGATGTCCACCATCCAGGTCGACTTCAACCAGCCGGAGCGGTTCGCGTTGGAGTACCAGGCCGCCGACGGCAGCCGGCAGCGGCCCGTGATGATCCACCGTGCGTTGTTCGGGTCGATCGAGCGGTTCTTCGGGGTGCTCACCGAGCACTACGCGGGTGCCTTCCCGGCCTGGCTGGCGCCGGTGCAGGTGGTCGGCATTCCGATCCGCGAGGACCACACCGACTACCTGCACGGCTTCGTCGCGGCGCTGCGCGCCGAGGGCATCCGGGCGCAGGTGGACGCGGGTGACGACCGGATGCAGAAGAAGATCCGGACGGCGCAGCAGCAGAAGATCCCGTTCATGGTGATCGCCGGCGACGACGACGTGGCTGCCGGCACTGTCTCCTTCCGCTACCGCGACGGCTCCCAGCGCAACGGGGTGCCGGTCGCCGAGGCGGTGACCCACGTGCTGGACGTGGTCAGCTCACGGACCAACATCGGTCCGTCCGCCGCCGCCGAGTAGCGGAGTCCCCCCGCGCTCCGCGTGCCGCGGCCTGCTCGCCGCATGATCGTGCTCGATCCAGGAAGTAGTGGCCTCCCCGGTGCTGGAGGCCACTACTTCCATGTTCGAGCGCGATCTTCGCCGGGAGGCCCGCGCGGGAGGGACCGGCGCCGGGAGGCCCGCGCGGGAGGGACCGGCGCCGCGAGGCCCGCGCGCGGGGTGTCAGATGCCGCAGTTGGGCGCTGACCAGCCTCCGACCGCCGCCACGTGGGTGTGGTCGTTGTGGTCGGGGTAGCCGGGGCCGAGGATCTGCCCGAAGCCGTGGTTGCGGGCCTGCTGCGCCAGCCGGCAGAAGGACGGAGAGCCGACCAGGTCCACCCCGTCGCCGTACAGGTGCCTGCTGTTCGACGCGCCGCCCACGGCGCTGTTGCAGGCGTAGCTGCGGAAGCTGCTGCTGATCGCGATGGACACGTCGCCGAGGGCGTGCCGCATGGCCTGGAGCTTCCACATCGAGACGAGCGCGTTGAACCGGGCGGTGCTCGCCGAGACCGCGCCGCCGGACCAGTCGCTGTTGCACTTGTTCAGTTCGGGGTAGCTGAAGTTGGCCGGGGTGCAGTCGTCGTCCTGGAGGGCGTAGAGCCGGTTGAACGTCTGGGGGCCGGCGATGCCGTCGGCGGGCAGCCCGTACGCCTGCTGAAAGCGGATCACCGCCGATCGGGTGGCCGGGCCGTACGCGCCGTCGAGGGTGAGCACCGCGCCGTAGCCGGGGTAGCCGGCGACCCGGATCTGGAGTTGTCGGACATCCTCGCCGGACGCCCCCTGGGACAGGGTGCGTCCCCAGGTGTAGCAGCCGTCCGCCTGGGCCGCGCCGGCAGTGAGGGTGACGCCGGCCACTGTGGTGGCGGCGGTCAACGCCAGTGCCGCGAGGAACCTGCCGAGCCGTCGGAACATGGAGCCCTCCATCAATGCATGGAAGTACGTGGATGCATGGAAGTTTCACGCTTCGGTTTTGATCCGTCAAGAACTTGCAGTCCCGGGTTTCCCGAAGGCGGGTGTCGCGGCGTGCCCGCGGGGCTCCGTAGGATCGGCTCGTGACAGGGGCGGAACGGCACACGGACAGTGACGGCATGGCGGACGGCCTGGAGCGGCTCTGGACGCCGCACCGGATGACCTACATCTCCGGCGAGGACCGCCCGGCCGAGGGCTACGAGAAGCCGACCGGGTGCCCCTTCTGCCGGGGGCCGAAGCTGCCCCCGGAGGAGAGCCTGGTGGTGGCCCGGGGCGAGCACGTCTTCGTGGTGCTCAACCTCTACCCGTACAACCCGGGGCACCTGTTGGTGTGCCCCTACCGGCACGTCGCCGACTACACCGACCTGGACGTGCCGGAGACCACCGAGCTGGCGTCGTACACCCAGACCGCCATGCGGGTGATCCGCAAGGTCAGCAACGCCCACGGCTTCAACCTGGGCATGAACCAGGGCGGGGTGGCCGGCGCCGGCATCGCCGCGCACCTGCACCAGCACGTGGTGCCGCGCTGGGGCGGCGACGCGAACTTCATGCCGGTGATCGGCCGCACCAAGGTCCTGCCGCAGCTGCTCGGCGACACCCGCGACCTGCTCGCCCGCGCCTGGCCGTCCTGACCGCCGCCGGCCGCGCCGCGCCGGTCGCGCGGCCTCCACACCGGTCCGGCTAGTCGGCGCGCAACAGCGGGGTCAGCTCCGACCAGCTCTCCACCCGGCGTACGCGGGGCAGCAGCGCGGCGTGTGCCGCGACCTCGGCCTTGCGGGGCCGGAACAGGAAGCGGTGCGGCACCGAGTCGAGATAGCCGAGCACCTCCAGCTTGTCGTCCACGAAGTGGGTCAGGCCGAGGCGCCCGGCGATCGGCGCCTTGTCCGGTCGGGTGCGGCAGAAGTGCACCCGCTCGACCGGGATGCCGGTGCGGGCCGGAAAGTCGTGGTGGGCCAGCCACTCCCGGGTACGCCGCTCGGTGGCCTCCCCGCACTTGGACACCAGGTGTACCTCGTCGAACGTCGGGCCGAGCGCCGCGAGCGCGTCGAACGCCCCGACGACGGCCGGGGTACGCAGGTAGTGCGCGCCGAAGAACGACGTGTCCGCGTCGTCGTCGGCCGGCTCGATGATCACTCCACCGATGTCCACCCCGAGCCGTCGCATGGCGTTGATCATGCCGCACCGTTACCGTCTCCGTGCACCCCCGTGTCCGCCCGCGGATCTGCTACGCCCCGGCCCGCCGAAGGTGGCACGATCGGCCGATGGCAGTCACGACACGGGTGTTGGGGCGCAGCGGCATCGAGGTCAGCGCCCTCGGCATGGGGTGCTGGGCGATCGGCGGGCCCTGGGCGGAGGGCACCCAGCCGCTGGGCTGGGGTGCGGTCGACGACGACGAGTCGGTGCGGGCGGTACGCCGGGCACTCGACCTGGGCATCACGTTGTTCGACACCGCCGACACGTACGGGGCCGGGCACGGTGAGCGGGTGCTCGGTCGTGCGCTCGCCGGTCGCCGCGACGACGCCGTGATCGCGACCAAGTGGGGTTACACCTTCGACGAGGCCGGCCGGCAGGCCACCGGCGAGGACGCCTCGCCCGCGTACCTGCGCAGTGCCGTGACCGCCTCACTGCGCCGGTTGGACACCGACCGGATCGACCTCTATCAGCTGCACCTGGCCGACCTGTCGGCGCCGAGGGCGCAGGCGCTGATCGGGACCTGCGAGGACCTGGTGGCCGAGGGCCTCATCCGCGCGTACGGGTGGAGCACCGACCGCCCCGACCGGGCCGCCGCGTTCGGGCACGCCGCCGCCGGCGCCACCGCCGTGCAACACGCCCTGTCGGTGCTGCGTGACGCCCCCGAGCTGCTCGCCGTCTGCGACAAGTACGACCTGGCCAGCGTCAACACCGGTCCACTCGGGATGGGGCTGCTCACCGGCAAGTACACGGCCGCGTCGACGCTGCCCCGCGACGACGTACGCGGGCTGGCCCCGGGCTGGTTGGAGTGGTTCCGGGGCGGCCGGCCGGCACCGGAGTGGCTGCGCCGGGTCGGCGCGGTCCGTGCCGCGCTCACCGCCGACGGGCGCACCCTCGCCCAGGGCGCGTTGGGCTGGATCTGGGCGCGCAGCGGCCGCACCATCCCGATCCCGGGCTGCCGTACGGTCGCCCAGGTCGAGGAGAACGCCGCAGCCCTGCACCGGGGCCCGCTGCCGGCGGACCAGTTCGTTGAGGTGGAGCGTCAGCTCGCCGCCGTCCGCACCGCGGCCCTGCGCGACGCCGACCGCCCCCACTGGCCCCGCCCGACCCACCCCACCGTCCACCCCTGAGGGCTGTGCCGGCCGGAGCTCTGCGGGCGCCGCGAAGGCCGGATGGCAGCCGGGCTGAGGTCGTCGCCTGCCCGGTCCGATGGCCGTCCCGGCCATCGGACGCAAGCGCAGGAAATTAGATCCCATCGGTCATTCCCGATCGACCATCGGGCATCCATGACCTTGGCGCAATCCTGCATCTACCTGAAATCGGCAAGGATGCATGTCACATCTAGAGA
The DNA here is from genome assembly GCF_022230935.1 of Micromonospora hortensis. NCBI lineage: Bacteria > Bacillati > Actinomycetota > Actinomycetes > Micromonosporales > Micromonosporaceae > Micromonospora > Micromonospora hortensis. The sequence goes on from NZ_JAKKFE010000005.1 coordinate 101,922, forward strand.
ACTGGAGCATGCGTGTCTTCGATGAACAGAAGGAAGCTGATCGCGCTCGGCGCCGGCGCGGTCGCCGCAGTGGCGACCGGCACCGCGGCACAGGCCGCACCGTCCACCGACGGTGCACAGGCCGCCGCCCCGGCCGCCGCCGACCTCGCAGCCACCCTTCCGGGGGGGTTCACGAGCAGGTACGCGGAGGTCAACGGAGTCCGGCTGCACTATGTCGCCGGTGGGCGTGGGGCGCCCCTGATCCTGCTGCACGGCTGGCCGCAGACCTGGTGGGAGTACCACAAGGTGATGCCGGCGCTGGCCACCCGATACCGCGTGATCGCCGTCGACCTGCGCGGTGCCGGCGGCTCCAGCAAGCCGGCGTCCGGGTACGACAAGAAGACCTTGGCGGCAGACATCGCGGCGCTGGCCAGGGCGCTGGGCTACACCAAGGTGAACGTCGTGGGTCACGACATGGGGTCGATGGTCGCCTACAGCATGGCGGCGAACCACCCCACGGTCGTCAACAAGATCGCCATGCTGGACGTGGAACACCCGAACAGCAACTACTACGAGTTCCGGATGCTGCCGGCGCCGGGTGCCCCGTTCCACCCCTGGTGGTTCGCCTTCAATCAGGTGTCACAGCTGCCGGAGCAGCTCATCACGGGCCGGTCCCGCTTCCTCGTCGACTGGATGTTCGACAACCTCCTGGTCAACAAGCAAGCCATAAGCGATTTCGACAGGGCCGTCTACGCCCAGGCGTATTCAACTCCGGACGCCATCCGGGGCGGCAACGGCTGGTACAAGGCGCTGGGCCAGGACATCGTCGACAACGAGACGTACGCGCCGGTGACCGTCCCGGTCCTAGGTATCGCCCACGACATCTTCTACCCGAGCTTTGCCGCGACGCTCAGCCAGCAGGCCACCAACGTGCAGCTGGTACAGATCGCCAACACCGGGCACTACTTCGTGGAGGAGCAGCCCCAGGTGCTCATCCAGCACCTGAGGTCGTTCTTCGGCTGAGCGGGCCGAGCTGAGGTTCCGGGCGGGCCGGGTGGGCGACGGCCGATCGAGCTGTCTCCCACCCGGCCCGCACTCCGCCGAATGCTGTTCGCGGCACGGCGTGGGGGTCAGGCGGTGTGTTCCTTGCGGGTCTGGTCGGCCAGGTGGGCGGGCATGGGGTCGTGGCGGACGAAGTGACGGCGGAAGGTGCCGGTGCCGGCCGTCATGGAGCGCAGCTCGACGGCGTACCGAAGCAGCTCGGTGGCCGGCACCTCGGCGCGGACGAGGGTGCGGCCCTCGGTGTCCGGGTCCGGTTCGGTGCCGAGCACCCGGCCGCGTCGGCCGGACAGGTCGCCCATCACCGTGCCCACCGAGCCGTCCGGAACCCGGATGGTGACCTCGTCGATCGGCTCCAGCAGGGCCGGCTGGCCGCGCTCGGCGGCGTCGCGCAGCGCCAGCGCGCCGGCGGTCTGGAAGGCCGCGTCGGAGGAGTCGACACTGTGCGACTTACCGTCGACCAGGGTCACCCGCAGGTCCACCACTGGGTGCCCGGCGACCAGCCCGCGCTCCAGTTGGGCACGGACGCCCTTCTCCACGGATGGGATGTAGGTGTGCGGCACCGCGCCGCCGACCACCCGGTCGACGAACTCGAAGCCACTGCCGCGGGGTAGCGGCTCGACCTCGATGTCGCAGACCGCGTACTGGCCGTGGCCGCCGGACTGCTTGACGTGGCGACCGTGCCCCTTCGCGGGCACCGTCAGCGTCTCGCGCAGCGACACCTTGACCGGCTCGGTGTCCAGCTCGACGCCGCCGGCGCGCAGCCGGTCGAGCACCACGTCCGCGTGTGCCTCGCCCATGCACCAGAGCACCAGTTGATGGGTCTCCGGGTTGCGCTCCAGCCGCAGCGTGGGGTCGCCGGCGACCAGGCGGGCGAGGTTGCGGGCCAGGGCGTCCTCGTCGGCGCGGCTGCGGGCGGCGATCGCCACCGGCAGCAGCGGCTCCGGCATCTCCCAGGGGGCGATCAGCAGCGGGTCGTCAGTGGTCGAGACGGTGTCGCCGGTCTCGGCGCTGCCCGACTTGGTGATCGCGCAGATGTCACCGGCCACGCAGAGCGACACCTCCCGCAGTGTGGCGCCCAGCGGGGTGAAGATGTGCCCGACCCGCTCGTCGGCGTCGTGGTCGGGGTGCCCGCGTTCGGCCATTCCGTGCCCGGAGACGTGCACCCTCTGGTCGGGGCGCAGCGTGCCGGAGAAGACGCGGACCAGCGAGACCCGGCCGACGTGGCGGTCGATGGTGGTCTTGACGACCTCGGCGACCAGCGGCCCGGCCGGGTCGCAGCTCAGCGGCGGACGCGGCGAGCCGTCCACGCCGGTCACCGCCGGCAGCTCGTGCTCCAGCGGCGACGGGAACGCGGCGGTCAGCACCTCCAGCAGCACGTCCAGCCCGACACCGGTCTGGGCGCAGACCGGCACCACCGGGTAGAAGTGGCCCCGGGCGACGGCCTTCTCCAGGTCGTCGATGAGCACCTCGTCGCCGATCTCCTCGCCGTCGAGGTAGCGGTCCATGAGGGTCTCGTCCTCGCTCTCGGCGATGATCCCCTCGATCAGCTCGTCGCGGGACTCGTCGATGGCCCGCTGGTGCTCCGGGTCCGGGTCGCGGACGTCGGCGGGCAGCCCGGCGCTGTAGTCGAAGACCCGACGGGTGATCAGGCCGAGCAGCCCCTCGGTGGAGACCCCGTCGTCGCCGAGCATCGGCAGGTAGAGCGGCATCACGTTGTCGCCGAAGAGGCGTTGGCAGAGCGCCACCGTCTCGTCGACGTCGGCGCGGGGCTGGTCCAGTCGGGCCACCGCGACCGCGCGGGGCATGTCGACGGCGGCGCACTCCTCCCAGAGCGCCACGGTGGCCGCGTCCATGCCGCCCGCGGCGGAGACCACGAAGAGCGCGGCGTCGGCGGCTCGCAGCCCGGCGCGCAGCTCGCCGACGAAGTCGGCGTACCCGGGGGTGTCCAGCAGGTTGACCTTGATGCCGTTGTGCAGCAGCGGCGCGCAGGACAGGCTGACCGAGCGCTGCTGACGTACGGCGGCGGGGTCGTGGTCGCCCACTGTGGTGCCGTCGACGACGGTGCCGGCGCGGCCGATCGTGCCGGTCGCGGCGAGCAGGGCCTCGACCAGTGTGGTCTTGCCCGCCCCGGAGTGCCCGACGAGCACCACGTTGCGAACCCGCTCGGGCTCGGTGACCACCGGCGTGCCGCCGGTGGAACCCTTCTCGTGACTCTTCTGCGCCATGGGGCGCACCTCCCTCAGCCGGTGGTGGTGGCGACCGCCGCGCGACGGGTAGCGGCCCGGGGCGAGTGCGCGGCGATATCCTCCGGTGGTCTGCTGCACAGCGGGAACGGGACGGGCGGACGGGTGAGCTGGCTCACCTCCCGGCTCGATCTCACACCCGTTGCCGGGTAGGCACAAGCCTCCCCCGGGCGGGTCGGCGGTACCGTCCGTATCGCCGGAGCTGGGCGGACCGTTATCGTGGGGACCGCCATGGCGAAGATCTTCCAAGTGTCGGCCCGCGCGGGGATGACCCGCGTCGTCGAGCCGATTGCCCGCGCCCTGCTGCGCGCGGGCGTCACCCCCAATGCCGTCACCGTCGCGGGCACCGTTGGTGTGCTCGTCGGCGCGCTCGGCTTCGGTGCCCGCGGCCACCTGGTCGCGGGCGCGTTGATCGTCACCCTGTTCGCGCTCACCGACCTGCTCGACGGGACGATGGCCCGGATGAGCGGCGGCTCCACCAAGTTCGGCGCGTTCCTCGACTCAAGCATGGACCGGGTCGCCGACAGCGCCGTCTTCGGCGCGGTCGCGTACTGGCTGGCCACGCAGGGCAACTACTCCGGGGTGGCCGCCGCGTTGGTGTGCCTGGCTGCCGGCAGCCTGGTGTCCTACGTCAAGGCCCGTGCCGAGGGGCTCGGCATGACCTGCAACGTGGGCATCGCCGAACGCACCGAGCGACTGCTCATCGTCGGGGTCGGCGGGATCCTCACCGGTGTCGGTCTCGATCCGGCCCTGGAGATCGCGCTCTGGCTGCTCGCCGCCGTGTCGATCTTCACGGTGGGGCAGCGGATGACGCACGTCTACCGCCAGGCCCAGCAGCTCCAGCCGGACGGCCAGGCGTGAGTGGCGTGCCGGCGACCCGGCGTCGAACGACCGGCGGCCGAGTCGCGTGAACCTCACCGAGCTGGGCTACATCGCCGGGTGGCGGGTGGTCCGCGCGCTACCCCGGCCGTTGGTGGCGGCGGCGTTCCAGGCGGGCGCGGACCGCGCCCACCGCGCCGGCGGCGGGGGTACGGCCCGACTGCGCGCGAACCTGCGTCGGGTGGTCGGCCCGGAGCTGCCCGACGCCGAGTTGGACGATCTCGTCAAGCGCGGGTTGCGCTCGTACGCCCGGTACTGGATGGAGGCGTTCCGGCTGCCCGCCCTGAGCCGGTCGCAGATCCTGTCCGGTTTCCGGCTCGACGGCGCCGAGCTGCTCGCCGCCGACGTGGCCGCCGGTCGGGGCGCGGTGGTGGCCCTGCCGCACGCCGGTAACTGGGATGCCGCGGGCGCCTGGGTGGCGGCCACCGGTTGGCCGATCACCACCGTGATGGAGCGGCTCAAGCCGGAGGGCGTCTACAAGCGTTTCCTGGCCTTCCGGGCGAGTCTGGGGATGGAGATCCTGCCGACCCACGGGGGGCCGCGTCCGGCGTTCGACGTGCTGCTGGACCGGGTGCGGGCCGGTGCTGTGGTGCCGCTGCTGGCTGACCGGGACCTCTCCGCCCGCGGCGTGGAGGTGGACTTCTTCGGCGGGAAGACCCGGATGCCCGCCGGGCCGGCGCTGCTCGCGCTGCACACCGGCGCGCCGCTCTACGTGGCCTCGCTGTGGTACGAACCGGACGCCGCCCGCGCCTCGCTGGCTGGTCCGTTGCCGGTGCCGGGCCCCGAGGCGGGACCGCTGGACCAGCGGGTCCGGTCGCTGACCCAGCTGATCGCCGACGGTCTGGCGGCGGGTATCGCCCGCCATCCGGAAGACTGGCACATGTTGCAGCGGATGTGGCTGGACCAGGCGAGGTCGGGGGAGGGCGCGGCGCTGCCCTCGTCGGCCTCCGGCCCGGCCTGAGGAGGTGGGCTGACGGATGCGGATCGGCATCGTGTGCCCGTACTCCTTCGACGTGCCCGGTGGGGTGCAGAACCACGTCATGGACCTCGCCGAGGCGCTGATCGCGCTGGGCCACGAGGTCAGCGTGCTCGCGCCGGCCGACGAGGACTCGCCGCTGCCGGAGTACGTGGTGTCCGCCGGGCGGGCCGTCCCGCTGCCGTACAACGGTTCGGTGGCCCGGATCGCGTTCGGCCCGGTGTCGACCGCCCGGGTGCGGCGGTGGATCACCAACGGCGACTTCGACGTGCTGCACGTACACGAGCCGCTCACGCTGAGTCTGTCGCTGCTGGCCGTGCTCTCCGCCCGTGGCCCGGTGGTGGCCACGTTCCACACCGCGATGACCCGGTCACGGGTCCTCGCCGCCGCGCAGGGTGTGCTCCAGATCGTGTTGGAGCGGATCACGGCCCGGATCGCGGTGAGCGCGCTGGCCCGCAAGGTGCAGGTCGAGCACATGGACGGCGGTGCGGTGGAGATCCCCAACGGGGTGGCGGTGGCCAAGTTCGCCGACGCCGAGCCGTTGCCGGGCTGGCCGGGGGAGTGCGCGGTCGGCACCGGCGGCACGCTCGGCTTCCTGGGCCGGTTCACCGAGGCACGCAAGGGCTTCCCGGTACTGCGCGACGCTTTCGTGGCGCTGGCCGCCACCCGGCCCGGTCTGCGGTTGCTCGTCGCCGGCCCGGGTGACCCCGACGACCTGTTCGACCAGTTCCCCGCCGAACTGCACGAGCAGATCACGTTCCTCGGCCTGGTCAGCGAAGCGGACAAGGCGCGCATGCTGCGCAGTGTGCACCTCTACGTCGCGCCGAACACCGGGGGTGAGTCGTTCGGCATGATCCTCACCGAGGCCCTCGCCGCGGGTACGACTGTCATCGCCAGTGACCTGGACGCGTTCCGGCGGGTCCTCGACGGTGGGCGGGCGGGTCGGCTCTTCCCCACTGGCGACCCGGTGGGGCTGCGTGACGTGCTGGCCGAGCTGCTGGACGACCCGGCCGCGCGGGCCACGCTGAGTGCCTGCGGCGATCAGGTGGTCGCGAATTTCGACTGGCCGGTGGTTGCCCGCCGCGTTCTGGAGGTATACGCAGCGGCGATCGAGGCAACCGACGGGCGGGTCATCGACCAGGAATGGGTGGGGCTGAGCTGAGCCGGTGTGACGGATGGTGCGGCGGTGACCGGCGGGACCGGTCCGGCCGCGCCCAATCGGACGAAACGGAGCAGCACTACGATGCCGCACATGTGGTGGGTGGTGGCCGCGAGCGTGGTCGTGGGGCTGGTCGCGGCGTACCTCATCTGGACCGCCGGCCGGGTGGAGCGACTACAGGCTCGCGCGGAGCTGGCGGCGCGGGCTCTCGACGCCCACCTGCTGCGCCGCGCGGCGGCAGCCGCGGTCCTGGCTGAGCGGCGTTTCGGCGTCGAGCTGTACGCGGCGGCCCGGATCGCCCTGGACGCCAGCCCGGACGAGCGGGAGGCGGCCGAGAACGACCTCACCCGCCAGTTGCGCGGCGTCCAGTTGGACCCGGGCGACCCGGACTGCGTGGCGGTCATCGCCGCGAGTCGTCGGCTCGCGTTGTCCCGGCAGGTGCACACGGATCTGGTCCGGGACGCCCGCTCGGCGCGCAGCCGGCCGCTGGTGCGCCTGTTGCGGATGGGGCGGGGCCGGGATTGGCCGCGCTACTTCGACATCGACGACCCGACCCTCGTCGTGCCGGCGGACGTCCCCGCCGCCTGACGTCCTGCTCCCGGATGGGCGCGGGCGAGCCGGTGACCAGCGCCACAGGGCAGGCCACCGGGGGTCTGATTGGCTGTCGGTGCGGCGTTGACCCACGCGTAGCATTTCCGCTGCCACCCCCAGGAGCCCCTCCAAGGAGCGATGACCCGTGCCCGAAAACACCGCCTCGAACACCGGTACCGCCCCCGTCGTCGGCACCGCCCGCGTGAAGCGCGGCATGGCCGAGATGCTCAAGGGCGGCGTGATCATGGACGTGGTCAACGCCGAGCAGGCCAAGATCGCTGAGGACGCCGGCGCCGTCGCGGTGATGGCCCTGGAGCGGGTGCCCGCCGACATCCGCGCGCAGGGTGGGGTGTCCCGGATGAGCGACCCCGACATGATCGACGGGATCATCGAGGCGGTCTCCATCCCGGTGATGGCCAAGGCCCGCATCGGTCACTTCGTGGAGGCGCGGATCCTCCAGTCGCTCGGCGTGGACTACGTCGACGAGTCCGAGGTGCTGACCCCGGCCGACTACGCGAACCACATCGACAAGTGGGCGTTCACGGTGCCCTTCGTCTGCGGCGCGACCAACCTGGGCGAGGCGCTGCGCCGGATCACTGAGGGGGCGGCCATGATCCGTTCCAAGGGTGAGGCAGGCACCGGTGACGTCTCCAACGCCACCACCCACATGCGGAAGATCCGCCAGGAGATCGCCCGGCTGTCCTCGCTGCCGGCCGACGAGCTGTACGTCGCGGCCAAGGAGTTGCAGGCCCCGTACGAGCTGGTCAAGGAGGTCGCCGAGAGCGGCAAGCTGCCGGTGGTGCTGTTCACCGCGGGTGGGATCGCCACGCCGGCCGACGCGGCGATGATGATGCAGCTCGGCGCGGAGGGTGTCTTCGTCGGTTCCGGCATCTTCAAGGCGGGCAACCCGGCTCAGCGGGCCGCCGCGATCGTCAAGGCGACCACGTTCCACGACGACCCGGACGTGCTGGCCAAGGTCTCCCGGGGCCTCGGCGAGGCGATGGTCGGCATCAACGTCGACGAGATCCCGCAGCCGCACCGCCTGGCCGAGCGCGGTTGGTGACTGTCGGCCCGTCAGGGCCGAGGACGGTCGACGCGCCCCGCCGCGGCGGCGTGACACGGAGAGGAACAGTGCGATCATGACGGCACCCGTGATCGGTGTGCTCGCGCTCCAGGGCGACGTTCGTGAGCACGTGGCGGCGCTGGCCGCGGCTGGCGCGGACGCTCGCCCGGTCCGCCGTCCGGCGGAGCTGGCCGCTGTCGGCGGTCTGGTCATCCCTGGCGGCGAGTCCACCACCATGAGCAAGCTCGCCGACATCTTCGAGATGCGCGAGCCGATCGACAAGCGGATCGCCGACGGCATGCCGGTGTACGGCTCCTGCGCCGGGATGATCATGTTGGCGACCGAGGTGCTCGACGGCCGACCCGATCAGCGCGGTTTCGCCGGCATCGACATGACCGTCCGGCGAAACGCGTTCGGCCGGCAGGTCGACTCGTTCGAGGCGCCGGTGACCGTCGTCGGGGTGCCGGGCGAGCCGTTCCACGCGGTGTTCATCCGCGCGCCGTGGGTCGAGCGCGTCGGTGCCGGCGTCGAGGTCATCGGGGTGGTGTCCGACGGCCCGGCCGCCGACCGGATCGTTGCGGTGCGACAGGGCAACCTGGTGGCCACCTCGTTCCACCCGGAGCTCACCGGTGACCTGCGGGTGCACGCGTACTTCGTGGACCTGGTCCGCGCCGCCTGCTGAATGGCGGCCGACCGCGCCGGGCTGTCCATGATGCTCGCCGCTGTCGTTTCCCGGATCCGGGGTTTTTTGTCCCGTCTGCCCTGGTCCGTCGGGGCCGGGCGGTAGTGCCGTGCGCGGTGCATGACAGGGACCCGGGGGACGTCGGTAGGATTGCGGAGATTCGGCAGGGCCATCTGCCCGCCACGGCTTCCACCAGAGCTGACCGGCACCTCCGCGTGCGCCGGCGGGAGCGGGGCGTGTGCGGTGCGGTCGATGCAGACGGCGGGTAGCAACGGAGGTAGAAGATGTCCGGCCACTCAAAGTGGGCGACGACCAAGCACAAGAAGGCCGTCATCGACGCCAAGCGCGGCAAGATGTTCGCCAAGCTGATCAAGAACGTCGAGGTGGCCGCGCGGATCGGCGGCGGCGACCCCACCGGCAATCCGACGCTCTTCGACGCCATCCAGAAGGCGAAGAAGAGTTCGGTGCCGAACGACAACATCGATCGCGCCGTCAAGCGTGGCTCCGGCCTGGAGGCCGGCGGCGCCGACTGGCAGACGATCATGTATGAGGGGTACGGCCCGAGCGGCGTGGCCATGCTCATCGAGTGCCTCACCGACAACCGCAACCGGGCGGCGACCGAGGTTCGGACCGCGCTGACCCGCAACGGCGGCTCGCTCGCTGATGCCGGCTCGGTGTCGTACATGTTCTCCCGCAAGGGCGTGGTGATCGTCCCCAAGGAGGGCACCAGCGAGGACGACGTGATGCTGGCCGTCCTGGACGCCGGCGCCGAAGAGGTCAACGACATCGGCGAGGCGTACGAGGTGGTCTCCGAGCCGACCGACCTGGTCCCGGTGCGCACGGCGTTGCAGGACGCCGGCATCGAGTACGAGTCGGCCGAGTCCTCCCTGATCCCCAGCGTCAACGTGCCGCTGGACGAAGAGGGCGCGCGCAAGATCTTCAAGCTGATCGACGTCCTGGAGGACTGCGACGACGTTCAGAACGTCTACGCCAACTTCGACGTCAGTGACGACGTGATGGCGGCGGTCGACGCCTGACCCCACCCCTTCCCCGCCTCACCCCGCCGCGATCTTGCACTTTCTGACCCGACAGACCGGGTCACGTGGCGCATATCGTCAACAGGAAGTGCAAGATCGCGGCGAGGGAGGGGTGCGGGGTGGTGGAACGGTTCGCGGTTGGCGACACAGTGGTACGGCGCGAGGTGCTGCGGGGTGAGGTCTGGTTCGGCTGCCCGACGATCTGCGTCGAGGACTCGCCTGACCTGCTCGCCCTCTACCTCCCCTCGGGGGCCGAGTTCGGCTTTCCGGACACTGGCGTCTTTCCCTGCGGGCGGCACCCGTGGGAGGCCGCCGGGCACCGCTCCTGGTCCGGGCACGGCAAGCTGATGCTGCAACGCCCCGGTGAGGCGCACTCGATCGACGTGTTCTGGACCGGGCCGGGGCGCGACTTCGCCGGCTGGTACTTCAACCTCCAGGACCCGGTGCGGCGTACCCCGATCGGGGTGGACACCCTGGACCACGAACTGGACCTGTGGTGGGCCGCGGACGCTGACCGCTACGTCTGGAAGGACGTGGAGATGTTCGCCCAGCGCCTCGTCGAGGGGCGCTACCCGGGCATGGGAGACGCCATCCAGGCCGAGGGTGACCGGATCGCCGCCCTGCTCGACGGGGGTGAGCGCTGGTGGGACCCGTCGTGGGCCACCTGGCAGCCCGACCCCGCCTGGATGGCGCCCCCACTGCCCGCCGGCTGGGATCAGGTGCCTCCCGCGCGCTGAGCGACGCCGACGTCAGTTCCCGGGCAGCGAGTTGACGAGGAACACCTGATCCGAGCCGCCGGTGCACGGCTCGACCAGCGCCGCGTCGGACACGTCGCTGTCGTCGTCGCGCAGGCCGACGCACAACTCGCTACGGTCGGGCCGGATGCGGTACGCGCCGGGCGTCGCCCCGGCCGGTTCGAAGTGGAACACCTGCTTCGGCCTGTCCGCGCTGCAATCCTTCTCGTTCCAGGGTTCGAGCAGGTCCCGGCCGGGATCCTCCTCGCGGATGGTGAGGCAGCCCTTCCCGAGCACCGGGTGGACCCAGTGGATGAAGAACATTCCGTCGGCCACCGGTTCCAGCGAGGTGTCCGGTGGGGTGGCCTCCGAGCAGGGCCGCTGGACCGCTATCTCCTTGGTGTACCTCCCGGTGCGGTCGCGACCCTCGGTGAGGCAGAGGTGCGGGCTGCGGACGGGGCGGATCTGGCTGAGCCCCGCGCTCGGAAAACGGGCACCGTCACCCGCCGATGCGGGGGCCTTTCCTTGCTCGTCGTCGCGTCGCTCGATCCAGAAGCCCACGCCGAGCGTGGCCAGCACGGCGGCGACGACGAGCAGCGCCAGCGGCGCGGGCCGCGCGAACCAACGTGGGCGGGCCGGGCCAGAGTGTGCCGGGGCCACTGTCGTGACAGCGTCGGCCGGCGGCGGGTCCGCCGCCGGCGACAGCGGGGCCAACTGACCAGCTGTGAGGCGGTGCCGGGCCCGTAACCACGTCTCGACCTGATCTCCCGCGCCGCAGGCCCGCACGAACGCGGCCACCACCTCGGGGCGCGGCAGTGTGGACCGGCGCAGGATGTCCGCCGCGGTGCTGCGGGCCAGCACGTCGCCCGTCGACGCGGCACGCTGCTCCAGTTGCCGGTAGGTGAGCCCCGACCGGTCCTTGAGCTGGCGCAGCATCTCGACGAATTCGGCCGGGTCGGACGCGTCGTCCGGGCGTAGCTCCCCCGTGGTCATCGTCCGATTCTCCAGACACCGTGCACGCGAGGGCAAATCGGCTCCCGGCGACTGTCCGAGATGGTCGGACAACATCCGGACATGCTGCCCTGAGCTGCCCGGACAGCCCGGCGCGGCGACCAGGGCATTGTCCTGGCCGACCGGGTTACCTAGCGTCTTTCCTCGAGGGCCGCGCCGCTGACCGGTGTACGGCCGATGGGCTCGCGCCGGCACGGGATCGGGCTCGACCACACCAACGACACGGGGAGATTCGATGGATGACGCTGTCCGGGATCCGGTGCCGCAGGCGGCCACGGCGGGGGAGTACGTGGCGTTGCTCAGGGAGGTGCGGCGGCGTTCCGGTCTGACCTATCGGGAGCTCGCCCGGCGAGCCTCGGCGGCCGGACACTGGCTGCCGCCGAGCACCCTCGCGACGATGCTGGGCCGGACGACGCTGCCTCGGGAACGCACGGTCGTCGCGCTGCTGGCCGCCTGCGGCACCCCGACGGTCGAGATCGGCAGGTGGCTGGAGACACGGCGGGACCTCGAGGCCCGCCTCGGCGAGCAGGGTCGAGGGGACACTGACGCGGCACCGACCCCGGCCGGCGCGTCCACTACCGTCGCTGCGGACATCCGGCCGAGCGTCGGCTCGGTTCCGCCGCGACCCCAAGCGCCGTGGCCGGCCCGTCGCTGGCTTCGGCTGGCGCTGCTGGCGGTGTTCGGCGTCCTGACGGTCGGGGCGACCGGGGCGCTGCGACCCCTCGTCCCTCCCACGGTGGGCAGCTCGCCGACCGTCGGATGCCCGGAGGTGCTGCGCCAGGGCATGTACGGCCCCTGCGTGCTGAGCCTCCAGGAGCACCTGGTGGCCGACGGACTCACCATCCCGGTCGACGGCTGGTTCGGCCCGGACACCACCAGCCGGGTGATGGTGGCCCAGGCGTTTGGCAGCCTGCCGGTCAGCGGCACCGCTGACGAGCGGTTGCTCGACGAGCTGGCGGGCGATCGCAAGGTGCCCGCCAGCTGGTCGGAGGACCGGATCGGCAAACATCTGCGGCGGACGTTCCCGGAGGACCCGGCCGGGGCGGTGCAGGTGGCGCGCTGCCTGTCCGGGCTGGACCCGTACCGGGTGGAGGTCGTCGAGGACGGATCGCGGCGCTGGGGGTTGTTCCAGTTCAGCGACATGGAGGTGTCCCGGTTCGGCGTCGACCGCCAGACGGCGCTGGACGCGGCCTGGAACATCAGGACGGCACGGGAGGTGTGGTCTCGTACCGGCGACTTCAGCCACTGGAACTGTGCCGCGTAGCGGTCACGCGTGACGCTCCCCGTCCGGTCCGCGAACCGGACGGGGAGCCCCCCGTTATCCCGACTGACGACTCACTGTCGCAGTCGGTTGGCGAAGACGTACGCCCCCACGGAACGGCCGGTGGCGAGCCCGGCGTCCGCGTCGAACCGATAGTGCACGCCGAGGTAGATCCGGCTCAGCGCGTTCTCCTCGGCGGCGTCGTCGAAGCCGGTCATGTGCCGGACCACACCCATGGCGTGCGGATCGTCAGTGGTGGCGTCGAAGGCGATCGCATCGGTGCCGAAGTACCTCTTCATCACCGCGGACCAGGCCCCCGCGAAGGTGGCGTGCCCGGAGATGTAGGCCGGGAACGCCGGCGTGTACGGCACCCCCTCGCGGGTCTTCGACAGCGGCTGCCAACCCTTGCCCTCCGTCGCCTCGATCGCCGTCACCGGCCGCCACAGGTCGATGGGCGTCTGGTATTTGGCGTCCCAGGCGGCGATGGCGGCGTCGGCGAGGGCGAGGGCGACCAGCCCGAAGAGCCGGGCGTTGGCCAGGATGCCGAGCTGACGCTGCTCCGACACGATCCGGGTGTGTGAGAAGAGTTGACCCGGTGGCTTGTACGTGCCCCCCAGGTCGTTGGCCCAGAAGAACGCGATCTGCGTCTGCTCCGGGGTCCGCAGCACCGACCCCTGACCGCCGTAGTCGCGGATCTCCTGCACCTGGGCGCGGTACTCCTGCTTGCCGAGCAGGTCGGCGTACCCGGTGGCGCCGGCCGGTAGGCCGGGCCGGAACTGCTGGCCCGAGGTGAGCGCGAACGGGGTCACCAGTCCCCAGTTCGGGCTGACCGCCGCCTTGCCGTTGGTCGGCCGCCACGCGCCGGGCACGTTCTCCTGCACCGGGTACGCGGTGTCGTTGCCGGAGCCGTCGTTGGCGCGGGCCTGGAGGTTGGCGGCCGCCGCCGCCGCGCCAACGGTGTCACCGCGCGCCTCCTCGGCGTCGTTCACGCCGGACGGCCGGCGCTCGACGGCACCGTTGAGGGCATCGGTGAAGGAACGACCGTGCCGGGTGTACAGGGCGGTCAGCACGTCGTACGCCGCCCGGTCGATGGCCGCGTGCAGGGACGGCGCCACGACGTTGTCCATGGTGCCCGGGTAGCTGACCGGCACTCGTACCCGGTAGGGGTTGCCGACCCCGGTGACCGAGACGGCGGCGTCGTGCATCGCCGCGTGCAGGATGGCGGCCTCGCGGGACGAGGAGGTGGGTGGCAGGTCCAGTGCCTTGTAGGTGGACAGCAGGACACCGTTCCAGTACAGGATCGGGTCGGCGGCCGGGTTCACGGCCAGCGGGGTGAGCGAGATGTTGTCCAACCGGACCGTCGAGGCGGTCTGCCCGCCGAAGTGGAACAGCAGCACCGCCTTCGGGTCGCCGAACGGGGACACGAAGTCGAAGGTGAACCGGCCCATCGAGGACGTCAGCGGGACGCTCTGGTCGACGGCGGAGGTGAAGGGCGTGTCCGCCCGGGAGACCGAGACGCGCAGGGAACGGCTGACGTCGGCCGCGGCGTCGAACTGCAACCGGTACGACTGCGCGGCCGTCACCCCGAACTCGAAGTGACCGACCAGGTCCTCCCAGACGGGCTTGCCCACCGTGGCGCTGGTGCGGACGCGCAGTTGCCCGGCGTTGACAGTGGTGCTGGTCGAGGCGAGCCGGGTCCACCAGGGTTGCGTGCTGCCGTTGTCGAACGTGCCGTTGAGGATGAGGTCACCCGGGGCCGCGGTGGCCGGCGCGGGGCGGACGAGGGCGGTGAGGGTGCTGGCGAGGGCGACCGCGAGCACGACGCTGAGCAGACGGCGCAGGTGCCGTGCGTTGATCGGTGGGGACATCGAGAGCCTTTCCGGTCCGGAAACCGGCGACGACCAGGTCGTTGCCGTGAGGATCGGCTCAACGTAGGAGTGTTCGCGCTGTTCACGGCCACCGAACAGCGCTCGGAACGGTGCCGTACGGCAGCGGGCGCCGGCGTCCGATCAGGACACCGACGCCCGCGCGGGGCCGAGGGCTGGCTCAGCCGATCGTCTCCCGCTCCCGCCAGGCGGTACGCAGCGAGGTCCGACCGTTGGTGCGCAGGAGCGACCCCTCGTACACCCGGGCCCCGGCGAGGAGGAACGCGCCGGCGGCGAGCACCAGGAGGACCAGTGAGACGATCGGCTCCCAACCGGCCGCGTCGCCGGTGAAGAGCCGCAGCGGCATGGCAGTGGGCGACGAGAACGGCAGGTACGACAGCACCCGCATCGCCGTGGCGTTGTCGTTCAGGAAGATCACCGCGAAGAACGGCAGCATGACGGCGAGCTGCACCGGCGTCGAGACGGCGGCGATGTCCTCCTGCCGGTTGGCCAGCGCGCCGGCCGCGGCCCACATGGCGGCGAGCAGCACGAAACCGATCAGGAAGAACGGCACGAACCAGCCGATCGCCGGGGCGAGCAGGCTGAGCAGACTTCCGCTGTCGCCGATCTGCAACCCGATCACCGCCACCACCGCGATCAGGGCGATCTGCGCGAACGCCAGGATGGCCCCGGCCACCACCTTCCCGGCCAGCAGGGCCCGGACCGGCACGGCGGCGACCAGGATCTCCACGATCCGGGTCTGCTTCTCCTCGATGACGCTCTGCGCGATCTGCACACCGAACGTCTGCGAGGTGATGAAGAAGACGAACGCGAAGACGAACGGCACCAGGAACGCCACCACCGGGTCGACCGCGTCCGGGTCGAGCAGACGGACCGTCGGCTGGGTGCTCAGGGCCTTCACCACGTCGTCCGGGGCGTCGTCCATGGCCAGGACGGCCGGTCCGGTGACCACCGCGGCGTCCACGTCGTCGTCGCGGACGGCCTGCTCGGCGGCCCGGTCGTCGGGGACGACCCGGACGTCCAGCCCGGCGGCGCGCAGCGGCGCGGCCAAGCTCTCGGTCACCGCCACCGTGGACGGCCCGCCGGAGAACAGCGGCGGCAGGATGGTGCCGGCCGCGGCGATCAACAGGAAGAACAGCGTGCCGAACAGGAAGGTGCGGTCGCGCAACTTGACCCGGATCTCGCGTTCGGCGACCAGCCGGGTGGCCTGGGTGACGTTCACTGGGTGACCTCTCGGAAGATCTCGGTGAGCGAGGGGCTGACCGGGCGGAAGGCGCGGACCGGGCCGCGCGCGAGGGCCGCCCGCAGCACTGGCTGTTCGTCGGTGCCGGCCGGCAGGTCGAAGACCACCCGCGCGCCGTCCAACTCGACCAGTGTCACGCCGGGGTGGTCGCGTACCCAGCCGGCGTCGTGCTCCACGACCAACTCGAAGCGGGGCACCGTGTACGAGTCGCGCAGCTGCTGCCGGCTGCCGGCGGCCCGGATCACCCCGTCCCCGATGATGACCAGGTCGTCGCAGAGGCGCTCGACGACGTCGAGCTGATGACTGGAGAAGAGCACCGGCGCGCCGGCCGAGGCCCGTTCCCGCAGCACGGCCACGACGGTCTCCACTGCCAGCGGGTCGAGGCCGGAGAACGGCTCGTCGAGCACCAGCACCTCGGGGTCGTGCACCAGCGCGGCGGCGATCTGGGCGCGCTGCTGGTTGCCCAGCGACAGCGTCTCCAGCAGGTCGTCGCCGCGCTCGCCGAGCCCGACCCGGTCCAGCAGCGCGTCGGTGGAACGTCGTGCCGCGGCGGCGTCCAGCCCGTGCAGCCGGCCCAGGTAGGCCACCTGCTCACGGGTGGTCATCTTGGGGTAGAGGCCCCGCTCCTCCGGCATGTAGCCGAAGCGCCGGCGGTCCTGCCGGGTCAGCGTGGTGCCGCCCCAGCTCACCTCACCCGCGTCGGGGGCGAGCACACCCAGGATGATCCGCATGGTGGTGGTCTTGCCGGCGCCGTTGGCGCCCACGAAACCGGTCATCCGGCCGGCGGACACCTCGAAGGACACGTTCCTGAGCACCTGACGGTCGCCGAAGCTGCGGTCGACGCCGTCGAGGCGAAGCGTTCTGGTCACGCACCCACGCTAGATCGATGACGCCGCCACGCCGTCCGCCCGACGGGTGAGCGGGCGGGTCCACCTCGCGGTGGACGCCGTCACCCGCCGGGGCGGACCACCCCGTTCTCGTACGCGAACACCACGGCCTGCACCCGGTCGCGCAGGCCCAGCTTGGCCAGTACCCGACTCACGTGCGTCTTCACCGTCGCCTCGCCCAGGTGGATGGCCGAGGCGATCTCCGCGTTGCTCGACCCGGCGGCGAGCAGCATCAGCACCTCCCGTTCGCGCGGGGTCAGCTCGGCCAGCGCGGCATCGGCGTCCGGGCCCCGGTGGGCGGTGCCCGCCGGGTCGCCGGGTCGGGCGAAGGTGGAGATCACCCGACGGGTGATCTCCGGGGCGAGCAGACCATCGCCCCTGGCCAGCACCCGGATCGCCTCGATGAGCTCCTCCGGCGTGCCGTTCTTGAGCAGGAAGCCGCTGGCCCCGGCCCGCAGCGCGGCGAACAGGTAGTCGTCGCGGTCGAATGTGGTGAGGATCAGCACCGCGGGCGCCCCGGGGCCGTCGGCGACGATCTGCCGGGTGGCCTCCAGGCCGTCCATCCCGGGCATTTCCACATCCATGAGTACGACGTCGGGGCGGGTGGCTCGGGTCATGGTGACGGCCCGTTCGCCGTCGGCGGCCTCACCGACCACCTCGATGTCGTCCTCCACCTCCAGGATGACCCGGAAGCCGGTACGGACGAGGTGCTGGTCGTCGGCGAGCAGCACCCGCACCGTCGGCCCGGCATCGGGCGTCTGTTGGGCTGCCGCGCTCATGCCGACGGCTCCGCGCCGGCCGCCGCCTGCTGCCTGTCGCTCGGCTCCCGCTGTGGGCCCACCGGCAGGTCCGCCGACGCCCCCAGGGGGAAGCGGGCGCGTACCCGCCAGCCGCCGCCGGCCCGCGGCCCGGCCTCCAGGTCGCCGTCGTGGGCGGTGACCCGTTCGCGCATGCCGATCAGGCCCAACCCGACGGTGTCGGTCCGGCCGCCGCCCCGCCCGTCGTCGGTCACGTCGACCTCCACCTCCCGGGCCAGGTACCGGACCCGCACGTCGAGCAGGGCCGCCTCGGCGTGCTTCAGGGTGTTGGTCACCGCCTCCTGCGTCACCCGGTAGGCAGTCTGGGAGACCGATTCGGGCAACGCGACGGGGTCGCCGTACACCCCGAGGGTGGCCGTCAGCCCGGCGGCCCGTGCCCGCTCGACCAGCTCGTCGATCCGTTCGACGCCGCCGGCCGTCGGCGGCGCGGCGTCGGTGCCGGCGGAGGTCCGCAGCACGCCGAGCATCCGACGCAGCTCGTCGACGGCGGTACGGGCGCTCTGCTCGATGGCGGTCAGCGCGGTGCGGGCCTTGCCCGGGTCGCGGTCGAACACCCGGCGGCAGGCGGATGCCTGCACGCCCATCACCGACACGTGGTGGGCGACCACGTCGTGCAGCTCGCGGGCGATCCGGACGCGTTCGCCGAGCACCGCCCGTTCCCGGGCCTCGGCCTGCGACCGGCGCAGGTCCTCGGCCTGGGCGCGCAGCTCGTGCTCACGGCGCGCGGCCACCCACGCGGTCTCACCGAAGAAGTACGCGAAACCGAAGACCAGCACGTTGAGCAGCACACCGTTGACCATCGCGGCGAGCACCGGTGGCACCGGCCCGACCGCGTCGGCGAAGGTGTCCGCCGGAATGTGGTCGATCATCACCGCGTAGTAGATCCCCAGCCAGGCGAACATCGTGGCGATCACGCCGATCCGCAGCCGGCGGGACAGTTGGCGGTCCTGCCCCCACGCGCCGACGGTGTAGAGGGCGCAGAACAGGGCCCAGGAGGAGAACTGGCTCTCCGGGGCCGAGCGGGCCTGCGCGGCAATGAACGCCACCGCGACGATGAGCACTGTCGCGGTCGGCCAGCGTCGTCGCCAGATCAACGGGAGGGTCACCGCGACGGTCCAGAACAGCTGCTCCGGCCCGGACGGCGGTGGGCCCAGCAGGAACGCGCCGGTGCTGCGGGCCAGGGTCAAACTGACCAATGCCAGCCCGGTCATGCCCAGGCCGATCCAGAGGTCGTTTCGGCGCTGCTCTGCCGTTGGACCCGGACGACGCCATTCCGGTCGCGGTGCCACTGTCATCCCGGAACGATGCCACGCCGCCCACCAGGCCCGTCGACCGGGCACGCCGCCACGGCCACGCCGACGGGCGGCGGCCCGGCGCGGGGTACGCGCCGGGCCGCCTCCTCTGGTGTCGCTCATGCGGTCGTCTGCCGGCGGGCCTTCCGAGCGGTGTCGACCAGGTCCCAGACCGCGATCGCGGCGGCGCCCACCGCGATGGCCAGGCCGAGGGAGTTCCGGTTGCCTGCCTCCGCCACCCAGCTCAGGCGCTCGCCCAGGGCCGGGTTGAGCAGTCGGTCGGAGAGCGCCAGCCACGCCAGCGGCACCGAGAAGGCCAGGTTGAGCAGCGCCTTCATGCCGAACAGGGCCCAGGTCCAGCGGTCGATCCGGTACTTGACGACTTCGAAGATCACGCTGAGCGCCAGCACCACGATCAGCGCCGGGAGCCAGAACGACCAGAGCGCCGGGTCGAGGATCGGGATGTTCTCGCCGTCGGTGCCACGCACCCAGGAGTGGTAGTGCTGGAACGGCAGGTACGCGATGGTCAGCACCAGCATGATCACCGATGCGATGGTGTCGGCGAGGGGGATGCCTCGTCGCACCGGCGCGTCGGGCAGTTGGTCGACCGTCCACTCCGGCACGTCCACGGCCGTCTGGGTGCGCTCGATGATGGCGAAGGTCACTGTGAGCCAGAAGGTGATCTGCACGGCCACCTGCATCGCCGCGACGATGCCCGGCCCGATCGCCCCGAAGCCCTTTCCTTCGGCCGCCTCGACCACTGTGACGACGGTGCCGACCAGCGCCGGGATGAAGCTGAGCAGCAGCTTCAGCAGTCGCAGCCAGAGCAGGTAGTAGGTAGGGCCGATGAGCTGCAGCCGGCGGTCGGCGTACCGGGCGGCCAGGACGTCCGGGTTGCCCAGCTCGGTGAGCACCTCCCGCTCGGCGGTGGTCGCGTCCTGTCCTCCATCGGTCCGGCCCTCGATCATGTCGTCGATGGAGGCCCGCAGCTCGTTGGCGATCTCGTCGCGGCGCTGGGTGGGCACCGATCGCAGGGTGGCGGCGAGGTAGCGGTCGGTCAGGGTGTTCATCGGTCCACTCCTTGGATCAGCCCGGTGATGGAGGTCTGCACGGCGGCGAGGTCGTCGAGGAGCCGGTTCAGCATCGACTCGCCCTCGTCGCTGGTCCGGTAGAACTTGCGCGGTCGGCTCTCTTCGGTGTTCCACTCGCTGGTCAGCAACCCCTGGTCCTCCAGGCGGCGCAGCAGCGGGTAGAGGGTGTTGGCGTCGACCGGGAAGCCGTGGTCGCTGAGCCGTTGCAGCAGTGCGTAGCCGTAGTCCGGTCGGCGTAGCGCGACCAGGCTGGCCACCACGACGGTGCCTCGACGCAACTCCTGTAGGTGCGTCCGTAGAACGTCCTCGCTAACCATGTGTCACACCATACTGTGTGGCACACAGTGTTGTCTACGCCGACATCATCGTGTCCGCCTAACCTCCGTCCGGACCGACACGACGTACGGGGCGCCCGGTCGATACCGGACGCCCCGCACCTGGGAAAAGTCAGCAGGCCGCGCCGTGGCGGAAGTTCCGCTCGACGAAGCTGGCCGGGCCGACCTGGAAGTAGCCCACCCCGGGCCGGATCGGGTGCCCGGTGAACAGCTCCACCCGCGACCCGACCCGGACCAGGTACGCCTCGGCGTCCCCCGCGTCGTTGCGGATCAGCGACCCCCGCCGGCCGTAGATCGCCTCCAGTTCGTCGAAGGACATGCCGACAGTGGCGCCGGCGGGGGACCGCGGCGGCGCGGTTGCCGTACCGACCTCCACCAGTCGCCCGTCGCGGAAGGCCAGCAGGATCACGCCCGCCCAGGAACCGGTCGCGCCGGCGTGCACCACTCCGCCGCAGGTCGGCACGGTCCAGCCGAGGTGCCCGTTGGTGGTGAGCGACGCCAGGCTGGCGCCGATGCGGTACACGCCGACGCCACCGACGCCGAGCACCTGCGGGTGGGTGTGCCCGGCGGCGGCGAGCGGACCGCGGGCCGAGGCGGGCGCGGCGCCGCCGGCCAACGGTGCTGCCGCCGCCGGGCCGGCGACGGTCGCCGGGACGAGCGTGCCGAGCGCCAACGCGGCGGTGGTGAGGAGGATCGCGGGACGGTTCATGGTGGCTCCTTCGGTGATGGGTCTCCTGCCCTCTTAGTCACCGCGCCAGCGCCAACGGTTCGTCGGGATTCCGACCCGCCGGGTCTACTGTGCAGAGAAACGCCGACCGACCGAGCAGGCCGGGGGTGACGCGGGTGACGGCTCCACTGCGGATCGGGCCCTACGCCGTCGAGCGGCTGCTCGGCGTCGGTTCGTTCGCGACGGTGTGGCTGGGCTACGACCGGGCGCTCGACGCGCACGTGGCGATCAAGGTGCTGGCCGAGAACTGGAGCCACGACCTACGGGTGCGGGAACGCTTCCTCGACGAGGCCCGGTTGCTGCGCCGGTTGGAGCACGAGCGGTTGATCCGGGTGCACGCCGTCGGTGAGCTGCCCGACGGCCGCCCGTACGCGGTCCTGGCCTGGGCGGACGGCGGCAGC
This sequence comes from Micromonospora hortensis, assembly GCF_022230935.1. Lineage (NCBI taxonomy): Bacteria > Bacillati > Actinomycetota > Actinomycetes > Micromonosporales > Micromonosporaceae > Micromonospora > Micromonospora hortensis. The sequence continues at coordinate 123,279 of NZ_JAKKFE010000005.1, forward strand.
CTGCGGGACCGGTTGGCCGCTGGCGAGATCCCCGCGCCGACGGCGCTGCGGCTGCTCGGCGAGATCTGCGCCGGGGTCGCCGTGCTGCACCGCCACGGCGTCGTGCACCGTGATCTCACCCCGGGCAACATCCTGTTCCGCTCCGCCGGCCCCGACGGCGCGGAACAGGTGCTGATCGCCGACCTCGGCCTCGCCAAGGCGCTCGCCGCCGCCTCCGGACTGACCGCCCGGGCCGGCACCCCGGGCTACATGGCCCCCGAGCAGGACGATCCGGGCGCGGTGATCGACACCCGCGCCGACGTGTACGGGCTCGGCCGGCTCGGCATCCGACTGCTGGCCGCCGACCCCACCGGCGCGAACCCGACCAGATCAGATCCGCCTCGGCACCCACCGGAACTCCGACTGCGGGACGACGTGCCCCCGGCGGTCGCGGCGGTGCTCGCCCGGGCCACCGCCCACCGCCCGGCCGACCGTTACCCCGACGCCGCGACGGTGCACGCCGCGTTGGTCCGCGCGAGCGCCCCGGCTGCGGCGGCCGGTCCCGTGCGGCGACAGCCGTCACCCCGGGTGAGGGCGCGCCGCCGGTTGCGGCTGGCCGGGGCCGCCGTGGTGGCCGTCGCCGCGGTGGGTGCGGTGGGCGCCGAGGCAGATGGCGTCGGGTCTGCTGGGCCAGTCATCGGCACGTACACGGCCGGGCCGTTGACAGTGGCGTTGCCGCCCGGCTGGTCCGCCACGGGTGCCACCTGGGCCGGTCAGTACGGTGCCGACGGTGATCCCGAACCGGCGCTGGTGATGTCACCGCAACCCCGCCGGTGGGCCACCGACCCCCGCCTGCCCGGCGCGTTCGTGGGCCTCTCCGCCAGCACGGCGGCACGCACCACGCCGGCCGGGTTCCTGGCCGAGCGCACCCACGGTGACTGCACGTCCGCGCCGCCCCGAATCACCTGGCAGGCGGGCGTCGAGTGGACAGTGGTGGCGTACCGCTGCGACCGGGGTCGTCCGCAGATCATCGAGTCGGCAGCCCTGCACCCCGGCCGACCCGCCCTGGTGTACGTGCAGATCGCCCCGCCCGCGGACGGCGGACCCGCCTTCGTGGACACCCTGCTCGCCGGAGTGCGCCTGCGGTAGGTGCGGCGAACCGGCCCGGCGGTGACCCAGCCGCCGCTGATCCTGGGCACCATGTTCGGCCTGATGCTGTTGGCCGCCGCGCTGCTCACGGCGTTCGGTGACCACGGGTTGATCTTCAGCGGTACCTGGGTCCCACCCGGCCCGGCTGGCGTCGCCGCCGGTCTGGTGCTGCTGGGGGTCGCCGCCGCCGAGTTCCTCCGCGCCCGGCGTCGATCCCGGCTAGCGGACCACCACTGTGATGGTGTGCTCCCGGCCGTCCTTGGGGATCGTGACGGCGACGGTGCCGGCGCGGACGAAGCGGATGTCCACCACGCCCGCCTCGTACTGCTGGGAGACCAATTCCGGGCGGTCGACGGTGACGAGCCCCGGCCCGATGCCCTGGATGCGCAGCACCGCACCGGTGGCGAAGCAAAGCGATTTCAGCAGCTCGATCTCGGTCTCGGCGAGCGGCAGGTCGTAGCGGACAGCGCCCTGACAGGCCGGCGTCGCGTCGGTCGGCGGGGGAGTCGTTCGGGGCGTACCCAGTGTTCTGGTGGGTGCGGGCGGTGCCGGGCGCGCGCTGGCCGGCGGCGGTCGGGATGGCGACCCGGTGGGCGCGGGGATCGGGAGAACCGCGGAGGGGGACGGCGGCGAGAGGGTCGGGGTCGAGAGGGTCGGGCCGGCCGGTTGGACGGGCAGGGGCGAGACGGCGTCGGCGCCGCAGGCGGCGACCCCCACGGTGGCCGCGAGGACGACGACGACCCGGCGGAACGACCTGCGGTTCATTCCGCGCCGAGCCGCTGCCGGACCTGGCGCCGGGCCAGGTGCAACCGGGACTTCACAGTGCCCAGCGGCACGTCGAGCAGGGCGGCGATCTCGGGGTAGCTCAGCCCCAGGACATCGCGAAGGGCGACCACCTCGGCGAGATCGGGATGCACCGAGTCGAAGGCGTCGAGCAGGTCGAGGCGGGTGCCCGCGACCACGCTGGTCCGTCGGGGGTCGGCCTGGTCGGGCAGCGGCACGCCCTCGGCCTCCAGTCGGCAGCGGCGGCGCAGCGTGCGGTACGTGGAGCGGGCCCGGTTGACGGTCAGCCGGTGCAGCCAGGTGCGGAACGAGGAGCGCCCCTCGAACCGGGTGATGCCGCCGGCCAGCGCCAACAACGTGTCCTGGCAGGCCTCCTCGGCGTCCTCCCGGTTGGGCAGAAACCGGGCGCACAGCCGCAACACCTCTGGGCGCACCGCGACCAGCAGGGCGTTGAGCGCGGCCGGGTCGCCGTGCGCGGCGGACCGGGCCAGGGCGTCGATGTCGTCCGCGTCGGGCATGCCGGGTGTCCAATGCTCGCCGGTGCCGATCCCTGAGCGTATGACAGGTGCCGCGGCGGCGGCCCCGTACCGTCCGGCACCCGACCCGAAACCGGCGCGCTACCGAAATGCGAGCTAGTGCACTGCCCTTCAGCCGGGTAGATCGGTTCTTCCCGTCGACCCGTATGTGCTCGGACTGCGGCCGGATCAACGACAAGATGGCGCTCAACGTCCGGACGTGGGGCTGCCCATGCGGCAGCCTGCACGTCCGAGACGTGAACGCCGCCAGAAACATCAGGGCCGCCGGACGGGCGGACCTCAGCGACCGTGGAGCGCAGGTAAGACCGGCACCCGTGCCGGCACCGCGCAGCGAAGCGGTAACTCGCCGGGAGCGTGCCCCTTCGGGGGTGCAGCAGACCGGAATCTCCGCCCTTCAGGGTGGAGAGGGCGTCAATCGAAGCGGGACACGTCCCCGGCGCCCCGGCGCAGGATCTCCGGCTCGGGCCCGGACAGGTCGATCACTGTCGTCGGCTCCTTGCCGCAGTCGCCGGCGTCGAGCACCGCGTCGAGCTGGTGGTCGAGCCGTTCCTTGATCTCCCAGCCCTGGGTCATCGGCTCCTCGTCGCCGGGCAGGACCAGCGTGCTGGACACCAGCGGCTCGGCCAGCTCGGCCAGCAGCGCCTGGGTGACGGTGTGCCGGGGTACCCGAACGCCGACGGTCCGCTTCTTCGGGTGCAGCATCCGGCGGGGCACCTCCTTGGTGGCCGGCAGGATGAACGTGTAGCTGCCCGGGGTGGACGCCTTGACCAGGCGGAAGACCGAGTTGCTGATCTGGACGAACTGGCCGAGCTGCGCGAAGTCCCGGCAGACGAGCGTGAAGTGGTGCCGGTCGTCGAGGTGGCGGATCTGCCGGATCCGGTCCAGCCCGTCCTGGTTGCCCAGCTGGATGCCGAGCGCGTAGCAGGAGTCCGTCGGGTAGGCGACCAGCCCACCACTGCGGATCAGGTCGGCGACCTGGCCGATGATCCGGGGCTGGGGGTTCTCCGGGTGTACGTCGTAGTACCTCGCCATCCTCCGAGCCTAGGCCCACGCGGGGGCGATCAGGAGACGAGGGCCACGACCGTCGGCGCGGACGGTGGAGCCGCCGAGATCACCTCGGTAGGGTAGGTCCCGGTCGGCTCCGACCAACAAGATCCACACCGCCGGGGGGCGCCACGCATGGCCGATTCGTTCGCGCATCTGCACGTGCACACCGAGTACTCGATGCTCGACGGAGCGGCCCGGCTGAAGGACCTGTTCGCCGAGGCCAAGCGGCTGGGCATGTCCGCTGTGGCGATCACCGATCACGGCAACATGCATGGCGCGAACGACTTCTACAACCAGGCGATGGCCGCCGGGATCACCCCGATCCTGGGCGTCGAGGCGTACGTGGCGCCGGAGTCGCGCTACCACAAGGCGCGGGTCAAGTGGGGTCGGCCGGAGCAGAAGAGCGACGACATCTCCGGTAACGGCGCGATCACCCACAAGACGATGTGGGCGAAGGACGCGCGGGGCCTGAAGAACCTGTTCACCCTCAACTCGCGCGCGTCCATGGAGGGGCACTACGTCAAGTGGCCCCGGATGGACATGGAGCTGATCGCCGAGCACGCCGAGGGGATCATGGCCACCACCGGCTGCCCGTCCGGCGCGGTGCAGACCCGGCTGCGCCTGGGCCAGTTCGACGAGGCGCTCAAGGTTGCCGCGAGCTACCAGGACATCTTCGGCAAGGACAACTACTTCCTGGAGATCATGGATCACGGCCTCTCCATCGAGAGCCGGGTCCGCGAGGGGCTCACCGAGATCGCCCGCAAGCTGGACATCCCGCCAGTGGTCACGAACGACTCCCACTACACCCACGAGGCGCAGGCCACCGCCCACGACGTGCTGCTCTGCGTGCAGACCGGCAGCAACATCGACGACCCCAACCGGTTCCGGTTCGAGGGTGGCGGCTACTTCATCAAGAGCGCCGACCAGATGCGCGCTGTGGACTCGTCCGAGCTGTGGCAGGAGGGCTGCCGCAACACCCTGCTGGTGGCCGAGAAGGTCGACCCGAAGGGCATGTTCGAGTTCCACAACCTGATGCCGCGCTTCCCGGTGCCCGAGGGCGAGACCGAGGAGTCCTGGTTCCGCAAGGAGACCTTCGCCGGCCTGGCCCGCCGCTATCCGAACGGCATCCCGGAGGGGCACGTCGTCCAGGCCGAGTACGAGCTGGGCGTCATCAACCAGATGGGCTTCCCGTCCTACTTCCTCGTGGTCGCCGACTTCATCCAGTGGGCCAAGAACCAGGGCATCGCCGTGGGTCCGGGCCGTGGTTCGGCCGCCGGGTCGCTCGTCGCGTACGCGCTGGGCATCACCGACCTGGACCCGATCCAGCACGGTCTGATCTTCGAGCGGTTCCTCAACCCCGAGCGGGTCTCGATGCCGGATGTCGACATCGACTTCGACGAGCGTCGGCGCGGCGAGGTGATCAAGTACGTCACCGACAAGTGGGGCGAGGACAAGGTCGCCCAGATCGCCACCTTCGGCACGATCAAGGCGAAGGCCGCGATCAAGGACTCCGCCCGGGTTCTCGGCTTCCCGTACGCGGTCGGCGACCGGATCACCAAGGCCATGCCACCGGCGGTGATGGGCAAGGACATCCCGCTCACCGGCATCTTCGACAACAAGCACCCCCGCTACGCCGAGGCGGGCGAGATCCGCGGTCTGTACGACTCCGACCCGGACGTCCGCAAGGTGATCGACACGGCCAAGGGCATCGAGGGGCTGATCCGGCAGACCGGTGTGCACGCCGCCGGCGTCATCATGTCCGCCGAGCCGATCATCGAGCACATCCCGTTGACGCGCCGCGACGCCGACGGGGCGATCATCACGCAGTTCGACTACCCGACCTGCGAGTCGCTCGGGCTGCTGAAGATGGACTTCCTCGGCCTGCGCAACCTGACGATCATCGACGACGCGGTCAAGAACATCGAGCTGAACCACGGCCGGAAGCTCGACCTGCTGGGCCTGCCGCTGGACGACAAGGCCGCGTACGAGCTGCTGGCCCGCGGTGACACCCTGGGCGTGTTCCAACTCGACGGCGGGCCGATGCGGTCGCTGCTGCGGTTGATGAAGCCGGACAACTTCGAGGACATCTCCGCCGTCCTGGCCCTGTACCGACCCGGCCCGATGGGCGTCGACTCGCACACCAACTACGCGCTGCGCAAGAACGGCCTCCAGGAGATCACGCCGATCCACCCGGAGCTGGAGGAGCCGCTGCGGGAGATCCTGGAGCCCACCCACGGCCTGATCGTCTACCAGGAGCAGGTGCAGCGCGCCGCGCAGATCCTCGCCGGCTACACCCTCGGTCAGGCGGACCTGCTGCGCCGGGCCATGGGTAAGAAGAAGAAGGAGATCCTCGACAAGGAGTTCATCCCGTTCCGGGACGGCTGCCGCGAGCGCGGCTACTCCGACGAGGCGATCCAGGCGGTGTGGGATGTCCTGGTGCCGTTCGCCGGGTACGCCTTCAACAAGGCGCACTCCGCCGCGTACGGTCTGGTCTCCTACTGGACCGCGTACCTGAAGGCGCACTACCCGGCCGAGTACATGGCCGGGTTGCTGACCAGCGTCGGTGACGACAAGGACAAGATGGCGCTCTACCTGGCCGAGTGTCGCCGGATGCGCATCCAGGTGCTGCCGCCGGACGTGAACACCTCGGCCGGGCCGTTCACCCCGGTCGGCAAGGACATCCGCTTCGGGCTCGCCGCCGTCCGCAACGTCGGGGCGAACGTGGTCGCCTCGATCATGCGCTGCCGGGAGGAGAAGGGCGAGTACGCCGACTTCTACGACTTCCTGTCCAAGGTGGACGCGGTGGTCTGCAACAAGAAGACGATCGAATCGTTGATCAAGGCGGGGGCTTTCGACTCCCTCGACCACCCCCGCAAGGGCCTGCTCGCGGTGCACGCCGACGCGATCGACGCGTACGCCGACGTCAAGCGCAAGGAGGCCGTCGGCCAGTACGACCTGTTCGGCGCCGGCTTCGGTGACGCGGACACCGGCAGCACCACCGTGATGCCGACCATCGGCGACAGCGAGTGGGACAAGCGCGACAAGTTGGCCTTCGAGCGGGAGATGCTCGGCCTGTACGTCTCCGACCACCCGCTGTTCGGTCTGGAGCACATCCTCAACGCGGCAGCCGACACCACCATCGCGTCCCTTGCCGAGGAGGGCGGGGTGCCCGACGGGGCGGTCGTCACCCTCGCCGGCATCCTCTCCGGGGTGCAGCGCCGGGTCACCAAGCAGGGCCGGGCCTGGGCGTCGGCCACCCTGGAGGACCTGGCCGGTGGGGTGGAGGCGCTGTTCTTCCCCAACACCTACGAGGTGATCGGGCAGTACATCGCCGAGGACGCCATCGTCGTGGTCAAGGGTCGGGTGGACCGCCGCGACGACACCCCACGCATCATGGCGATGGACATGTCCATGCCGGACGTCAGCACCAGCGCCACCAACAAGCCGGTCACCCTCACCATCCCTGTGCACCGCTGCACACCACCGCTGGTGGAGAAACTCAAGGAAACCCTGGTGCTGCACCCCGGCGACACCGAGGTGCACGTCAAGCTCCAGAACGGCGGGCGCACCACCACGCTGCGGCTGGGTCCGTTCCGGGTGGCGGCCACGACCGCGCTGATGGGTGACCTGAAGAGCGTCCTCGGCCCGGCCAACGTGAGCTGAGCCGGCCTCGGTCCGGCCGGCGTACGCCGGCCGGACCGCAGGGCTCAGACCCGCTCGGGGGCGCTGATCTCGCGCAGTTGGCCGTCGGCCAACCGCAACCACCGCTGCACGCCGATCTCGGCGAGGAACCGTTCGTCGTGGCTGACCACCACGAACGCCCCCTGGTACGCCGACAGCGCGCTCTCCAACTGACCCACGCTGACCAGGTCAAGGTTGTTCGTCGGCTCGTCGAGCAGCAGCAGTTGCGGCGCCGGCTCGGCGCAGAGCACACAGGCGAGGGTGGCGCGCAGCCGTTCACCGCCGGAGAGCACCCCGACCGGCAGGTTCACCCGGGCGCCCCGGAACAGGAACCGGGCCAGCAGGTTCATCCGCTTGGCGTCCGGCAGGCTCGGCGCGTACGCGGCGAAGTTCTCCGCCACCGTGCGGTCGAGGTCCAGCAGGTCCAGCCGCTGCGACAGGTACGCGATCCGCCCCTCGCCGCGCTTCAGCTCACCGCCGGACGGTTGCAGGTCACCGTTGACCAGGCGCAGCAGGGTCGACTTGCCGACGCCGTTCGCCCCGGTCAGCGCGATCCGTTCCGGCCCCCGGATCACCAGGTCGGCGCCGTCGCCGCCGAACAGGTCCCGGTCGTCGAAGTGGGCCCGCATCCCCTGGCCGGAGAAGACCGTGCGCCCGCCCGGGACTGTGGTGTCGGGCAGGTCCACGACGATGCGGTCCTCGTCGCGTACCGCCCGGCCGGCCTCGTCGAGTCGGGCCTTGGCCTGACCGAGCCGGGACGAGTGCGTCTCCTGCGCCTTGCCCGCCGACTCCTGCGCGCTGCGCTTGAGCCCACCGGCGACGATCCGGGCCAGGCCGGCGTTCTTCAGGTTCTTCGAGGCGTTGCTGGCCCGCCGGTCGGCCCGCTCCCGGGCCTGCTGCATCTCCCGCTTCTCCCGCTTGACCTCCTGCTCGGCGTTGCGCAGGTTGCTCTCGGCCACCTCCCGCGCCGCCTGCACCGCCTCGGTGTACGCGGTGAAGTTGCCCCCGTACCAGCGGATCTCGCCCTGGTCCAGCTCGGCGATGCGGTCCATCCGGTCGAGCAGTTCCCGGTCGTGGCTGACCAGCAGCAGGCACCCGGACCAATCGGTGAGGACGTCGTAGAGCTTGTGCCGGGCCTCCAGGTCCAGGTTGTTCGTCGGCTCGTCGAGCAGCAGCACGTCCGGGCGGCGCAGCAGTTGCGCCGCCAGGCCGAGGGAGACCACCTGGCCGCCGCTGAGGGTGTGCAGCCGACGGTCGAGCGACAGCTCACCCAGGCCGAGCCGGTCCAGCTCGGAGCGGGTGCGCTCCTCGATGTCCCAGTCGTCGCCGATGGTGGCGAAGTGCTCCTCGCTGGCGTCGCCGGCCTCGATGACGTGCAACGCCGCGATCCGCTCGGCCACGCCCAGCACCTGCGCCACGCTCAGGTCGCCGACCAGCGGCAGCGTCTGCGGGAGGTAGCCGAGCACACCGTCGACGGTGACGCTGCCGCCGCTGGGCCGCAGCTCCCCGGCGATCAGCCGCAGCAGGGTGCTCTTGCCGGCGCCGTTGGGCGCGACCAGGCCGGTGCGACCGCCGGGGACGGTGAAGGACAGCTCCGAGAAGACCGGGGTGTCGTCCGGCCAGGAGAAGGACAGGTTCGAGCAGACAATGAACGCATCAGACATGCGAGTGACCTCAAAGGGTGGGGTGGGCGCGCCTCAGCCGCCCGACGACAAGGGGACCGGTGGAACGACGTCATGGCCACGGCGGCTGCGCCTACGCGCGCCGAACCGGTGGCCGAACATGTCCGGTCTCACCCGGAGATGTCGTCGTCACCCGCCATGTCTGGTCTCCCTGGTCGTACCGCTAACCCAACCCGATGAGTCTAACAACGGATCTCCGCCCCGCCACCGCAATAGGGTGCAACGCGCGGTGTATAGGCCAGGCCATAGTTGGTCCATGTCTCATGAGCCGCCACGTGGCTAGGCGATCAAGACGACAACGGATGTCCGCGACTGGCTGCGGGAGGGCTGCTGGGCGACTTCCATGACTGGAACCACATCCGGGCTGAGCTGCATGACGGGGACGATGAAGCGCTCGACGCAGAGCGTGCTCGTACCGAGGCGTGGATCAGTGACGTTCCACCTTGCCGAAGAGCGGAAGCGGTTGGGCCTGACCCAGCGGCAGGTGGCCGAGCTGATGGGTGTCACGCCCGGCAGGGTCAGCCAGATCGAGAACGGTGACCTGGAGGCCAACGAGGTCGCGACGCTGAGCCGATACGCACGAGCGCTCGGCGCCCGGATGCGGATCATCTTCGACTACGGTGACGACCTCCGTCAGATCGCCTGACGTACTCGGCGTGGTGCCGGCCTCGCCCCCAATGCGTTCGTCGATCTTGCACTTACTGTTGTGAGAATGTCGCTTTTGGGGTCAATCGTCGCCACAGAAGATGCAAGATCGACGCGGTGGGGCGTCAGCGGGGGCGGTACTCGACCTCGGGGCGGCCGGGGGTGCCGTAGCGGGGGGTGCGGGCGGCGCGTTCGACGGTCACCAGGTACTCCAGGTAGCGGCGGGCGGTCACCCGGGAGATGCCGGTCAGCGCGCTCACCTCGGTCGCGGACAGACCGACCTCGGGGCGGGTGCCGTCGGTGAGCGCGGCGCGTACCCGGTCGAGGGTCTGCGCGTCGAGCCCCTTGGGCAGGCTGTGCCCGGCGGTGCCGCGCAGGGTGGCGAACATCTGGTCCACCTCGTGCTGGGCGGCGACCTCGCCGTCGGCGAGCGCCTGGGCGCGGTAGTCGGCGTACCGCTCCAGCTTGTCGCGGAACGCGGCGAACGTGAACGGCTTGAGCAGGTAGTGGGTCACCCCGAGGGACACCGCGGTGCGTACCACCGCCAGGTCCCGCGCGGAGGTCACCGCGAGCACGTCGACGCTGCTGCCGGCCGCGCGCAGCGCCCGGCAGACGTCCAGGCCGTGCAGGTCGGGCAACCGAAAATCAAGGAGTACGAGGTCCACGTCGCCGCCGTCGTTGGCGCGCAGGGCCGCCATCGCCGCCCGCGCGGAGTGCGCCACCCCGACCACCACGAAACCGGGAACCCGTTCGGTGTACGCGCTGTGCGCCTCGGCCAGCAGCGGCTCGTCCTCGACGACCAGCACCCGGATGGCGGTCATGACCCCTCGATCCTGCCCGGCAGCCGGACGGTGAACAGGCTGCCGCCGTCGTCCGAGCGACAGACCTCGGCGCTGCCGCCGTGGCGGCGTACCACCTGGCCGACCAGCGCCAGGCCGAGGCCGCGGCCGGTGCTCTTGGTGGACCAGCCGCGCCGGAACGCGTCGGCGACCCGCTCCGGTGCCAGACCGGGGCCGCTGTCGGCCACCCGGACCACCAGCTCGTCGTCGGTAGCGCCGACGAACACCCGCACCCGGCGCGGCGGCGGCGTACCGGCCACCGCCTCCAGGGCGTTGTCGACCAGGTTGCCGACCACTGTGAGCAGGTCACCGGTCGGCAGCGGACTGTCGTCGAGGCGGCAGTCCGGCTCGATGACCAGATCCACCCCGCGCTCGCCGGCCTGTGCGGACTTGCCGAGCAGCAGGGCGGCCAACGCCGGCTCGGTCACCGCGCCGACCACCCGGTCGGTCAGCTGTTGGGCGAGCGTCAGGTCCCGGGTGCCGAGCCGGACGGCCTCGTCGGCGCGGCCCAACTCCACCAGGGTCAGCACCGTGTGCAGCCGATTGGCCGACTCGTGGGTCTGCGCCTGCAACGCCTCGGTCAACGCGCGCACCGAATCCAGCTCGCTGGCCAGGGTGCGCAGCTCGGTCTGGTCGCGAAGGGTCAGCACGGTGCCGAGCACCGCGCCCTCGAAGCGGGTGGTCCGCTGGTTGGCGACGAGCACCCGGTCACCGGCGACGATCGGCTCGTCGCGGGCGTCCCGCCCGGAGTCGAGCAACTCGGCCGCCGCGGGCGGCAGGTCGATCCCGGCCACCGGCTGGTCGATCACCGGCGTGTCCGCGTCGAGCCCCAACAGCCGGCGGCCCTCGTCGTTCACCAGCGCCACCCGACGATCGGTGGTCAGCACGACGAGACCCTCGCGCACCGAGTGCAGAACGGCGTCGTAGTACTCGTACATCCGGGTCATCTGGGCCGGCCCCAGACCGTGCGTCTGGCGACGAAGCCGGCGGCTGAGCAGCCAGGAGCCCGTCGCGGCGAGCGCCAGAGCCGGCGCGACCACACCGAACAGCACCGGCAACTGGCCGAGCAGCTTCTTGTCGATCTCGCGGGTGGTGATGCCCACCGAGACCAGACCGACGAGGCGTCGCTGCTCGTCGTACACCGGAACGACAGCGCGCACCGACTCGCCGAGCGTCCCGACGTTGGTGGTGGTGAACGCGCGGCCCGCCAGAGCGGGCCCGATCTCACCGACGAACGGCTCGCCGATCCGGTCCTGGGTCGGGTGCGAGAAACGGGTGCGGTCGGGGGCCATCACCACCACGAAGTCGGTGCCCGTGGCCTGCCGGGTCGATTCGGCGTACGGCTGGAGGACCGTCGCGGGATCGGCTGTCGTGAGGGCCGCGCGGACGTCGGGGGAGCCGGCCACGGTCTGCGCCACCGCGAGCACCTCCTCCTGCGCGGCCTGGCGGGAGTCGCTGCGGGCCAGCCAGACGGCGCCCGCCGCGCCGGCCAGCACGAGCAGCGTCACCACCATCGCCTGGAGGGCGAAGAGTTGCCCCGCGATGCTCCACTGGCGTCGGGCCACCTCCACCACCTCCCTCGCCGCGCCACCGTTTCTGCCAACGCGGTGAACAGAATGACCGCAAGGCTGTCAACGGGTGAGACGCGGTTCACATTGTCGACATGGACACCACCGCACTCGCCACCACCCCGGCACCGGCGGTCCGCCGGGACCGTACCCGTTACCTGTATCTGGCCGTCATCGTGGCCGTGGTCGCCGGCATCGTGGTTGGCCTGGTCGCCCCCGATTTCGGCAAGGAACTCAAGCCGATCGGCACCGGCTTCGTCAACCTGATCAAGATGATGATCAGCCCGGTCATCTTCTGCACCATCGTGCTCGGCGTCGGCTCCGTGCGGCAGGCAGCGAAGGTCGGCAAGGTCGGCGGCCTGGCCCTCGGCTACTTCCTGACCATGTCGACAGTCGCGCTCGCCATCGGCCTGGTCGTCGGCAACCTCATCCACCCCGGCTCGGGTCTGAACCTCGGCCCGGACCTCGTCGGCTCCGGCAAGGCCGCCGCCGGTGACGAGGCCGCCGGAACGGCCGACTTCCTACTCGGGATCATCCCGACGACACTGCTCTCCTCGCTCACCGAGGGCAAGGTGCTCCAGACGCTCCTGGTCGCCCTGCTGGTCGGCTTCGCCGTCCAGGCCATGGGCCGACGGGGTGAGCCGGTGCTCAGCGCCATCACCGTCATCCAGCGGGTCGTCTTCAAGGTCCTCGCCATGATCATGTGGCTGGCGCCGATCGGCGCGTTCGGCGCGATGGCCGCCGTGGTCGGCGCGACCGGTGTGGACGCCCTCAAGAGCCTCGCCCAGATCATGGTGGGCTTCTACGCCACCTGTCTGATCTTCGTGCTGGTCTTCCTGGGCGCGCTGCTCTGGTTCGTGGCCCGGATCTCGATCTTCTCGCTGCTGCGTTACCTGGGCCGGGAGTTCCTGCTGATCCTGTCGACCTCGTCGTCGGAGTCGGCGCTGCCGCGGCTGATCGCCAAGATGGAGCACTTCGGCGTGAGCAAGCCGGTCGTCGGCATCACGGTGCCGACCGGCTACTCGTTCAACCTGGACGGCACGGCGATCTACCTGACCATGGCCTCGCTGTTCATCGCCGACGCGCTGGGCAAGCCGCTGGCCATCGGCGAGCAGATCTCGCTGCTGCTGTTCATGATCATCGCGTCGAAGGGCGCTGCCGGGGTCACCGGCGCGGGGCTGGCCACGCTGGCCGGCGGCCTCCAGTCGCACCGGCCGGACCTCGTCGACGGCGTCGGGCTGATCGTCGGCATCGACAGGTTCATGTCCGAGGCTCGGGCGCTGACCAACTTCGCCGGCAACGCGGTCGCGACAGTGCTGGTGGGAACCTGGACCGGCGAGTTCGACCGGGAGCGGGCGACAGCGGTGCTGAGCGGCAACGACCCGTTCGACGAGGCCACCATGGTCGACGAGCACCCCGACGACGAGGCGGCGACGCCCCGCGCCGCCGAAAAAGCGGCCGCGCCGGCCTGATTACCGAGCCGTGGTCGCGGTGGCCGGGTGCCGCCGCGGCCTCGGCCCGCATTGATCCACTCCGCTCCCTGGAAATCGGGGTATGCGAGCGGTTGGGATAGTGCGAATTACCTCAAGCCGGGTCAATCCTCGGGCTACCGTCGACCCGTCGATACCGTGCCGAGGGTGAAGTGGTAACCGCCGCTAACCGGGTTGGCGATCTAATCGTGAGGTCTCCTCGGAGAACTATGGATGATCATTCCAGTGCTAGTGGATACCTGCGAAGGGATCAGTCGGCTGCGGGGGCAGTCCCTCGTACAAGAACATTGTCGAAGGCGCAGCGCACCCAGATCGGCCGACTTTTCGATTGAGCGGCCAACCTCAGCGAGCCGTTAGCGATAGTCAGGTCACCCAATTTCTTGACGGTTCGTCCGTTCAGGAACATCGTAAGATCTCGTCCGACCTTTAAGACCGTTAGCTTGTTCGGTTTATCCTGCCTTGGTGGCTTTACGTCATCTGGATCGTAGATATACCTATGCGGTAAGGATCCGGGATTTTGGGTGACCGTCAAGGATCTTCTGCCGAAGACGACAGCCCACCATTGCTCATCCTTCTCATAGCCGAACATGAAGCCACAGTAACCGTCAGAAGGGCCCTGGATGTATTCGATATCTGCTTCGAGGAAGAAGTCCTGTAGATTGTCGGACTTGCCTTCGTTGTTCAAGAGGGCTGGTTGTGTCGCATCTCGTGTGGAGCTGATGCCAACAAGGTGTCGACCAGCTTCGTAAGCTATGAAACTTTCACCAAATTTGCTAGGAAACTGCTTGCTCCATGGCTCCGCCTCGTAGTCGTGCTTAGCAACGACGGGCCATTTCTCCGATGCTTCAACAGCGCTCCTGTAGTTGGAGGTCGTTAGCACGAGGGTAGAGCCCTGAATTGTAGCGTAGAAAAGGAACGCGAAGAGGGTTGCTGCTGCTGCCTCCGTGAGGAGGTGACGGTTGTTCAAAAGTGCAGAAGCTACCACTGATCCGAACAGTACAGCACCCCCTGCGAGCGCTGTTGCCGCTGCCACATCGTCCCGCCAGAGAACGTCGGGGGCTGGTTTCGCCAGCATGTAGATGCTAATGCCCAGAACGGCCGCCGCGGACGCGGAGGTAAGTCCATAATCGCGAGGCCGGTAATCCTTTCGTCCTTCCTCCGAGGAGCTTGAGGTCATTGGTACTGCACTCCAGCTTCGTGATTGTCGGACGGGTGGATCGGGTCGATGAGGTCGATGATTAACTCGGTCCTCGATAATCGGGCAGTTTGCGCTGCAAGGCTTGCTTCGGTCGGATATCTGACCGATGCCAACGATCAAAATCTTGACGAAGTGAAGACCGGTCGTTATGTGCCGTTTCGACCAATTCTGGAGGTGTCCGTGGGACCACTCCTGCTTAGCAGGCCTGTTGTCACCGTGTCCATCTTCGATAAGGCAACGTGACCCCACTCCATACCATGGGTCCCGTATTGGCTGATTCCCGCCAAGGATGCAAGGAAGCCTCGGCGGTCGTCAACGAGCGTTGGCCGATGGAGCTGCGGCACCGGTCGGCGGCTCTACCCCCACGCGTCCGTGGGAGTCGCGCTGACCGCCTTTCTAGGGCATCTGACGTGCTTGCGTCGGCGAGTGATCCTGGTGAGTGCCCTTCCCCCGGTGGCGGCAAGATGCGGCGGCGCGGTGAGTCGATACTGAGCCGATGACGGAGGAACAGTCGACAGAGCTGACGCGGTGGACCATCCACGGTGAGCGTGTCGTCGACGACACTCGCCGGGCGCGACTGAGCATCGCCGATGTGGAGTTGCCCGATGGTGTGCGGTTCGAGCAGTACGTGATCCGGGCGCCCCGATCGGCCATGGTCGCGGTCCTCGACGAGCAGCAGCGGCTGCTGCTCATGCGGCGGCACCGGTTCGTGTTCGACCGGTGGGTGTGGGAGTTGCCCGGCGGCTACGTCGATGGGCAGGAATCGCCCGAGCTGTGTGCGGTACGCGAGGTGGAAGAGGAGACCGGCTGGCGTCCGCATCAGGTCGAGCCGCTGCTGTCGTTCCAGCCCTGGGTGGGCACGGCGGACGCCGAGAACCTGCTCTTCCTCGCCCGAGAGGCAGAGCACACGGGCGGCCTGGTCGATGTGAACGAGGCTGAGCAGGTCGCCTGGATCCCGTTGGTCGAGGCGCACCAACTGATAACGCAAGGCGAGATCGTCGGGGCCGGAACGGTGATCGCCGTGCTGGAACTGGTCGCACGACAGGCACGTGGGAAGTTGTAGACGTCAGCGTCGAGTGCCGAGGGCAGCGGGCTGTGGTGGCTGCGACCGCCCGTGGCCATGCCGCACCCGGCAGGATGAGTTACGGGAGGAGTTCGAGGGAGCTCCGCTGTCGCTGGCTCTGTACATGGGCGCGCAACTGGTCCGCGCGTCGGCGGACCTGAGGTGGGCCCCGGCCGGCACCCTGCACCGGCGCTTTCTCGGCTGGGTGCGGTGAGCACAGTCAGGTACGTGGAATCTCAGCGTCGACGTGCTCGCCACATCGTGTGTTCCCGGGAGATCGCCGTCTCCGTGTCGTTGACGAACCGCGACAGTTCGGCCTCCGAGCCGATCCGGGTGGCGAGGGATCCGATGGCGGCGAGTTCCTGACTTGCCAGGGCGTAGGCGGTCGCCACCGCGCCGTGTTGCCGGGTCTGCGTCCAGGCCGCGCCGGCCGCGACCGCAGCGGCGGCCACGCCGAGCAGGTCGAGGTCGGTCAGCCCGGCAGCCCGCGATACGGCCAGGGTCACCCCGATGATCTCCAGCACGAGCATGCTGACCGACCAGCGGGTCGCCCGCGCCCGATTCGACAGTGATCGCTCGGCGTACCAGGCTCGCTGGGCCTCGAGACGGCCGGTCAGGTACGCGGCGCGGCGCTCCGCGAGGGAGGCGGCGCGCAGTGTCCGCATTCCCTCCGTGATTTGTTGCCCAGCCACCGCGGGTGCCGCCAAACCGGCGGCCGACATGTCCCGGGTCAAGCCCAACAGTCGGAGGGTGAATTCCTCGGCGCTGTCCGAGTCGCTTCGCCCTTGTGGAAAAGGGTCAGCCGCGGTGGTGAATCGCCAGGTGAGCGACTTGATGGATTCGGAGAGGGCTCTGCCGACGTACCACCGTTCACTGGGGCGATTGGTGAGGAGGAAGACCTCGACGATCGAGGTGGCGGCGAAGGCGCCCGCCGCGAGCGCCGGGCCCGGGGCGAAATTGTCGAGCTTCCACGTGGCGACTCCCGCGATCGCGGCCACCAGGAGCAGGGACAGCCGCAGCGCGATCAGGGTGGCGTACACGCGTTGGCCGCGCTGCGACTCGTAGGACACGGCTCGCTGAAACGGGGGAAGATCCTCGGCCTTCAGCATGTCGTTGACCTCTCGACAGAACGTCCAGGGCGTCGGCGGGGCTGAGCAGCGTTCCCGGCGAACAATCGGTACGTCGGCGGTGTAGACAGTAGACCCAGCCGTCCACCCGGACCCGTCCGACCGGGTGGGGCTAGGGCGTGGCGGTCTTGTCGCAGGGGACGCCGATGCCGAGGTTGACGCGATCGTCCTTCCCGTTCGACGTCACGATGAGCGGTACGCAGCCGGCCCGCGCGACCCAGATGCCCCCGACGAAGGCCATCCACTGAGCCTGCCCACCCTCCGGCGCGCAGGCGTGCACGGTGACGGTCGGCGCGGGCGGGCGGGTGCCGCCCCAGCCGAGCCGGGCCTTGTCCTGCCAGCCTGGTGCCACCCGCAGGTCGACGACCATGCCGGCGCGGACGACGAGCCCCCATTTGGCGAACAGTCGTGCAGCCGGATCGGCCTCTCCGGAACCTTCCGCCGACAGCACCGGGGCGTCAGGCACCGCCACGTCCTCGCCCACCAACCGGTAGCCCGCCGGCGGTGCTGACAGCGTGTCGACCGGTGGCGTGCACGGCGGCCCACCAACGCCGGCGCCCGTCGACGGCGCCGCGCTGTCGGCCGGCGGCGTGGCGTGCTGGCGCGAGTCACCTGCCGGCGTGCACGCGGACAGGACCACCACCAGGCACAGGAAGCCCAACCCGGCGATCGGCGTGGTCCGGCTGCCCGCCCCGGGCTCCGGGAGAGCCGGGGCTGGCGGAGGCCGGGTCGCACCGGCATGGGCACTCACCCGATATTCATAGCTGGTGGCCGGACCCGGCGCGACCCTGGACAGCGGGGGTCCGCCGCGGATCCGACCACCGCACCCGGGGCCTCGACTCGACGTGGCGGGCCGACTGAGCGCTGACGGCAGGGGCTGAGGTGGTTACGGTCGTGGATGCCGAGGTTCCCGACCGTTCGAGGAGTGATCGCATGGCCCCCTCTCCGTCCCGGCTCTTCGCCGAGATAGCGACGGCCGAACCACCCGCCGAGACCAGAGTTGTCATGCGACGGGCGGTGGTGCTCGGTGGCAGCATGGCCGGGTTGCTGGCGGCCCGGGTGTTGAGCGACCACGCCGAGGAAGTGCTGATCATCGAACGGGATCCGTCCGATGTCAACGCCGGGCCACGGCCGGGTGTGCCCCAGGGCAGTCAGGTGCACGCGCTGCTGCCCGCCGGTCAGGTCCAGTTGGAGCGCTGGTTTCCCGGCATCGCCGACGAGGCGCTCGCGCTCGGCGCCCCTCCGCCACCGCGCGACCCGGGCACGGCGAAGGTCTACGTGAACGGCATGTTGGGTCTGCCGCCCGCAGCGACCGGCACCGGGCCGGCGCTGATCACCACGCGTCCGTTCCTGGAGGCGCTGGTCCGCCGACGCACCCTCGCCGTCGACAACATCCGCATGGCGTACGGCCGGGCGGAGGGTCTGGTCTTCGACGAGCGGCGGGTCACCGGCGCCCGGTACGTGCCCGACGGTGGCACCGAGCCCATTGTCGAAGCAGCGGATCTGGTGGTCGACGCGATGGGGCGGTCCAGCCGGTTGAGCGACTGGCTGGCCGAGCACGGGTGGCCGCGCCCGCCGCTGCACCGCATGCCGATCAAGCTGAACTACGCCACGGCGCTCTTCACACGCGACGAGAAGGTCAGCGACGCCTGGGTGGCGGTCTTCCACACCATGGCGGGCAAGGGGCGAACCGCCCGGATCGGTGGGATCAACTCCGTCGAGGGGGACCGCTGGATCATGCTGGTGGCCGGGTACGACGGGGACCGGCCCAGCCGCGACGTCGCCGACTTCACCGCCCGTTGCCGGGAGCACTACCCGCAGATGTTCGGAGACATCGCCGAACACGGGGAGATGCTCGGCGGGGTGGTCACGTACCACCAGGCGGACAGCCGACGCCGCGACTTCCACAAGCTCGACCGCCTGCCCGCCGGGTTGGTCGCCGCCGGCGACGCGGTCGCCTCCTTCAACCCGGTGTACGGCCAGGGCATGACCTCCGCGACACTGCACGCCTCCTGCCTGTCGAAGTGGCTGCGTTCCGGTCCGAAGCCGCACGACGAACCCGCGCGCGCGTACTTCGACCAGGTCCGCGTGGTGGTCGACGCCGCCTGGCAGATCTCCACCACCGCCGACATCGAGCTGCCGCACGTCGACGGGCCGT
This sequence comes from Micromonospora hortensis, assembly GCF_022230935.1. Lineage (NCBI taxonomy): Bacteria > Bacillati > Actinomycetota > Actinomycetes > Micromonosporales > Micromonosporaceae > Micromonospora > Micromonospora hortensis. Next base: position 142,224 of record NZ_JAKKFE010000005.1, read on the forward strand.
ACCCGCCCGGCTACAAGGTCACCAAGTGGTTCGGGGACCTGCTCTTCCGGGCCTCCCTGACCGACCCGGTGCTCAACGCCCGGCTGGGGCGGGTCACCACGATGCTCGACCACCCGGCCGCCCTGAGCCGCCCCGGCACCCTGTTCCGGGCCCTCCGGCTCGGCCTGCTCGGCGGCTCCCGGCGGTGATTCGTCGCCAAACCCGCCGCCCAGCGCGGGGCGCGGTGAAGAATGGTGGGCCGGGGAGGGGTGCTGCGACGAACCGGGGGAGCGGTAGTGCTCGGAACCAGCCTCCTTGGCCGGCTTCGCCGCCGTGACCCGGGTGACGCCGTCCTGCGCCGCGCGGCCCGGCTGACGCTCGTCGCGTCCGTCGTCTTCTACGGCTGCCGGTACGGCGCGGGCAGCTCGACGCTCGCCACGTACGGGTTGTTCGGCACGATAGCCGCCGGGTCGTTCGCGCAGCTACCTGGTCCGGCGCCGCAACGGGCGCGGATCCTCGTGCTGTCGCTGCCGGTGGTGTGGGCGCTGATCGCGGCGGGCTCGATGCTGGCGTGGAGCACCTGGGCGGCCGCCGGTGGCATGCTGGTCGTCGGCTTCGTGGTGGCGTTCGCCGGGGTCGGCAATCCGCGCCTGGTGGGGTTGGCGAGCGCGTTCCAGCTCTTCTACATCCTGGCGTCGTTCCCCCCGTACCAGCCGGGCGCGCTGCCGGAGCGACTCGGTGGGGTGACCCTCGCCGTCGTGCTGCTCGCCGCGGCCGAGGTGTTTCTCTGGCCCGACCCGGTGCCGGTCTCCTACCGGCAGCGCCTGGCCGAGGCGGCGGACGGCGTCGCCGCCTTCATCGACGCCGCCGCCGGGCGGTTGACCGACCCGCACGCCGCTGCGGGTGATCGGGACAGGCGGCGCGAGCGGGCGTACGACGTGGTGGCGGCGATCGAGCTGAACCGCAGCCCTCCGGCGTGGGCGCCCACCGCGGCGGGCGCTCAGGATCGGGCGTTGCGGATCTGCGCTGCCGCGTTACGGGAGGTGCTCGCCGAGGCGGACCGGTTGGCGGCGGACGCCCCACCGGAGCCGATCCCGGACCTGGCGGCGGCGCGTCTGCTGCGCTCGTGCGCGGACACCACCCGCGCGGCCGGCCGGAGCCTGTCACCGGGTGCCCCGGCGGTGGCCCCGGCCGACGTGGACGTGGCGGTCGGACGAGCCGAGGCGGCGTACCCGATGGGATCCGGCCAGGTCCGCGACGCGCCGGACGTACCCCGGTTGTGCCGGGACGCGACCGCGCTGGCCCTCGCGGACCAGGTGCGGGTCTTCGTCGTCGGTTCCCGGGTGGCCACCGGGGCGCGGCTCGGCGGCGACGACGCCTCCTCGGAGCTGTTCGAGTACGCCCGGCGCAGCCCGTGGACGCTGTACTGGTGGCAGTTCCGCTCTCACCTGGCGCCGCGCTCCGCCCACCTGCACAGCTCGCTGCGGCTGGCCGTGGCGCTCGCCATCGCCCGGGTGGCCGCCGGGGTGTTGCAGCTGACCCACGGCTTCTGGGTGCTGCTGGCCACCCTCACGGTCCTGCGCACGTCGGCCGCCGACACCCGCACGGCGCTGCGGCCGGCCGTGCTGGGCACGATCGTCGGTGCGGTCGTCAGCGGCGGGGTGATGCTCGTCGTCGACGAGCCGATCGTGTACGCCGTCGTCCTGCCGATCACCCTGCTGCTGGCCTTCGGCGTCGGCCGCCTGCTCGGTCCGGTGTGGCAGCAGGCGCTGTTCACAGTGCTGCTGACGGTCGTCTTCGCCCAGCTCAGCCCGGAGGGGTGGCGGCTCGCCGAGGCCCGCCTCGTCGACGTGCTGCTCGGCGCGGTGATCGGCGTGCTCGCCGGGGTGGCGATCTGGCCGCGCGGCGCGGGCCACGACCTGCGGCACAACGCCACCCGCTACCTGGCGGCCAGCGCGGACGCTGTCGAACAGACGGTCCAGTCGATGCTCGGCGATGCCCCGCCACCCGCGCGTGCCCTCGCCCGGGTCCGTCGCCGGATGGTCCTGATCGACTCGTCGTACTGCCAGTACCACTCGGAGCGGCACGACCCGCACCGTCAACAGGTGAACTGGGACGCTGTGCTGAGCGCCGGGCACCACGTCGTGCCCGGCGCGGAGTCCCTGCTGCGCCGCAACCCGCCCGGCTGCCTCGCCGGTTGGCCCGGGGCGGCGGCGCTGCTGGAGGACTCCGCCGGGCGCCTGCGATCGGCGTACGACGCCCTCGCCGACGAGGTCGCCCACGGCCGGACATCGGAGCGGGCGCCGGTCTCGACCAGCTGCGTCGACCAGTTGGACCGGATCCGTCCGCTGCTCGGCGAGGCCGACCATCAGTCGGTCCGGCACCTGGTGGAGGTCGACAGGTGGCTCGCCGGCCTCGCCGACAGTCTCGCCCGAATCCGCCCGCCGCCCGGTTCCGCACGGCGACGACCGTGAGCCAGTCCGGGTCAGGGGATGACGGGTAGACCGACGTGGTACAGGTGCTCGAACTGACGGTGGACCCAGAGGATGCGGCCGTCGGGGCGTACCACCTTGCGGAGGTCGGCGATGGTGACGTCCTGGGCGCGGAGCGCGACGTGCAGCGTCCGGAGAACGGCGCCCTCGGCGTGGACGGGAGACGGTGCGGTGGGGACCCGTTCTGCGAGCCCTGCGCTGTGGTCGTCCGCGGACAGGTGGTTCGCTGCCTCCGCCGCAGCGTTCAGTGTCTCGTTCGCCAGGGAGACCTGCTCTTCGATGGCTTTCCACTGCTCGTCGCTGAAGTCAAGTTTGAGCTCGGCCAAACCCACGCCCAGGAGAGGCTTGAGGAGCATGGTGGTGGCCTTCAGGAGTGGGACCGCTCTGGCCCACCATTCTCGGGGAACTTCCGTGTAGTAGACGCCGGCATCGTGCCGACCAGGTTCGAGGACGTGCACAGGCTGGAGCGAGTGCTCGCAGTACAGCGTCAGCCGCATCCGCTTGGTGGTCCACTGCGGGTTCCGAATGGACGCTTCGACGGGGGCGAGGGTGAAGAGGCGCGGTCCGTCCGCGGCCTCGTCGTTGAGTTGCCACATCAACGCGGTCAGCTGTGCGTTCACGCCCGCGAGATTGGCCTTGACGGTGTCGTTGAGCTCGGTCACCCGCTGGCTCAGCCCGCGGACATGACTGTCCATCAGCGCCACGCCTTCCTGCAGAGTGACGAGCGCGCCCTGGCTCGCGCCCGAACCGCCCAGCAGCGAGTTGATGGCGGGGAAGGCGTCGCAGCCGGATATCGGGCACTGCGCGAAGCTCTGCCCGTGCCGGTCGCGCAGTTTGATGAGCTTGTCGACATCGAACAAGCCCGCACCCGGCGTGGGCAAGCCGCACCCGTCCCGGCAGGCCACGAGGGCGACGGTGCTCAGGCCGGGCCAGAACCGCTCGATGCAGTAGCGGATCTCGTCGGTGACCTGGCGTAGGTAGGTGACGGCGTCCGGGCCGCGCACCTCGACCTGGACACCGACTCCGGTACGCACCGTGAGGAGCGCGCGAGCACCGTACCGGCTCTGCAGGACCATGCCCTGCTGCCAGTGCACACCCTGCAGGGAATCGGGCTCCGTGTAGCGCTGGTGGTGTAGTCGAACGATGAGCCGGTACATCAGGGAGTCGGGAATGACCACGCTACCTGCGGGACCTTCCGAGATCCGGCACACCTCCAGGTACTCGCGCTCGCCGGGGCGGAACTCGACCCACGCCATTCGCAGGTCCGGCTGTGCGGCAGGGACGAGTTGCGCGATGAGACTCACCGGCTCGGGTGCGGCGTCGAGGGAGACCTGGTAGGTCAGTTCGAAGCGCCCCATCAGCGCCAGGAACAGTCGCTGCTGTTCCCTCGTGTAGCGCGCGCTGTCGGGAGCCTGAGCAGTACTCCACAGGCTGCCGAGCATGCGGTGTGAGACGAGACCGAGGGCGTCGACGGCGTCTCGACTGTCGAGGACGGCGGCGATCGCGACGTTGAGCCAGTCGGGTTGAAGAATCACGAACGCGGCCAACGCGTCATCGTCCGCGTAGTAGATCCACTTCCCCAGGTGGTGGGCATTACTGGCCAGCGTTCGTGCCTGGAATTCGTTCAGTCCGTGCGCTGCGGCTACCGCTTCGTAGCTGCGGTAATCGATCACCTGCTGACCGCCGGCGGTGACTGCCTCGATCGTCCGCTGCCAGTTGGCTGGGTAGTTACGGTGTACGTGCGGGAGCGTGCCGGCGGTCAAGGCGATCGCCTCGCGCAGTGCCTCCAGCCGGTCGTCCGGGACGGCGCTGTCGACCTCGTGAAAACCAACGATCAGATTGCCGAAGCGCTGTTTCAGGTGAGCTTCGTCGATGGCATCGGCGCGAGAGGACGGCCCGCCGTGGGACGCGACCACGAGGACCCGAGCGTCCGGGGCCCGGTGGGCGATCATGGCGATCCAGGACTCCACCATGCCGGCCGCGACACCCGGACGGGGTTTCCAGACAACGACGTAGACGGCCGGCGCGCTGAAGAACAATTGGTGCGCCGGCTGGTAGGCCTGTTGGCCGCCAAAATCCCATCCGTTCAGGGTGATCTCATGGCCGGCGTGACTCACCACCAGTGGCTTGATCTCCATGCCCTGCGTCTGGTAACGATCTTGCCAGGGCTCGCCGCGCAACGCCCCGAGCAAGGAACTCTTCCCAGCCTCTCCGGCGCCCACGAACAGCAGTTTCGCCTCCGAGATCGAGATCCCATCGGTGGCGACATCCCTGAGGAACGCCAGCAGCGCCTTCGTACCCTCCACCTCGGCGGCCAGCACCTCAGGCGGAAGTGGATTGCCCTGTACGACGAGCACCTGAAGCTCTGTGAGCCGACCAATGGCGTCGGGCAGGGTGGTGAGCTGGTTGTTGTCTAGGTGCAGCTCGGCGAGGGCGGTCCAGGCGGCGATGGCGTCGGGCAGCGTTTTGAGCTGGTTGCGGTCCAGGTACAGCTCGGCGAGGGCGGTCCAGGCGGCGATAGCGTCGGGCAGGGTGGTGAGCTGGTTGCCGTCCAGGTACAGCGCGGTGAGGGCGGTCCAGGCGGCGATAGCGTCGGGCAGGGTGGTGAGCTGGTTGCCGTCCAGGTACAGAACATCGAGATGGGTCCAGGCGGCGCTCGCGCTTGGCAGCGCCGTGAGCTCGTTGTAGTCCATATCGAGCTGTGTCAGGGCAGTCCAGGCGGCGACAGCGTCCGGTAGCGCGCTGAGCTGGTTGCCACCCAAGTTGAGTTGTGTCAGGGCAGTCCAGGCGGCGACTGCGTCCGGTAGCGCGCTGAGCTGGTTTCGGTAGGCACTTAGCAGGGTCAGGCCCCTCCAGGTGCCGACTGCATCGGGTAGCGCGGTGAGCCGGTTCTCACCCAGGTCCAGTTCGGTGAGGGCGGTCCAGGCGGCGACCGCGTCGGGTAGCGCGCTGAGCCGATTCTCACTCAGGTCCAGTTCGGTGAGGGAGGTCCAGGCGGCGACCGCGTCGGGTAGGGCGGTGAGCCGGTTGACGTCCAGGCGCAGCGTGGTGAGGGAGGTCCAGGCAGCGACGGCGTCCGGCAGGGTGTCCAGGTTGTTCTGGGCTAGATTGAGGCTGGTCACATCAGCGAAAGCCGGGATGTCGCGCAAGAGCTCGGCAAGGTCGCCAGCGGTCAGGCCGAGACCGCTGAGGTTGACATGCCCGCCGGTAGCGGCAGCTATCCGGTGCTTGGCCTTGGCAATCGCGCCGTCATCCATGCCGAAGCAGCGTAGTCCCTCATGCACAATCAGTATTGCCGGCTGGGTCGATTCTCGGCGCGGTCGGTCCGGCAACCGAGCATGCTCCCTGACAGGCCGCCGATCGCCGATTGGCAGTGCCCGTTCGACGCCACGCCGCCTAGCGTCGACGGCATGGAGATCGAGCAGGCGCAGAAGCTGTGGCAGCCGGAGCCGGGCTGGTTGAACACCGCCAGCTACGGGTTGCCGCCGGAGCCGGCGTGGGCGGCGTTGCAGGAGGCTCTCGCGGCCTGGCGGGTTGGTCGGACGTCGTGGGAGGGCTGGGGCGAGTCGGTGCACCGGTCCCGTGCGGCGTTCGCCGACCTGATCGGGGTGCCGGTCGGTGACGTGGCGGTCGGCGCGGCGGTGTCGCAGCTCCTCGCGCCGGTCGCGGCGGCGCTGCCGGCCGGTGCCACTGTGGTGGTCCCCGAGGTCGAGTTCACCTCGAACCTCTTCCCCTGGCTGGTGCAGGAGGAGCGTGGCGTCACGGTTCGCACGGTGCCGCTGGAGTCGCTGGTCGACGCCATCGACGCCGATACCGGCCTGGTGGCGTTCAGCCTGGTCCAGTCGGCCGACGGGGCGGTCGCGGCGTACGACGAGATCGTGGCCGCGGCCCGCGCGCACGACGCGCTGGTGGCGGTGGACGCGACCCAGGCGTGCGGCTGGCTGCCGTTCGACGGCAGCCGGGCCGACGTGGTGGCGGTGGGCGGCTACAAGTGGCTGATGAATCCTCGCGGGACCGCGTACGCCTATCTGGCCCCCGGGTTGCGTGAGCGGCTGCGCCCCGACGCGGCGGGCTGGTACGCGGGCCGCGACCCGCACGCCTCCTACTACGGCCCGCCGCTGCGGCTGGCCGACGACGCCCGCCGGTTCGACATCTCACCGGCCTGGTTCAGCTGGGTCGGTGCGGCGCCCGCCCTGGACGTGGTCGCCGAGATCGGCGTGTCGGCGATCGGGGCGCACAACGTGGCGTTGGCCAACCGGTTCCTGGCCGGGCTGGGCCGGGCGCCGGGGGAGAGCGCCATCGTCAGCGTGGACGTGCCGGACGCGGAGCAGCGCCTCGCGGCGGCCGGCATCCGGGCGGCGGTGCGCGCCGGACGGGTCCGGGCCTCGTTCCACATCTACTCCACCGAGGCCGACGTGGACGCCGCGCTCACGGCGTTGACCGGCTGAACCCGGCGCCGAGGACGGCCGGCCGCGCGGCCGGCCGTCCTCAGCGGCATCAGGAGCAGACGCCGAAGGTCGCCGCGGTGTACGAGAGGGGTCGCCACTCCAGGTCGACCCCGAGGCTCATGTCCCACGTGCCGTTGGCGAGGCGCCCGAAGTAGATGAAGTTGCTGCCGAGCCCGTCGTAGTAGAACCAGCTGTCGCCCTCGTACGTGCTGAGGCGGGTTGCTGCCCTGGCTAGGGTCTTGGGACCGACGACGCCGTCGCTCACGAGGCCCCTGTCGCTCTGCCACCGCCTGGTGGCGGCCGTCGTCACCGCACCGAACCTGCAATCGACGCCGGAGGCGGCAAGGTAACCGTCGGCAACCAGGATCTTCTGCCACATGGCGACGACGTTGTTGTACGACCGGGTCGACGCGGAGATGGGCCCTTCGTCGTTCCAGTCGTCGGTCCAGGTGCCCGAGCCCGCGACGTACCCCTGGCTGACGTTGGCCGACGCCGGCGCGGCCGGGATGGCGATGGCGCCGACCGTGGCGACGACGATCGCCGTCGCCACGGCCCTGATTCGTAGGTGCATGGAACATCCCCCTTTTGCTGAGTGGCAGCTGTCATGGGGGTAGATGGCCGGCGGACCTACTTTGTTCACGACGGGCGGACATTCGACGTCAGGCCAGGTGGCCACCGATCTTCGTGTAGCCGCGCAGTAGGTCCCGCGAGATGATCAGCCGTTGCATCTCGTCGGTGCCCTCGAAGATCCGGTAGAGCCGGACCTGCCGGTACCAGCGTTCGATCGGCAGTTCTCGGGTGTAGCCCATGCCGCCGTGGATCTGGAGCACCCGGTCGACCACCCGGTTGACCATGCCGGCCCCGTAGAGCTTGCCCATCGACGAGGCGTGCCGGGGGTCCAGGCCCGCGTCGACAGTCCACGCCGAGCGCAGCACCAACCAGCGGGCCGCCTCCAACTCCGTCTCGGAGTCGGCGATCATCCATTGGATGGCCTGGTTGGCGCCGATCTTCGTGCCGAAGGTCTCCCGGGTGTTGGCGTACTCGATGGCCATCTGCAACACCCGCTCAGCGATGCCGATGGCGTGCGACGGGATGGTGTAGCGCCCCTTGCCGATCCACTCCATGCCGAGCGTGAAGCCCTGCCCGATCTCACCGAGGATGTTGCGGTGCGGCACGCGTACGCCGTCGAAGATGAGTGACGCGGGCCCGCCCTCGCCCATCGTCTGGATGAACTCCGAGCGCCAGCCCATCGACCGGTCCACCAGGAACGCGGTGGCGCCGCCGTTGCGGGCGCCCTTCTCCCGGTCGGTCACGGCGACCACGATGGCGAAGTCGGCGTCGTGGCCGCCGGTGATGAAGGTCTTCTCGCCGTCGAGGATCCAGTCGTCGCCGTCGCGGCGGGCGGACAGCCGGATGTTCGCCGCGTCGGATCCGGCGCCCGGTTCGGTGATGGCGAAGCAGGAGCGTCGCTCGCCCTCGATGGTCGGGATGAGGAACTCCCGCTTCTGCTCCTCGGTGGCGTGGAACAGGATGTTGTCCGCCTCGCCGCCGAAGCGGAACGGCACGAACGTGCGGCCCAGTTCGGTCCAGATCAACGACTGGAGTACGGCTGGCAGGTTCATTCCGCCGTACTCCTCGGGGGTGGCCAGGCCCCAGAAGCCGAACTTGCGCGCCTTGAGTTGCAGTTCGCGCACCTCGGAGTGGTCGAGGCCCGGCTGGTGCGCCCGTTCCCGGCGGAGCACCTCCGCTTCCAGGGGCATCACCTCGCGGGTGATGAACGCGCGCACGGTGTCTCGGACGGCGCGTTCCTCGTCGGACAGTGCGAAGTCCACGGTTCCCCCTCGGTCGGCGTGGTGGTGCGCCGCCACGGACGGTGGCGGTCCCTCATAAACTAGCGGTGTAAGTTTTCATTCGTCCAGACCCCTTCTCCGGCCGACGTGGTGACGCCTGCCCGCAGGCGGTCCCCGATAGGGTGCGTGAACAGGTGGTTCCCACGGGGAGGGACACCGCAGACCGAGGAGTTCCGACGTGCCCCGACCTCGACGGCCTCTGCTCACCCGCGACGGGATCGTCGAGACGGCGCTCGCGCTGATCGACGCCGACGGGCTCGGCGCGCTCTCCACCCGCCGACTCGCCGCCGCGCTCGGCGTGCAGGGTCCCTCGCTCTACAACCACTTCGCCACCAAGGACGAGATCCTCGACGCGGTCGCCGACACTGTCACCGGTGCCGTCGACACCAGCGGCTTCGCAAGCCGGGACTGGCTCACCGCGCTGCGGGACTGGGCCTGGTCGTACCGGCGGGCGCTCACCGCGCACCCGAACATCGTGCCGTACCTGGCGCAGGGGCCGGGTCGTCGGCCGGCGGCCCTCGCCATGGCCGACGCGGTCTACGGCGGGCTGGTCCGGGCCGGTTGGCCGCCGGCCCGCGCCACCCACATCGGCGCGGCGCTGCGGTACTTCGTGGCCGGATCGGCGCTCGGCTCGTTCGCCCGTGGTTTCGTCGAGGACCCGGAGCTGTACGCGGCGCACTACCCGCACCTGCGTCAGGCCCACCGGCTCGCCGAACACCAGCAGAGCGTGGACGAGGGTGCCTTCGCCCTCGGCCTGGACGCCCTGTTGCACGGTCTGGCCGCCGAGTACACCCGCACCGTCGAGACGGTGGAGTCCGCCCGGCCCAACGGGTAGCGTCCAAACTCCCAGCGCTAGTTTCATCGCCCGTCGCGACCCCACCGCCCACCCCTCGAAGGGACGACATGGACCTCGCCGCCCCGCCGTCGTTGTTGCCCGACTCCCTGCGCCTCCGGCGCCACCTGCACGTCGGCGGGGAGTGGACGCCCCCCGCCGACGCCGGTCTCATCGACGTGGAGAATCCGAGCACCGGGGAGCTGATCGGGCAGGTGCCGGCCGGCACCCCGGCCGACGTGGATCGTGCCGTGGCCGCGGCGCGGGCCGCGTTCCCCGGCTGGTCGGCCGCGACCCCCGCCGAGCGCTCCGCCCACCTCGACCGGCTGCACGCGGCGCTCACCGCCCGCGCCGACGACCTCGCCCGCACCATCGCCGTGGAGCTGGGCTCGCCGCTCAAGCTCGCCACCCGGGTGCAGGTCGGGCTCCCACTGACAGTGCTGCGCGACCACGTCGCGCTCGCCGCCCGCGCGCCGGTCGACGAGACGATCGGCAACTCCCTCGTCGTCCGCGAGCCGGTCGGCGTGGTCGGCGCGATCACCCCGTGGAACTACCCGCTGCACCAGGTGATGGCGAAGCTGGCGCCCGCGCTGGCCGCCGGCTGCACGGTGGTGCTCAAGCCCAGCGAGCTGACCCCGTTGACCGCGTACCTGCTCTTCGACGCGGTCACCGAAGCCGGCCTGCCGCCGGGCGTGCTCAACCTGGTTCCCGGCACCGGGCCGGTGGTCGGCGAGGCGCTCGCCGGGCACCCCGACGTCGACCTCGTCTCGTTCACCGGCTCCACCGCCACCGGCGCGCGGATCATGCGGCTCGCCGCCGACCGGATCGCCCGGGTCGCGTTGGAGCTGGGCGGCAAGTCCGCCAACGTGATCCTCCCCGACGCCGACCTGGGCACCGCCGTCAAGGTGGGCGTCGGCAACGCCCTGCTCAACTCCGGGCAGACCTGTACCGCCTGGACCCGGATGCTGGTGCACAGCGACCGGTACGACGAGGCGCTGCACCTGATCGCCACGGCAGTGGCCGGCTACCGCCTCGGCGACCCGTTCGACCCGGCGACCCGGCTCGGCCCGCTGGTCTCCGGCGCCCAGGCCGAGCGGGTTCGTGGCCACATCGACCGAGCCCTCGCCGACGGTGCCCGGCTTGTCGCCGGCGGTCCCGACGCCCCGGTGCCGACCCGGGGGCACTTCGTCGCCCCGACCGTCTTCGCCGACGTGCGCCCCGACAGCGCGCTCGCCCAGGAGGAGGTCTTCGGCCCGGTGCTCGCCGTGATCCCGTTCGCCGACACCGATGAGGCGGTCGACATCGCCAACAACTCGAAGTACGGGCTGGCCGGCGCGGTCTGGTCCGCCGACACCGACGCGGCGCTCGCTGTGGCCCGGCGGCTGCGCACCGGCGCCGTCGACATCAACGGCGCGCCGTTCAACCCGCTCGCCCCGTTCGGCGGCTACAAGCAGTCCGGCCTGGGCCGGGAGTTGGGCGTGCACGGGCTGGCCGAGTTCTGCGAGCTGAAGGCGATCCAGCGATGACCGATCCCGAGCTGTCCCCGACCGTGCCCGCGGGCCGGCCCGAGCTGTCCTCGTCCGCGCCGGGTGGAGGCGCCGAGCCGGCGTCCGCGCCGGTCATCGTCCGCGCGCTGGTCGCGCGCGGGTCCGGCGCCGAGCTGCGGGTCGAGCGGGTACGCCTGCCCGCGCCCGGCCCCGGCGAGGTGCGGGTGACGATCAGGGCGGCCGGTGTCTGCCACTCCGACCTGTCCATGGTCAACGGCACCCTCGCCGCGAGGTTCCCGCTGGTGCTCGGGCACGAGGCGACCGGTGTGGTGGCCGAGGTCGGGCCGGGCTGTCAGCTGACGGTCGGCACGCCGGTAGTGCTCAACTGGGCACCGGCCTGCCGGGCCTGCTGGTGGTGTCGGCGCGGCGAACCGTGGCTCTGCGCCGACACCACGGCCCCGACAGTGCCGCGCGGTGAGACCGACGACGGGGTCCCGCTGCACCTGACCCTCGGCCTCGGCGCGCTCGCCGAGGCGGTGGTGGTACCCGAGCGTGCCGTCATTCCGATCCCCGCCGGGCTGCCGCCCGAGCAGGCCGCACTGCTCGGCTGTGCCGTGCTCACCGGCGTCGGAGCGGTCCGGAACACCGCCCGGGTGGCACCCGGCGAGTCGGTAGCGGTCGTCGGGCTCGGTGGGGTCGGGCTCGCCGTGCTCAGCGCGGCCCGCCGGGCCGGTGCCACGACGATCCTGGCCATCGACGTCGCCGAGGCGAAGCGGGACCTGGCGCTCGCCGCCGGGGCGACCGACTTCCTGCTCTCCGACGACCGGCTCTCCAAGGAGGTACGGGCGCGCACCGAGAGCCGGGGCGTCGACCACGCCTTCGAGTGCGTTGGTCGGGCCGCCACCATCCGCGCCGCCTGGCGGCTGACCCGGCGCGGGGGAGCGGTGACAGTGGTCGGCATGGGCGCCAAGGACGACATGGTCAGCCTGGGCGCGCTGGACATCTTCCACTCCGCGCGCACGCTGCGCTCCTCGGTGTACGGCTCGTCCGATCCGGACCGGGAGGTGCCGGTGCTGGCCGCCGAGTTGGCCGACAGCGCACTGGATCTGGGTGTGCTGGTCAGCGGGACGGTTCCGTTGGACGAGGCGCCCGCGGCGTTCGACCGGTTGGCGCGGGGCGAGGGCGCTCGCTGGGTGGTCACCCTGGACTGACGCTGATCACAGCCGGGAACTCAGCGCGTCGCCGACGCGCAGTGTCGCCCGTTCCTGGTGGGCGACGACGACTTCGACCTCCGGCACGACGGCCATTGTCGCGTCACGACCACCGCCATCCCAGCGATTTGTCGGAGGCGACTGGCGCGGTTGGCCAGGTGCCCTGGGTCGACCCGGGAAGGGCCAACCCTGGGCACCCGGGCGACGAGAGCCGGGCGACTGGTCAGAAGGGTGGGGCGTCCTCGCCCATCAGCGCCAGCACGACGCCGCCCTTGCCGCTCTTGAGGCCCTGGACGACGACCTTGCCGGTGCTGCCGTCGGGCAGCTCCAAGGTGAAGGTCTTGCCGACCGCGTTCTTGGGGCCGTTGCCGGCGCTGTTGGCGGGCCGGAAGTCGCCTGCCCAGGGCGGAATCCCGCCCCTACGGGCCGGCTCGGCGAAGAGCGCGGCGGTGCCGGGGGTCCTGGTGCCGTCTGAGGAAAGGAGCACTGAGGCGCTGCGAAAGGTAGCCATATGCGCCAAGGCTAACCCGGACCACGCCGTTCGCGGCACCACAGCTGCCCGTAACGGCGATTCGGGCGCCCTCTCGTCCCGGACGTTGCGCCAGGAGCGATACCTAGCAGTACTATGCATCGTACCTCTAGGTTTGGGAGCGGGAGGCTTCGTGAAGGTCGCCAAGGATCTGGTCGCCGCCTCGGCGACGCCGATGGTGCTCGGCATCCTGGCGGAGGGTGAGAGCTACGGCTACGCCATCCTCCGGCGGATCAACGAGCTGTCCGGGGGTGAGCTGGACTGGACCGAAGGGCTGCTCTACCCGTTGCTGCACCGGCTCGAGCGCCTCGGTCACCTGGAGTCGAGCTGGCAGGCGGTCGCCGGCGAGCGCAAGCGCAAGTACTACCGCATCACCGACCGGGGACTGGCCGAGCTGGCCGAGCAGCGCCGGCAGTGGGACACCGTGGTGGGCGCGCTCAGGGAAATCTGGCACGACCGCGCGCCGCTGACGGTGCACCCGTTGGAGGGCCTGGCATGACGGCGCGCGAGGAACCGCAGGAGTTGGAAGCGCAGTTCGAGCAGTGGCGTCAGTACGTGCTGCGTCGCCGGGAGCTGCAAGCGGTGGACGCCGACGAACTGGAAGACCACCTTCGTGGCTCCGTCGACGAACTCGTCGCCGCCGGCCTGAGCCCGGACGAGGCGTTCCTGGTCGCCGTGAAACGGATGGGCAGCCTCGACGACCTCTCCCGCGAGTTCGCCCGGGAACACTCCGAACGGTTATGGAAGCAGTTGGTGCTGACCGGCGACCCCGGCAGCGCGGTCGGCGGCACGCGTTCCCGCCGGGACCTGTGGGTCATGCTCGGCTGTGCGGCGGGTGCTGTGGTGTCCGTCAAGGTGCCGGCGCTGTTCGGGCTGAGCTTCGCCGACGACGGCTCGTTCTACGCGCGCAACTTCACACTGTTCGCGCTGCCCTGGCTGGCGGCGTACCTGGCCTGGCGCCGGGGAGCCCGACGGGCGGTGATCGCGGCACTGGCGGTGCTCTTCGTCCTCGGCGCCGTGGCGGCCAACGCCTACCCCCTGGCGGACGATTCGCAGTCAGTGGTCGTCACCAGCATCCACCTGCCCATCGCCCTGTGGCTGGTGGTCGGCCTGGCCTACGTCGCCGACGACTGGTGCTCTTCCCGTCGACGCATGGACTTCGTCCGGTTCACCGGTGAGTGGTTCATCTACCTGGTGCTGATGGCCCTCGGCGGCGGCGTGCTCTCCGCGTTCCTGTTCAACACCTTCGCGGCCATCGGAATCGTCCCGGAGGCGTTCATCTCGCAGTGGCTGCTGCCCGGTGGCGCCGCTGCCGCGGTCGTGGTGGCCGGGTGGCTCGTCGAGGCCAAGCAGAGTGTCGTCGAGAACATCGCGCCGGTCCTCACCCGGCTGTTCACCCCGCTCTTCACCGCCGCCCTGCTCGCCTTCCTCGTCGCTGTCGTCTGGACCAGCCATGGCATCGACGTCGAGCGGGAGGCGCTGCTCCTGTTCGACCTTCTGCTGGTCGTGGTGCTGGGGCTGCTGCTCTACTCACTCTCGGCCCGTGACCCGCTGGCCCCGCCCGGTCCGTTCGACAAACTCCAACTCGCGCTGGTGGTCAGTGCGCTGGCCATCGACGTGCTGGTGCTGCTGGAGATCACCGGGCGCATCACCGACGAGTACGGCGGTACGCCGAACCGGGCGGCAGCGCTCGGCGAGAACGTGATCCTGCTGGTCAACCTCGCGTGGTCGGCGTGGCTGCTGCTGTCCTTCATCCGTCGGCGTACACCGTTCGCGACGCTCGAACGGTGGCAGACCGGCTACCTGCCGGTGTACGCCGCGTGGGCCTGGATCGTGGTCCTCGTCTTCCCGCCGCTGTTCAGCTTCGCCTAGGCGGGTAATTCTCGACGGCGTCCACCGTGCGCTCGGCTGGCTCGCCATGGCGATCTGCCGGGGAGCGGTATACCTCAGAGGCATAAGCATGCCTCTGAGGTATACCGCTTGATGTCACATCCGCCCCGACGAAGGTGACCGACGGCGATCGCCCTGGGGCTGCGGGTCACTTGCCGGTGACGATGCCCGGGTTGATGCAGAGGCCCGGGTTCGCGCCGTTCTTCTCCGCGATCTCCAGACAACGGGTCACCTTGTCGACCTTTGCGTTGGTCTCGGTGATCTGCTTGGAGATCTCGGCGTTCTTGCGGTCCTGCTCCAGGTTGCGGGTCTGCGCCAGCTTGTCCTGGAACGCCTTGATGTTGCCCTCGGTCTTGTCGTCGTGGTTCACCCGGGTGATGGTCACCGACAGGATGTCCACGTCGGTGGCGAGGCGGGTCTCCGCGCTGGTCTTGATGTTCGCGGCGAACGGCTTCAGGTCGACGTTGAGGTCGCCGGTCTGGGCGTCGATCTTCTCCAGCGGGTTGTACGCGGCGAAGGCGTCGTTGACCGCGCTGTCGAGCTGCACACCCACCCGCTGACCCCGGAAGCTGCCGAAGTCGCCCTTGTAGTCCATGAACTGCTTCGGCGCGTTCTCCGGCTTGACCTGCCATTCGACGAGCACCTCGACGCAGGCGTCGGCGAGGGTGCCGGTGCGCACGCGTACGCAGTTGTCGCCGCCGATGTGGTCGTACTTCTGTCGGCCCGCGTCCCACTCGCCGACCTTCTGCCAGGGCGCCACCCACTTCAGGCCCGAGCCGGTCACCTCGCCGGTGGGCTTGCCGAAGCTGGTGACGATGCCGACCGAGCGGATGGGCACCGAGTGGGCGCTGGAGGCGATGCCGACCACCAGCGTGAGGGCGAGGAAACCGAGCGCCGCGAGGGCGGCCATCCGCTTGAGCGGCCGTGCGGGGGCGACGAGAGCGACGACGGCGCTGACGGCCAGGGCGACGGCGAAGACGATCGCCATGGTGAAGCCGACGGGCATGGGGTGGGGGCCTTTCGGTGGGCTGTGTGGATCATCAACCTAGGGGGTCCGGTCAAGTCGACGGCGCCGGGGAGTGGAGTTCACGCACGTCAACCGCGGGTCGAATATGGAGTCCATCGACATGGTTCGACTCCAGCGGCCCGCCGTAGGTTTCGTCCACGCGACGGGCCTGTGACCACGGTCACCGAACCGACCGTCGCCGCGACGTGCGGAGGATGAGGCGATGGCCGGGCAAGCGCTCCTGTCGGCCCGTGGGCTGACCCGCGACTTCCGGGGCTTCCGGGCGGTCGACGACGTCGACCTCGACGTGGCGTCGGACAGCGTGCACGCGCTGGTCGGCCCGAACGGCGCGGGCAAGACCACCCTGTTCAACCTGCTCACCGGCTTCCTGCGACCCAGTGGTGGCCGGATCGAGCTGGCCGGGCGGGACGTCACCGGGCTGCCCCCCGAGCAGGTGGCCCGGCTCGGCGTGGCCCGTTCGTTCCAGATCACCAGCCTCTTCCCCCAACTGTCCGCACGCGAACACGTCGCGCTGGCATTGCAGTCACCCAGCGGGCTGGGCTGGCGGTTCTGGCGGTCGGCGAAGCTGATGGGCCGCTACACCGAACGGGCCGACGAACTGCTGGCCATGGTCGGGCTCGCCGAGTTGGCACACGCCCCCTCGGCGTCCCTGGCGTACGGCCGCAAACGCGCCCTGGAGCTGGCCATCGCGCTGGCGCTGGACCCGAAGGTGCTGCTGCTCGACGAGCCGACGGCGGGCATGGGCCTGGAGGACGTCGACCGCACCGTCGAGCTGATCGGTCGGGTCCGCCAGGGCCGGACCGTGGTGATGGTCGAGCACAACATGAGCGTGGTCGGCCGTCTCGCCGACACCGTCACAGTGCTCCAGGCCGGCAAGGTCCTCGTCGAGGGCCCGTACGAGCAGGTCCGCGCCGACGAGCGCGTGATCACCGCCTACCTGGGAGCCGCCGATGCTGCGCATTGAGAACCTGTCCGCCTCCTACGGCGAGGCGCAGGTGCTGCGCGACGTCAGCCTCGAGGTCTCCGCCGGTGAGGTGGTCACCCTGGTCGGCCGCAACGGTGCCGGCAAGTCCACACTGCTGCGCTGCGTGATGGGGCTGCACACCGGTCAGCGCGGCACCGTGGAGTTGGACGGGCGGGACATCACCAGGCTGCCGGCGCACAAGCGGGCCCGCCTGGGTCTGGGCTGGGTGCCCGACGACCGGGGCAGCTACGCCACGTTGACAGTCACCGAGAACCTCACGCTGCCGCCCACCGTCGGCCCTGACCCGTGGTCGCTGGAGCGGGTGTACGAGGCGTTTCCGGCCCTGTACACCCGACGGGACTCGGCGGCCACCATGCTCTCCGGCGGCGAGCAGCAGATGCTCGCGCTGGCCCGGGTGCTGCGGATGGGCGCCCGGTTGCTGCTCTGCGACGAGCCCACCGAAGGGCTGTCGCCACTGCTGGTGCAGCAGGTCGGCGATCTGCTGCGCGAGGCCAAACGGCACGGCGTGACAGTGCTGCTTGTCGAACAGAACCTGCACTTCGCCACCGGTGTCGCCGACCGGCACTACCTGCTGGCCGAGGGCCGGGTCGCCGAGGCGATGGACAACTCCGAGGTGCGTTCGCGCGAACGCGAACTGCTCGCGTACCTCGGGATCTGAATTTTCCCAACGACGACCCGCGCGACGCCGCGCGGAATGGATGGAGTGGGCATGCGCAGGACGATGGGTGTGGCCGCGGCGTCGGCCGTGGTGATGCTGGCCGCCGGATGCGGCGGCGGTGGCCCGCAGTCGAGTGGCGACCAGAAGCTGACCGGCGACAAGATCGTGCTGGGCGTGCTCAACGACCAGTCCGGGGCGTACTCGGAGTTGTCCGGAAAAAACTCGGTGGCGGCGGTGGAGATGGCCATCGCCGACTTCACCGCGAAGCACGGTGACAAGGCGGTGACCACAGACATCACTGTGGAGACCGCCGACCACCAGAACAAGCCGGACGTGGCCAACTCCAAGGCCCAGGAGATGTACGACCGCAAGGGCGTCGACCTGATCCTGGACGTGCCCACCTCGTCGGCCGCGCTGAAGGTCGCCGACGTGGCGAAGGAGAAGAAGAAGCTCTACTTCAACATCGGTGCGGCGACCACCGACCTGACCGGCAAGAGCTGCAACAAGTACACCTTCCACTACGCGTACGACACGTACATGCTGGCCAACGGCACCGGAAAGACCACCACCGAGCAGATCGGCAAGAACTGGTACATCCTCTACCCGAACTACGCCTTCGGTCAGGACATGGAGAAGAGCTTCTCCACAGCGATCACGGCGGCCGGTGGCACTGTCGTCGGCAAGGACGGGGCGCCGTTCCCGAACACCAGCGGTGACTTCTCCACCTTCCTGCTCAAGGCGCCGAACCTGAACCCGAAGCCGGACGTGCTGGGCACCATGCAGGCCGGCGCCGAGCTGGTCAACGTGGTGAAGCAGTACAACGAGTTCAAGCTGCGGGACAAGGGCGTCGGCCTGGCGGTGGGGCTGATGTTCCTCACCGACATCCACTCGCTCACCCCGGCGGCGCTGGCCGGCACCACGTACACCGACGCCTGGTACTGGAACTTCGACGCGAAGAACCGGGAGTTCGCCGACCGCTTCCAGCAGAAGGCCGGCACCCGGCCGACCTTCGCGCACGCCGCCAACTACTCCGCGGCGTTGCAGTACCTGGAGGCGGTGCAGGCCGCCGGCACCGACGACGCGGACGCCGTGGTCAAGGGCCTGGAGGGCAAGACGGTCGAGGACGTCTTCCTGCGCAACGGGAAGATCCGCGCCGAGGACCACCGGGTGGTGCACGACGCGTACCTGGCCCAGGTGAAGCCGCAGTCCGAGGTCGCCGAGCCGTGGGACTACGTGAAGGTGCTCAAGACGATCCCCGCCGGGGAGGCGTTCCGCGCGCCCTCGGCGGACTGCAAGCTCTGAGCGCGAGGGCGCTGTGAGCGGATTCGCGCAGAACACGTTCAACGGGTTGGTGAGTGGGGCGTTCTACGCCCTGCTCGCCCTCGGGCTGGCAGTCATCTTCGGCATGCTGCGAGTCGTCAACTTCGCCCACGGCGCGTTCTACATGCTCGGCGCGTTCGGGGCGTACGTGCTGCTCAGCGAGGCGGGCGTGCCGTTCTGGGCCGCCCTGGTGATCATGCCGGTGGGGTTGGGTCTGCTCGGCATGGCGTTGGAACGCGCGGTGATCCATCGGCTGACCAAACTGGACCCGCTCTACAACTTCCTGCTCACCTTCGGTCTGACGCTGATCCTTCAGGACCTGGTGAAACTGCGCTACGGCGTGCAGTCCAGCCCGTACGAGACGCCGTCGCTGTTGAGCGGGTCGGTCGACTTCGGGCTGTTCGACTTCCCGACGTACCGGGTGTTCATCCTCGGCTTCGCGGTGCTGCTCTGCGTCGCGGTGTGGTGGGTGCTGACCCGGACCCGGATCGGCATGGTGGTCCGTGCGGCCACCGAACGGCCGGACCTGACCCGTGCCTTCGGCATCGACGTCGGACGGTGGGTGACCCCGGTCTTCGGCTTCGGCATCGGGCTGGCCGGCCTCGCCGGTGTGCTGGCCGCGCCGATGCGCGCGGTCAACCCGCTGATGGGCGCCGACCTGATCATCGTGGTGTTCGCGGTGGTGGTGATCGGCGGGCTGGGCTCGATCTTCGGGTCGGTCGCCGCCGGCTTCGGCATCGGACTCGTGCAGGCGTGGGGTGAGGCGTACCTCTCCAACTTCCCGCTCGTCTCACAGACGATCGTCTTCGTGGTGATGGCCGGCGTGCTGCTCTGGCGCCCGGCCGGCCTGTTCGGTCGGGAGGAGGCCCCCGCATGACCAACACAGTGGACACTCCTACCGACGCGTCCCGCTCGACGCCACCGTCCGGGCTGATCGCTGTGGCCCGGGCCCCCGGCTGGGTCCGGTACGCGCTGCTCGCCGTCGGCCTGGCCGTCGCGGCGTGGCTGCCCAACGGCCTCTACCCGGCGGTCGCTGTGGACATCCTCTGCTGGGCGCTGTTCGCCGTGGCGGTGGACCTGCTGCTCGGCTTCACCGGGCTGATGTCCTTCGGGCACGCCGCGTTCTGGGGCACCTCCGCGTACGTCACCGGGCTGGTGGCCATCCACGTCGGCCTGCCGTTTCCCCTCGCGGTGCTGGCCGGTGCCCTCGCCGCGGCCGTGCTGGCGGTGCCGATCGGGTACCTGGCGGTCAAGCGGACCGGCATCTACTTCGCCATGGTGACCCTGGCCTTCGCGCAGATGGTCTACTACGTCGCCAACGAGTGGCGCTCGGTGACCCAGGGCGAGAACGGCCTCCAGGGGGTGCCCCGCGAGCTGTTCGGCCTCGACCTCACCGACGACTACTTCTTCTACTACGCGATCCTGCCGATCGTGCTGCTCGGGCTCGCCGCCGCCTGGCGGATCGTGCACTCACCGTTCGGTCGGGTGCTGGTCGGCATCCGGGACAACCCGGCGCGGGCGCGGGCGCTGGGCTACCCGGTGCACAACTACAAGCTCACCGCGTTCGTGCTGTCCGGGTTCATCGCCGGCCTCGGCGGCGGGCTGTTCGCTGTCGGCCACCGGTTCGTCTCGCTGGACGTGCTGCACTGGACCACCTCCGGCAAGGCGGTCATCGTGGTGGTGCTCGGCGGGATCGGCACCCTCTGGGGTGGGGTGCTCGGCGCCGCCCTCGTGGTCCGGCTGGAGGACTGGCTGTCGTTCTCCGGGTTCGAGGCGATCGGCCTGGTGACCGGCGGCATCTTCGTCCTCGTCGTGGTGCTGTTCCGGCGCGGCATCTGGGGCAGCGTCGCCGCGCTGGTGCACCGGCTGGCGGCTCGCCGCCGCTGAAAATCCCACGACGGCGCATCCGCCACGCGCCCTTCGAGCGAACCCCCGGGTAGAGAACGTCTACCCGGGGGTACGTCTGGTGCTGACCGATCCGATGCCGGCGGAGGCCGTGGAGATCGCGCACAAGCAGGTTTCGCTGGCGGCCGAGGACCTGGACGCCAACGCTGTCGCGACGCTGGTGCTGGAGGTGGTCGAGGCGTGGGGCGTGCCGGCGCTCTGGGAGCAGGTCTGCCGTCCGCTGCTGGCCCGGCTGTCGGGGCGTACCGCCGCCGAGATCGTCGTCGAGCACGCGCTCTTCGAGGGCGTCCGGGTCGGGTTGGACGCGTACCGCCGGGAGCCGGGTCGGCCACTGCCCACCGGCGGGGTGCTGCTGGCCGGCACCGAGAAGGAGGCGCACAGTCTGGGTCTGCTGGCGCTCGCCGCCGCGCTGCGCGAGCAGGGTCGCGGCTGCCTGAACCTCGGCCCGGCGCTGCCCTGGTCCGCGCTCACCAGCGCGGTGTACCGGGCCCGCCCGCGCACCGTCGTGCTCTGGTCGCAGACGCCGCTCACCGGCCGCGCGTACCGCCTGGTGCGCTTCGCCCGGGACTTTCCGCTCCTTCGGGTGTACGGCGCGGGGCCCGGCTGGATCGAGCCGCTCGGCGGTCCGGCGGTCCGTCTCGGCACGTTGACGGAGGCCGTCGACGCCTGCCTGGCGGTCGCGCTCGGGCGTGATGCCCACCACATACGATACGGATCGGTGCCGTATCGTTAATACCCGTCGTAGGCTGACCCACGTTACGAGTCTGACCCGTATCGTATTTCGTCGCGGGTGACCAGCGTGGGGGGAAAGCACGGCATGGAGCTGCACAACAACACCGGACACCCGAGGCGGTGGGCGATCCTGGGGGTGCTGGTGATCAGCCTCCTCGTGGTCGTCCTCGACAACACGATCCTCAACGTCGCCCTGCGCACCCTGGCCGACCCGGTGCACGGCCTCGGCGCCAGCCAGGGCGAGCTGGAGTGGTCCATCAACTCCTACACGCTCGTCTTCGCCGGGCTGCTGTTCACCTTCGGGGTGCTCGGCGACCGCGCCGGTCGCAAGCGCTTCCTGATGATCGGTCTGGTGCTGTTCGGCCTGGCGTCGCTGCTCTCCGCATACGCCCAGAGCCCCGGACAGCTCATCGCGGCCCGCGCCCTGATGGGGGTCGGCGGCGCGGCCATCATGCCGGTGACCTTGTCGATCATCTCCAACGTCTTCGACCCGCGCGAGCGTGGTCGGGCCATCGGGGTCTGGGCCGGTGCTGTCGGTCTCGCCGTGGCGATC
The DNA here is from genome assembly GCF_022230935.1 of Micromonospora hortensis. Classification (NCBI taxonomy): domain Bacteria; kingdom Bacillati; phylum Actinomycetota; class Actinomycetes; order Micromonosporales; family Micromonosporaceae; genus Micromonospora; species Micromonospora hortensis. The sequence goes on from NZ_JAKKFE010000005.1 coordinate 164,122, forward strand.
GGCCCGATCCTCGGCGGCGCGCTGCTGGAGCACTTCTGGTGGGGCTCGGTCTTCCTGATCAACGTGCCGGTGGTCGTCGCGGGCGTGGTTCTGGTCGCGCTGCTGGTCCCCGAGTCGCGTGACCCGCGGCCCGGTCGGATCGACGTGCTCGGCGTGCTGCTCTCCGTGGTCGGCCTGGTCGCCCTCTCCTACGGCATCATCGACGGCGGCGAGCACGGCTTCGGCCGCCCGGTGGCCTGGGGCTCGATCCTGCTCGGCGTCGCGGTGCTGGCCTGGTTCGTCCAGCACGAGCGGCGCAGCGACCACCCGTCGCTGGACGTCCGACTGTTCAAGGTGCCCCGGTTCGCCGCGCCGGTCGCCATCGTCGGCCTGGTGTTCTTCGCCGCGATGGGCTCGATGTTCTTCGGCTCGTTCTACCTGCAACTCGTGCGCGACTACAGCCCGTTGCAGACCGGCCTGCTCTTCCTGCCCTTCGCCGGCGCCCAGCTGGTCTTCGCGCCGCGCAGCGCGGCGATGGTCCGTCGCTACGGCGGCAAGGCCGTCGCCACCGTCGGGTTGGTGCTGACAGTGGTGTCACTCGGCGCGTTCGTCTTCATCGGCGCCTCCACCCCGATCTGGATCGTGCTGCTCGTCTTCCTCATCCAGGGCGCCGGGATGGCCAACATCATGCCGCCGGCCACCGAGTCGATCATGTCGGCGCTGCCCCGGGAGAAGGCCGGGGTGGGCTCCGCGGTCAGCAACACCATCCGCCAGGTGGCCGGCGCACTCGGCGTGGCCATCCTCGGCTCGGTGCTCTCCGCCGTCTACCGCAGCGACATCGGTGACGCGCTGACCGGTCTGCCCACGCAGGCCCAGGACGCGGCCAACGAGTCGATCTCCGGTGCGTACGCGGCGGCGGGCCAGCTCGGGCCGGCGGCGCCGGCGCTGATCTCGGCGGCCAACGACGCCTTCGTCACCGCCATGCACTGGGCGGCCGGGCTCTCCGCGGTGATCGCCGCACTCGGGATCATCGTGGTGCTGCGCTGGATGCCGGGCAAGGAGGACACGAGCGTCGCCCCGGCGGTGCCGGTCGCCGAGCCTGAGCTGGCCGGCACGGCATAGGTTCGGGGAGGATGGCGGACATGACGTCCACTGCCGATGCTCCGCGGTCGCCCGGTCGACCGCGGAGCCTCCGCGCCGACGAGGCGATCATCGAGGCCACCCTCGACCTGCTCGCCGAGGGCAGCACCATCGAGGCGCTCTCGATCGAGGCGATCGCCACCCGGGCCGGGGTCGGCAAGGCCACCATCTACCGCCGCTGGGCCGGCAAGGACGCGTTGCTGCTGGACGCGTTGCGCCGCCTCAAGGGCGTCCTGGCCCAGCCGGCGGGCCACTCCGTCCGCGACGACCTGGTGCTGCTGGTCGGCGCGATCGGCAAGAACGTCGACCCGCGAGCGGCCAAGATCATGCCCTGCCTGGCGCCCGCCGTGAACCGCAGCGCCGACCAGTTCCAGCTCTACCAGAACATCATCTCGCCCCGCCGGCAGTTGATGCGCGAGGTGCTGCGGCGCGGCATCGACGAGGGGGTGCTCCGGGCCGACATCGACGTCGAGGTGACGATGGCGCTGCTCACCGGGCCGATGCTGATCCAGCGGGTGCTCCAGTGGAACCCGGACCTGGACGAGCAGACCCTCCCCGAGCGGGTCGTCGACGCCGTGCTGGAAGGCATCCAGGCCCGCTGACGCCGAGTGCCCGGTCGGCGGCGTTCGTGCCGCCGGCCGGCTTCGGTCAGCCGGCCGGCGCCCGCAGTCGGTGCAGGCGTAGCGCGAGCTGCACCTCCAACGCCCGCTCGGGCCGCTGCCAGTCGACGCCGAGCAACTGCCCGACCCGCTCCAACCGCTGGGTCACCGTGTTGACGTGCACGTGCAGTTGCTCGGCGGCCCGGGCCAGGCTGCCGCCCACCCCGAAGTACGCCTCCAGCGTCTTCACCAGAGCCGTGCCACGCCGGGCGTCGTAGTCGAGGACCGGCCCGACGGTGGCGCCGAGGAACTCGGTCACGTCCTTCTCACCCCGGTCACCGACAGTGCCCAGCAACAACCCGACGAAGCCCAACTCCACAGTGCTCGCGCCCTGCCCGGCACGGCCCAGCGCGCCCAGCGCCGTCAGGCACCGGTCCGCCTCCTGGAACGTCCGGGCCAGCGCCGCCGGTGTGTCCGACGGGCCACTCGCCCCGGCGGTCACCGGTCGACCTGTCACCCGGGACAGGTCCCGGGCCACCGCGCGGGCGCTGCCGCCCGCGTCCAACCCCGGCAACATCAAAACCACCCGGCCGTCGCGCGCCGCGGCCAGCCCGCCGCGCGCCGACGCGTACGTGGTGGCCCAGGAGAGCACCCGCTGCCGAGCCGAGCCGGTCGCGGCGATCGCGTCGTCGCCCACCGCCACCAGCACGTGCGGCGCGTCCAGGTCCACCCCGAGCCGGCGGGCCCGACTGCGCAGCGCGTCGGTGTCGCGCAGCGGGCGGGCGATCAGGTCGTCCAGCAACTCGCCACGCACCCGCCCCTCCGCCTCCGCGACCGTCCGGCGGAACAGCAGCAGCAGCGCCGTCACCAACGCCGCCCGCTCCAGGATGCGCTGGTCGGCGTCGACCAACTCGTCGTCCGGGCGCAGCACCAGGGCACCCAAATTCTCCGCGCCGGCCACCACCGCCGCGTACCAGAGCGGACCCCGGCGTACGCTGCGCCCCTCGGTCCGGGACGCGGCCACCGCCTCGACGATGTCCGCGCGGTCCGGCTCCTCGATCTCACCCACCCGGGCCAGCAGGCGACCCTCGGCGTCCAACGCCAGCAGCGCGCCGCCCAGCACCTCGGTCACCGCGGCCGCCACGTCCTCCACGCCACCGCCGCGCAGCACCAGCGCTGTCATCCGGTCGTGTGCCGCCGCGGCCCGCTCCACCGAGCTGCTGTGCGCCCGGATGGTGGTGTTCGCCGCCGACAACTCGGCCAACGCCGAACGGGTCTCGGTCAGCAGCCGAGCGGTGTCGATCGCCACCGCGGCGTGCGCGGCCAGCGACACCAGCAGCGCCACCTCCTCCCGGACGAACGGCCGGGCCGAACGGTTGGCCGAGTAGAGCACCCCGATCGAGGTCGAGCCGAGCCGCAGCGGCACCCCCAGGATCGCCACCAGACCCTCCTCGCCCACCCCGGCGTCGATCTCACCGGTGTGGTGGAAGCGCGCGTCCTCGCCGTAGTTGGCGGTGACGTACGGGGCGCCGGACTGGGCCACCAGGCCACCGAGACCAGCGCCCATCGGCAGGCGCAGCCGCTGGAAACGGGCCGAGACCGAGCCGTCGGTCACCCGCATGTAGGTGTCGCCACGTTCGTCGTCGTTGAGCGTCATGTACGCCACGTCCGCGCCGAGCAGGTGACGGGCCCGGTGCACGATCGCCCGCAACACGTCGTCCAGATCGCGCAGCCCAGCCAGGTCGCTGACGGTGTCGTACAGGCCGGACAGCTCGCTCTCCCGGCGGCGGCGACGCTCCAGCAGCGCCCGGACCCGCAACGCCACCGACTTGGCCTGCTCCAACTCGGCCAGCCGGTCCGGCGGCAGCCCGGCGGCCCGCGCGGCCACCAGCGGCCCCTCGAACTCGACCGCCGCGGCCTCTCGGGCGAGCAGCTCCAGGAACTCCACCGGCGAAGACATGGTCGACATTGTGCTCAGCCCCACTAGTTGGCCGTCCAGCCCCCGTCGAGGGCGATCGACGCCCCGGTGATGAACGCCGCCGGCGGCGAGCAGAGGTACGCCAGCAGCTCGGCCACCTCCTCCGGCTCGATCAACCGTTTGATCGCGGCCCGGGCCAACATGATCTTCTCGATCACCTCGGCCTCGTCGATGCCGTGACTGGCAGCCTGGTCGGCGATCTGGCTCTCCACCAGTGCGGTACGCACGTACGCCGGGTTGATGCAGTTGGCGGTGACCCCGTGCGCGGCGCCCTCCAACGCGACCACCTTCGACAGCCCCTCCAGGGCGTGCTTCGCCGAGACGTAGGCCGCCTTGTACGGCGAGGCACGCAACCCGTGCACCGAGGAGATGTTGACGATCCGCCCCCAGCCCCGGGCGTACATGTGCGGCAGCGCCCGGCGGATCAGCAGGAACGGCGCCTCCACCATCACCCGCTGGATGTACTCGAAACGCTCGACGGGAAAGTCCTGCAACGGCGCGACGTGCTGGAGCCCCGCGTTGTTCACCACGATGTCCACGTCCACGTCGAGCGAATCCACCGCCGCGGCGTCGGACAGGTCCACGCCCTCGGCCCGGCCACCTGCCTCGGCGGCCACCGCCTTGGCCGCCTCCAGGTTGCGGTCCACCACGAGCACCTTGGCGCCGGCCGCGCCCAGCCGCAGGGCACACGCCCGCCCGATGCCGCCGCCGCCCCCGGTCACCAGGGCGGTCCGACCGGAGAGGTCGACCTGTACGACGTGGGGGACCACCACGGGTTCTGCCGTCATGGCGCAAGAAGTTACGAGCTGTGTGCTCCCCGGCACATGGGCCAGCGACACATACTCCGCACCAAAGCTGTGTGGCCCCACCCGCCCCCGCCACCCGCTCCGCTCCCACCCCGCCGTCGCTCCCACCCCACCCCGCTCCCGCCCCACCGCCGCGCCGCGGTCCCACCACTCCTGGTGCCGCCGCGCCTCGCGCTGCAAGATCGCGCAGCATCCTGGATGTAGTGGCATCCCGGCTAGTCGTGGCCACTACATCCAGGATCGAGCGTGACCTTGACGGCCGAGGGCGTCGTAGGGGGCTGGGCGGGGTGCGGAGGGCGTGTCCCGTGGGGCTGGTGGGAACGGCGCCGGTTAGGGTGTCGAACACACGTACTGCTGACGGCTGGGGAGGGGGCGGCGTGCGCGTGCTCGGTGTGGACCCGGGGTTGACCCGGTGTGGGGTGGGCGTGGTCGAGGGTGTGCCCGGCCGGCCCTGCACCCTGGTCGCCTACTACGTGGTCTACACCGACCCGGCCGACGACCTGGCGTTGCGCCTGTTGCACCTGGACCGGTCGCTGAACAAGCTGGTCGCCGAGCACCAACCGGAGAGCGTCGCCGTCGAGCGGGTGTTCAGCCAGCACAACGTTCGTACCGTGATGGGCACCGCGCAGGCCAGTGGCATCGCCGTGCTGGCCGGGGCGCGGGCCGGGCTGCCGGTGCAGACGTACACCCCGAGCGAGGTGAAGGCCGCCGTGACCGGGTCCGGTCAGGCCGACAAGGCGCAGATGACCGCCATGGTGACCCGGTTGTTGCGACTGGCCGAGCCGCCGAAGCCGGCGGACGCCGCCGACGCGCTGGCTCTGGCCATCTGCCACGTGTGGCGCGGCGGGACCCGGTCCAAGATCGCCGCCGCGGCGGACCGGGCACGACGAGGAGGAGCGCGATGATCGCCAGCGTGCGCGGCACGGTGACCGCGACGGGTCCGGACCAGGCCGTGATCGAGGTCGGCGGGGTCGGTCTCGCTGTGCACTGCGCCCCGGGAACCCTCGCGGAGCTGCGGGTCGGCCAGGTCGCCCGGCTCGCCACCAGCTTGATCGTGCGGGAAGACTCGCTGACCCTCTACGGCTTCGCGGACGACGACGCCAAGTCACTGTTCGAGCTGCTCCAGACCGCCAGTGGGGTCGGCCCGCGGCTGGCCCAGGCGGTGCTGGCGGTGCACACCCCGGACGCGGTGCGCAAGGCGATCGCCAACGCCGACACGGCCGCCCTGACCCGCGTACCCGGGATCGGCAAGAAGGGCGCGGAACGCCTGGTGCTGGAGCTACGCGACCGGATCGGCCCGGTGCCGATCGGCGCCGACGGGGCGGCCGGGGTGACCCGCGGCAGCTGGCCCGACCAGGTCCGGCAGGCGCTGGTGGGGCTGGGCTGGACGGCCGGGCAGGCCGATCAGGCTGTCGCCGCGGTGGCGGAGTCGATCGAGGGTGAGACCCCGCCGGTGCCGGTCCTGCTCAAGCAGGCCATCCGACTGCTGGGCCGTACCCGATGACCGCCCGGCCGCGACGGGCGGCGGCGCGATGAGCGCGAGGAGTGAGCCGGATTTGCGAGCCTCGCAGTCGCGAATGAAGAGGGCACGATGAGCGAGACCGAGGGGCTCGTCTCGGCGTACGTCAGCGACGCCGACCGGGACGCGGAGGCCACGGTACGGCCGAGGCGGCTGGCCGAGTTCATCGCCCAGGACCGGGTGCGCGACCAGCTCGACCTGTTGTTGCAGGGCGCGATGCGGCGGGGGTCGCCGCCGGATCACATCCTGCTCTCCGGCCCGCCCGGGTTGGGCAAGACGAGCCTGGCCAACATCGTCGCCGCCGAGCTGGGCGCGGGCATCCGGGTGACCAGCGGCCCGGCGATCGAGCGTTCCGGTGATCTGGCGGCGATCCTGACCAGCCTCGCCGAGGGCGACGTGCTCTTCATCGACGAGATCCACCGGATCGCGCGGCCGGCCGAGGAGTTGCTGTACAGCGCGATGGAGGACTTCCGGGTCGACGTGGTGGTGGGCAAGGGGCCGGGGGCGACGGCGATCCCGCTGGACGTCGAGCCGTTCACCCTCGTCGGCGCGACGACCCGCTCGGGCCTGTTGACCGGGCCGATGCGGGACCGGTTCGGCTTCGTGGCGCACCTCGACTTCTACGCCCCGGCGGATCTGGAGACGCTGCTGCACCGTTCGGCGCGGATCCTGGGGGTGCCGATCACCCCGGAGGGCGCTGTCGAGATCGCCGGTCGGTCCCGGGGCACGCCACGGATCGCGAACCGGCTGCTGCGCCGGGTCCGCGACTACGCCGAGGTCCGGGCGGACGGGGTGGTCGACCTCGACACCGCCCGCGCGGCCCTGATCGTGTACGACGTGGACGCGCTCGGCCTGGACCGGCTGGACCGCGCGGTGTTGACCGCGTTGGTCGACTCGTTCCGGGGCGGTCCGGTCGGGTTGTCCACCCTCGCCGTGGCGGTGGGGGAGCAGCCGGACACTGTCGAGGAGGTCTGCGAGCCGTTCCTGGTGCGGGCCGGGCTGTTGGCCCGTACGCCCAGGGGTCGGGTGGCGACCGAGGCCGCCTGGCGGCATCTGGGGCGCACGCCGCCGAATGGTACATTTGGTGCGGATAGTCCGCCTGTGCCCGACTTGTTCTCCTTGGATGTCGATCAGCCGTGATGTGAACGTGATCTGTGCCGCATTCGGCGTTCTCAGGTGCAGGGTTTAGACTTCGCCGCGGTCTGTACAGGACGTGAGAATCCGCCTCCGCTCCGGCACCCCGGTGCCGGGCAGGTGGCCAATGGGAAGGTCAGTAACCGTGCAATTGGCAGCAGCGGGTGGCGGGGCCGGCGGTATCACGCCGATCCTGATGATCGCCCTGCTCTTCGGTGTCATGTACTTCATGATGATCCGGCCCCAGCAGAAGCGCCGCAAAGAGGCGGAGGCGATGCAGTCCAACCTCGGCCCTGGCGACGAGGTCGTGACCATCGGTGGGCTCTACGGCACGGTCACCGGCATCGAGGACGACACCGTCCTGATCGAGGTCGCCCCGGGCGTGCAGACCCGCTACGCCCGTCCGGCCATCGCGCGGGTGGTCACCCGCGCGGAGCTGCCGAGCGAGCCGGTCACCGAGGACGCGGACACCGTCAAGGACTGACCCCTCCCCTCGGGAGCGGCGATTGCGGCGTACGGCCGGTCGGCCGACTTCCGGGTCGTCGCGCCCGAACGGGGCAGCGGGCGAGACGTGAAAACTGGATAGTTGGGTCGACGCCGGGCGTCGGCACGTTCCCGTGACCGTCGGCGTTCCGCGCCGGGGTGCCCGGTCCTCGTGTCGGCACTCCGTCGGCTCAAGGCAGACCCCGTCGGGCAGGACCCCCGGCCCGACACCGCCGCCGCTGCGACAGCGGCGCGACCGTACAGGGAGACAGGACAGCCGTGGCACCACCTCAGGGACAGATGCGCCCCGGGCGGCAGCTCGCCGTGCTCGGGTTCATCTTCGTGGTCCTCTATCTTTTGGTGTTCTTCGCTGGCGCCAGCGGCAGCTGGAAGGACCGGCTCGAGCCCAAGCTCGGCCTGGACCTCATCGGCGGCACGCGGGTGACACTGGAGGCGACCAACAGCGTCGACGGCAAGCCCCCGACGGCGGAGAACCTCGAGGAGGCCCGCGAGATCATCGAGAGCCGGGTCAACGCGTTCGGCGTGGCCGAGGCCGAGGTGGTCACCGAGGGCAACCGCAACATCGTCATCTCCCTGCCCGGTGAGAACCGGAACCTCGACGACGTGGGCGAAGCGGCTGAGCTGCGCTTCCGCAAGGTGCTCAAGGGCGCCGACGGCAGTGGGACGGCCGCCGTGCCGCCCGCCGCCACGCCGGCCCCGTCCGGTAGCGCGACCCCGACCGGCAGCGCGACCCCGACCCCGACGGGCAGCGCCTCGCCGAAGGTGACCTCGTCGCCCAGCGGCGGTCAGGGCGGAATGGCCCCGGCGTCGCCCAGCGCCACACCGACCCCCTCCGCGTCCGCCACGGCCTCGCCGAGCGCCGCCGCGCCCAGCGCCAGCGCCGAACCGGTGCCGGCCAGTGTCGAGCAGCAGCGCAAGGTCGTCGAGCAGAAGGTCGGCGCCGCCGCGTGGCAGGCCGCCAACGGGTTGCAGGCCCCGGCCGATCTGACCGCCGACCCGTCGCTGGCCGAGAAGCTCAAGCCGTTCGGCACGCTGTCTCCGCAGGAGGTGGCGGTGCTGCCGGCGCAGATGCAGTTCAACGTGCCGACGATCGGCTGCACGCAGCTCGACCAGCGCCCCCCGGCGTCGATCTCCGACCCGAAGCAGCAGGTGGTCTCCTGCGAGGACGGCGCGTCGAAGTACCTGCTCGACCAGGCCAAGGTCGAGGGCACCGACGTGTCCGACGCCGACGCGGTGCTCGACCAGACCAACGCCTGGGTGGTCAGCCTGGACTTCACCGGCGACGGCCAGGGCAAGTGGACCTCGCTGACCCGTGAGGCGTTCAACAACGAGGGCCAGGCCTGCGACGCGACAGCGCTGGGCCAGGACGGCAAGTGCCGAGTGGCCGTCGTACTGGACAACAAGATCGTCTCCTCCCCGGAGATCCAGGGCGTGCTGACCGGCAACTCCCAGATCACCGGCACCTTCACCCAGAAGGACGCCAGCACCCTCGCCGGTCAGCTCCGCTACGGCGCACTGCCGGTGACCTTCGAGCAGCAGGAGGCGCAGAACGTCACCGCCACGCTGGGTGCCAGCCACCTGCGCGCCGGTCTGCTCGCGGCGGGCATCGGCATGCTGCTGGTCATCATCTACGCGTTCTTCTACTACCGGCTGCTCGGCTCGGTGATCTTCCTGAGCCTCATCCTCTCCGCGCTGCTGGTCTTCGGCGCGCTGGTGGTGCTCGGCCGGCAGATCGGCTTCACGCTCACCCTCGCCGGCATCGCCGGAATGATCGTCTCGCTCGGTGTGGCGGCGGACTCGTTCGTCATCTACTTCGAACGACTGAAAGACGAGATCCGGGAGGGGCGCAGCCCGCGTAGCGCGGTGCCCCGCGCCTGGATCCGGGCCCGTCGGACGATCATCTCGGCCAACGCGATCACCCTGCTCTCCGCTGTGGTGCTCTACGTGGTCTCGGTCGGCACGGTCAAGGGCTTCGCGTTCGCGCTGGGCCTGGCCACCGTGCTGGACCTGGTGGTGGTCTTCCTCTTCCGGCACCCGATCATGACGATGTTCGCCCGGACCCAGGCGTTCCTGTCCCCGCGGGTCAGCGGTCTGGGCCGGGCACTGCCGGCCCGCAACCAGCCGACTCAGCCCCGCAACCCGCGCGCCAAGGAGGCCTGAGATGGCTGAAAACGGTCTGGCGAGCCGCCTCTACAACGGCGAGGCCGGTCTCAACATCGTCGGTCGACGCAAGCTCTGGTTCGGCGTCGCCGGGCTCCTGGTCCTGATCGCGATCCTCAGCTTCTCGATTCGTGGGTTCAGCCTGGGCATCGAGTTCGCCGGCGGTAACTCGTTCCAGGTGCCGGCCAGCGTCGGCACCCTGGACGACGCCGAGCGGGAGGTCAACTCTGCCCTCGCCGCCGAGAACACCGGCGTCACGGTGGCCACCACGCAGAAGGTCGGCGGCCCGGGCGGCGACTCCTACGAGCTGCGCACGCCGCAGCTCACCGCCGAGCAGGCCACCGCGGTCAAGGCCCAGATCGCCGAGGACCTCGGCATCAGCGCCGACCAGATCAGCGACAACCAGGTCAGTGAGGCCTGGGGCAGCCAGGTGACCGAGCGTGCCGTACTCGGTCTGGTCATCTTCATCGCGCTGGTGATGGTCTACCTGATCCTGCGCTTCGAGTGGCGGATGGCAGTGGCCGCTGTCGCCTCGCTGATCACCAACCTGATCCTCACCGCCGGCATCTACTCGCTGGTCGGCTTCGAGGTCACCCCGTCGACGATCATCGGCTTCCTCACCATCCTGGGCTTCGCGCTCTACGACGTGGTGGTGGTCTTCGACAAGGTCCAGGAGAACACCCGGGGCATCACGGCCAACAACAACCAGACGTACGCCGAGGCGTCCAACCTGGCCATCAACCAGAGCCTGATGCGGTCGTTGAACACCTCGGTGGTCGCCCTGCTGCCGGTCGGCGGTCTGCTCTTCATCGGTGCCGGCCTGCTCGGCGCCGGCACGCTGAAGGACCTCGGTCTGGTGCTGTTCGTCGGTATGGCGGTGGCGTTCCTGACCTCCATCCTGGTGGCCACCCCGCTGCTGGCGCTGCTGAAGAACTACGACCCGCGGATCCAGGCGCACAACAAGCGCGTCCTGACCCGGCGGGGCGCTGTCGGCCGCGGCGAGGTCACCGGTAAGGGCGCTGCCGCGAGCCCGGTGGCCCAGGCCGACGCGACCGACGAGCCGGTCGACCAGGACGCCGCCGCGTTGGCCGGTGCCGCCCCCAAGGTGGGCGCTCGGCCGACGGGCAAGCGGCCCACCGGCGCCCGGGGCGGTCGCCCGGGTGGCGGCGGCAACCGGCCGGGTGGCGCCAAGCGGCGCTGACCCGACAGGAAACACCCGAACGGCGTCCGGCATGCTGTTGCCGGACGCCGTTCGTCGTCGAAGGGGAGCGAAACAGCCGTGACGGAGACCCACAGCACCGCAGCGCGCGGGGACAGTGGCCCGGAGGTCGCCCGACTGGTCGCCAGTCGGGTGCTGGACGTGCCCGACTTCCCCAAGCCCGGCGTCATGTTCAAGGACCTGATGCCACTGTTCGCCGACGGCAAGGTCTTCCGTGAGGTGATCGACGGGATCGTCGCGTACCACGGGCGGGACGCCTTCGACGTGGTGGTCGGCATCGAGGCGCGGGGGTTCGTCGTGGCGGCGGCCATCGCGTACGCGACCGGGGTGGGCGTGGTGCCGGTGCGGAAGGCCGGCAAGCTGCCCCGCCCGGCGCACTCGGTCTCCTACGAGCTGGAGTACGGCGAGGCCACCCTCGAAGTGCACGAGGACGCCTTCACCGCCGGGCACCGGGTCCTGGTGGTCGACGACGTGCTGGCCACCGGTGGCACCGCTGAGGCGACACTGGACCTGGTCGAGCGGGCCGGCGGCACCGTCACCGGCTTCACGGTGCTGTTGGAGCTCGGCTTTCTGGGCGGGCGCGAGCGACTGGCGCCGCGTCCTGTGCACGCCCTGTTGACCGTTTGAACCGGTCGATACTCTGCTGACCGTTTGATCCGGGACCCGTCGGATGGACCCGGCGCCGACCGTCCGGCGGAGCGGCAGGGGGCCGTCCGTGCGGGTAGCATTGCCCTTTGCTGACGCCGGCGGTATCCCGTCCGGCGAGCGAGACCAGGCCGGCCGATCTTCGGCCGGCGTGTTTCCGGCGAGCGGTGAGGAGGCCGGTGTCCCACGATGTCGTCCCTCCGGCGGAGGGCACGGTGCACCCGACAGGCGACGCTGACGGCTCGGTGACCGACCGGACAGGCGACGCGCCGGCCCGGGTGACGGGCACCGGCAACGGCTCCGGCCGGGCTCCCGGCGAGAGCGCGGTGCGTCCGACCAGCGGCCCGCCGAGCGCCGAGGCGTCCCCCGGCGCCGATGGCGTCGTGGTGCCGTTCCCGACCGACGCGGGCATCGACCCGTCGCCCAGCGGTGGCTTCGGGCTGTCCAACGCGCCTACCGGTCGGCGGGTCCGGGCCAGGCTGGCCCGGTTCAACGCGCCCTGGCAGACCTCCCAGGTCAGCGAGGTGCTGGAGCCGCTCATCGCCAGCCACCGGGACAACCACCCCAAGGCGGACGCCCGGCTGCTCCAGCGCGCCTTCGACACGGCAGCGCGGTGGCACTCCGGGCAGTACCGCAAGTCCGGTGACCCCTACATCACCCACCCCCTGGCGGTGGCGACCATCCTCGGCAACCTGGGGATGGACACCACCACGCTGGTCGCCGCGCTGCTGCACGACACCATCGAGGACACCGAGTACACCCTCGACCAGATGCGGGCCGACTTCGGTGGCGAGGTCGCCCTGCTGGTCGACGGCGTCACCAAGCTCGACAAGGTCAAGCTGGGCGACGCGGCGAAGGCCGAGACGATCCGCAAGATGGTCGTGGCCATGGCCAAGGACCCGCGGGTGCTGGTGATCAAGCTGGCGGACCGGTTGCACAACATGCGCACCCTGACCTTCCTGCCCCGCCCCAAGCAGGAGCAGAAGGCCAAGGAGACGCTGGAGATCCTGGCGCCGCTGGCGCACCGGCTCGGTATGAACACGATCAAGTGGGAGCTGGAGGACCTGTCCTTCGGCACGCTCTTCCCGAAGCGCTACGAGGAGATCAACCGGCTCATCGGGGAGCACCAGCCGCAGCGCGAGGCGCTGCTGCGGCAGGTGACGCAGAAGGTGCAGACCGACCTGAAGGCCGCCAAGATCAAGGCGGAGACCACCGGGCGGCCGAAGCACCTCTACTCGATCTACCAGAAGATGATCGTGCGGGGTCGCGACTTCAACGACATCTACGACCTGGTCGGTGTGCGGATCCTGGTCGACACGGTTCGCGACTGCTACGCGGCGCTGGGGGTCATCCACGCCAACTGGCAGCCGGTGCCGGGCCGGTTCAAGGACTACATCGCGATGCCCAAGTTCAACATGTACCAGTCGTTGCACACGACTGTCATCGGGCCCACCGGCAAGCCGGTGGAGATGCAGATCCGCACGTACGCGATGCACCGCACCGCGGAGTTCGGCATCGCCGCACACTGGAAGTACAAGGAGCACAAGGGCACTCAGATCGTCGGCCCGCCCGCGCACATCGACGAGATGACCTGGCTGCGGCAGCTGCTCGACTGGCAACGGGAGGCGGCCGACCCGAGCGAGTTCCTCGACGCGCTGCGCTTCGACCTGTCCAGCCAGGAGGTGTACGTCTTCACCCCGAAGGGTGACGTCATCCCGCTGCCGACCGGGTCGACACCCGTGGACTTCGCGTACGCGGTGCACACCGAGGTCGGGCACAAGTGCATCGGGGCGCGGGTCAACGGCAAGCTGGTGCCGCTGGAGTCGACGCTGTCCAACGGCGACGTGATCGAGATCTTCACGTCGAAGTCCGAGACGGCCGGCCCCACGCAGGACTGGCTGGGCTTCGTCAAGAGCCCGCGCGCCCGGACGAAGATCCGGCAGTACTTCAACAAGGAGCGGCGCGAGGAGGCGATCGAGGCCGGCAAGGACGCGATCGTCAAGGCGATGCGCAAGCAGGGCATGCCGTTGCAGCGGATGCTCACCTCCGACGCGTTGATGTCGATCGCCCGCGACCTGCACCTGGCCGATGTGGCCTCGCTCTACGCGGCGGTCGGCGACAGCCAGGTCTCCGCCCAGTCGGTGGTGCAGAAGCTGATGGCCGCGTACGGCGGCGAGGAGGGCGCGGCGGAGGACATCGCCGAGACCGCCGTCGCCACCCGACCGCCGCGCAGCCGGCAGAGCAGCAGCGACCCGGGCGTGGTGGTCCGGGGCGTCAGCGACGTCTGGATCAAGCTGGCCCGCTGCTGCACACCGGTCCCACCGGACTCGGTGTTCGGCTTCGTCACCCGCTCCGGCGGGGTGAGCGTGCACCGCGACGACTGCGCCAACGCCGAGGACCTGCGCGCGCAGAGCGAGCGGGTCGTCGAGGTGAGTTGGAAGCTCACCTCAGCCTCGACGTTCCTGGTCGCCATCCAGGTCGAGGCCCTGGACCGGCACAAGCTGCTGGCCGACGTCACCCGGGTGCTCTCCGACGAGCGGGTCAACATCCTCTCCGCCACCGTCACCACCACCCGTGACCGGGTGGCGGTGAGCCGGTTCAGCTTCGAGATGGCCGACCCGAAGCACCTCGGCCACCTGCTGGCCACGGTTCGCAAGGTCGACGGCGTCTTCGACGCCTACCGGGTCACCTCCGGGGCCTGACACCCACCGGGTCAGTTCCGCGGCTCGACGCGTACCCCGAGAACGCGACAGCGCCCGCCGGCTCAGCCGGCGGGCGCTTCGTCGTGCGCGCGGGGGGTCAGCCCTGCGGGTTGCTCATCGTGAGGTCCTTGATGATGACCTCCTTCTTCGGGTGGCCGCCGCCGGCCTGCTGGGCGAACGCCCCGTCGTCGCCGGCCTTGGCCACGTCCTTGACCAGGTCCAGGCCGCCAGTGATGGTGCCCAGCACCGTGTACGCCGGGTCCAGGGGCGAGTCGCCGTAGACGATGAAGAACTGGCTGCCGGTGCTGCCCGGCTGACCGGAGTTGGCCATCGCGATGACGCCCTCCGGGTACGGTGGGCGCTTGTCGGTGGGCAGGTTCTCCTCGGGCAGGCGGTAGCTCGGGCCGCCCTGGCCGTCGGTGGGGCGCCAGCCGTTGCCGGTGGCGCTGGGGTCACCGCACTGCAACACCTTGATGCCCTCGGTCACCAGGCGGTGGCACTTGGTGTTGTCGAAGAAGTTCTTCTCCGCGAGGTGGGTGAAGCTGCCCGCCGTGCACGGCACCAGCGACCTGTCGACCTTGGCGGTGATCGGGCCGAGGTTGGTGTCGATCGTCATGGTCTGGACGCCCTTGGCGGACTGCTGGTTGCTCGGCGAACCCACGTCCTTGATCTGCGGGGGCCGCTGCTCGGTGGGCACCGCGTTGTACACGCACTCGGCCGCGCCCGCCGCCGGCGCGGCGGTGTCGCTCTTGTCGTCGTCGTCGCCGCCGAGGCTCACCGCCAGCCAGACGGTGCCGGCGACCACGAGCACCAGCGCGGCAGCCGCGCTGACGATCGCCGTCGTCTGCCGGCGCTTGCGGGCCTTGGCCGCACGCTCGGCCATCTCCTTCTCGAGCCGGGCGCGTGCCGCCGCGCGCTGCCGCTCTCTGGTGGACGTCACGCCTGGATCCTCCTGGCTGTTTGCTGCTGGGTGCCGCTTGGGTGGGTGGTGGCGTCCGGTCAGCCGGCGCTCGGGCTGCTGGCCGGGGTGCCGGAGGCCGAGGGAGCCGGTGCCGCACCGGTGACCGGCTCACCGACCGTGAGGCTCTGGATCGTCACATCGGTGCTGGGCTTGATCTTCGCCCCGGTCCCATTGTCCACGGTCGGGAGGGCGCCGATCTTCTCCACCACGTCCAGCCCGCCGGTCACCCGGCCGATGACCGGGTACTTCGGGTCGGCGGTGGTGAAGTCCTTGAAGAAGATCAGGAACTGGCTGCCGTTGCTGCCCGGCGGGTTGGAGACCATCGTCACCGTGCCCTTCGGGTAGGTCGGGGGCTGCCCGGGGGCCGGACTGGCCGACGGCGACGCCGACGGCACGGTCGGCACCTCCTCGTCGTAGAACGAGTAGGTCGGCCCGCCAAGACCCGTGCCGCTGGGGTCGCCGCAACGCAGCGCGCCCTCGGCGGTGATCTCGTGGCACTTGGTGTTGTCGTAGAACGACCTGCTCGCCAGGTGGGCGATGCTCGCCGCCGCGCACGGAGAGTTGGTCAGGTTCAGTTCCGTGGTGATCGGCGCGCCCTGGTTGGTGGTCACCGTCATCGCCCGGGTGCCGTCGGTGGGCAGATCCTTGGTGGCCGGAGTGCCGACGTCCTTGAGATTGGTGTTTGCCGTCGCGTCCTGCGGCGTCCAGAGGCAGGTGTCCTCCGCGGCCGTGTTCTGCTTCGGGTCGGAGTCGAACGCCCCGAGCGCCCAGGCTGAGCCGGCCACTACCAACACGAGGATCAGAGCGGCGCCAACTCCGGCCTGGATCTGCCGTCGGCGCCGCGTCGAGGCGGCCCGGCGAGCCAACTGCCGGTCGAGCTTGGCCCGCGCCAGTTTGCGCTGCCGGTCCCTGCTGGAAGCCACCCGTGCTCCCCTTTCCTCTACCTGGTCGTCGCCGGCGGCCGGTCGCCCCGGCCCGTCCGGGCGTCACGTGTGCCGCGCCACACGCCCGCCAGAGTGTACGGCTAGTCACTGAGAATGTGGTGTACGAGGTCCACCCCGTTCCGAGCAGCGCTTATCGGAGGTTGTCACTGTGCCGTGCGGGACGCGTGGGACGGACGCGGCAAACTCGCTCGGCGCGCCCGATAGGCTGCTGTGCAGGACGACAGCTGCTCGACGGAAAGGACAGCGCCCGTGCTCGTGGCCGGCTTTCCCGCGGACGCCTTCGGCACCAACTGCTACGTGGTTGCCACCGCGCCGGGGGAGCAGTGCGTGGTGGTCGACCCCGGCATCGGGGTGCTCGACCAGCTCGACGCGCTGCTCGCCGAGCACCGCCTGCATCCGGCCGCCGTGCTGCTCACCCACGGCCACCTCGACCACACCTTCTCGGTCGCGCCGGTCTGCGGTGCGCGCGGCATCACCGCGTACGTGCACCCCGGTGACCGGGAGATGCTGGCCGACCCGTCCAAGGGCCTCTCGACCGATCTGACGTCGCTCTTCGGCGGCCGGTTGAGCTACACCGAGCCGGAGGACGTGGCGGAGTTGACCGACGGCGCCACCCTCACGCTCGCCGGCCTGGAGATCGCCGTCGACCATGCCCCGGGCCATACCGGCGGGTCGGTGCTGTTCCGGCTGCCGGGCGCCGGGTCGAGCTGGGAGGCTGACGAGCTGTGCCTCTCCGGTGACGTCCTCTTCGCCGGGTCGATCGGCCGCACCGACCTGCCGGGCGGGAGCATGCCGGCCATGCTCACCAGCCTGCGCGACAAGATTCTTCCGCTGGCCGACGACACCGTCGTGCTGCCCGGCCACGGCCCCAGCACCACCATCGGCCGCGAGCGCGCCAGCAACCCGTACCTCATCGAGGTGGCTGGCACGTCGCCGGCCGCTCCCACCCGGGGCCTCTAGATCTTCCGTCCGCGCCGCGCGCGGACCCACGACACCACCGCGCCACGGCGCGGAACCGCAAGGAGTACGCCGATGAGCAAGCCCACGCCCATCTCCGGCTTCCCGGAGTGGACCCCCGGCCAGCGGATGATCGAGCAGTTCGTGCTCGACAAGATCCGGGCCACCTTCGAGCTGTACGGTTTCGCGCCGCTGGAGACCCGCGCCGTGGAGCCGCTGGACCAGCTGCTGCGCAAGGGCGAGACCTCGAAGGAGGTCTACGTGATCCGGCGGCTGCACGCCGACGCCGAGGGTGCCGGTGGTGACGACCAGCTCGGCCTGCACTTCGACCTGACAGTGCCGTTCGCCCGGTACGTGTTGGAGAACGCCGGCAAGTTGAGCTTCCCGTTCCGCCGCTACCAGATCCAGAAGGTGTGGCGGGGCGAGCGGCCGCAGGAGGGCCGTTACCGGGAGTTCGTCCAGGCCGACATCGACATCGTCGACCGGGACACCCTGGCCGCGCACCACGAGGCGGAGATGCCGCTGGTCATCGGGGACGCGCTGCGCTCGTTGCCGATCCCACCGGTGACGATCCAGGTCAACAACCGCAAGATCTGCGAGGGCTTCTACCGGGGCATCGGGCTGACCGACCCGGAGGCGGCGCTGCGGGCCGTCGACAAGCTGGACAAGATCGGCCCGGCGAAGGTGGCCGAGCTGCTGGCCCAGACCGCCGGGGCGAGCGAGGCGCAGGCCAAGGCGTGCCTGGCGTTGGCCGAGATCTCCGCCCCGGACGCCTCGTTCGCCGACGCCGTCCGGGCGCTCGGGGTGAGCGACCCGCTGCTCGACGAGGGCATCGAGGAACTGGTCCGAGTGGTGGACACCGCCGCGGAGCACTCGCCCGGCCTCTGCGTGGCGGACCTGCGCATCGCCCGTGGGCTGGATTACTACACGGGCACCGTCTACGAGACCCAACTGCGCGGCTACGAGCGCTTCGGCTCGATCTGCTCCGGCGGCCGGTACGACAACCTGGCCAGCGCCGGCGCCGTCTCGTACCCGGGGGTGGGGATCTCGATCGGCGTGACCCGGCTGCTCGGGCTGCTCTTCGGGGCGGGGGAGCTGTCGGTCTCGCGGGAGGTGCCGACCGCCGTGCTCGTCGCGGTGACCAGCGAGGAGCACCGCACTGCCAGCAACCGGGTGGCCGAGGCGCTGCGGCGGCGCGGGGTGCCGACCGAGGTGTCGCCGAGCGCGGCGAAGTTCGGCAAGCAGATCCGCTACGCCGAGCGGCGCGGCATCCCGTACGTCTGGTTCCCGGGGGTCGACGGTGCGCCGGACGAGGTGAAGGACATCCGCTCGGGTGAGCAGGTCACGGCCGGTGCGCAGGAGTGGACGCCACCCCTGGGAGACCTCAAACCCACTGTCGGTTGAGTGTCCCCACTGGCGCTGACGGCCGCGGGGACCTACGGTAGCGTAAGTTACGCCACCGTAGGGAGTTTCTCGTGACCGTCAGCACCACAGTGAGCCAGACCGCGCTGCTCGTCGAGTTGGAGCCGGTTGTCGCACGCAACCTGGACCGCCACCTCTCGCTCGCCAAGGAGTGGTTCCCGCACGAGTACGTGCCGTGGAGCGAGGGGCGGACCTTCGACGGGCCGCTCGGCGGCGAGGCGTGGTCACCGACCGACTCCACCATCCCGGACGTGGCCCGCACCGCGCTGATCGTGAACCTGCTGACCGAGGACAATCTGCCCTCGTACCACCACGAGATCGCCACCCTGTTCGGTCGCGACGGCGCGTGGGGCACCTGGGTGCACCGGTGGACCGCCGAGGAGGGTCGGCACGGCGTCGCGATCCGCGACTACCTGACCGTCAGCCGGGCTGTCGACCCGGTGGCGTTGGAGCGGGCCCGGATGACGCACATGTCGGAGGGCTACACCAACGCCCACGGCGACGAGGTGCTGCACTCGCTGGCGTACGTCTCGTTCCAGGAGTTGGCCACCCGGATCTCGCACCGCAACACCGGCAAGGCCACCGGCGACCCCACCTGCGAGGCGCTGCTGGCCCGGGTGGCCGCCGACGAGAACCTGCACATGGTCTTCTACCGCAACCTGCTCGCGGCCGCGTTCGAGCTGGCTCCGAGCCAGGCCATGCGGGCCGTCGCCGACGTGGTGGCCGACTTCCAGATGCCCGGCAGCGGCATCGACGGGTTCGCCCGCAAGTCGGTGGCGATCGCCCTGGCCGGCATCTACGACCTGCGCCAGCACCGCGACGAGGTGCTGCAGCCGGTCCTGCGTCAGTGGGACGTCTTCAACGTGACCGGCCTCAACGCCGACGGCGAGGCCGCCCGCGAGCAGCTCGCCGCCCAGCTGGAGAACCTGGACCGCGCCGCGAGCCGCTTCGAGGAGAAGCGCGACGCCCGAGCCGCCCGCCTAGCCCTCCGCTAACCCACCCCACCCCCACTCCCACCCCCACCCCACCCGCCTTGCTCGCGTTGATCAAGAGGTTTCGGTCACCGGAGGCCGGTTTCCTGACGCAAACCTCTTGATCACCGCAGCGAGGGGCGGGGGAGGGGGCGGGGCGGGAGTCGGGGTTAGGCGAGGGGTGGGGGGAGGGGGAACAGGAGGCAGGTGCTGGTGGCGTGGGCTATCAGGCGGTCGGTGGTGTCGGTGATGCGGGCCTCGGCCAGCGCCGTACGGCGGCCGCGTTGCAGCACCGTCCCCTCGCAGCGCAGGGTGCCGCTGTCGACGGTGACCGGGCGGAGGAACTTCACGTTGAGGTCCAGCGAGGTGTAGCCGACGCCGGCGGGCAGCGTGGTGTGCACGGCGCACCCCGCGGCGGTGTCCAGCACTGTCGAGAGCACGCCACCGTGGACGCTGCCGAGCGGGTTGTAGTGGAACTCCTGTGGAGTCAGCTCGACGACGACCCGGCCCTCGTCGGCTTCCATCCTGCTCATGTCGAGAAGGTGCATCACCGGCGGCGCGGCAAGCTCGCCGGCGATCATCGCCCGGAGCATGTCCAGGCCGCTGCGTCGACCGACCTGGGCGGCGTTGACCGACGGGTCCGCCCAGGTGAAGGTACGGCTGCGCACTGGTTCCTGCGTCTGCGTCATGGACGCAGCCTGGCAGCAGGTTGCTGAGTCTGTCAACGAGATCTAGCCTGGTCGGATGCGACCCGCGGCTCTGGACTGGTCAGTGGAGAACTGCACCATCGCCCGGGCGATGGAGATCCTCGGTGAGCGGTGGACCCTGGTGGTGCTCCGCGAGGTGTTCACCGGCGTACGCCGCTTCGACGACATGCGGGTGCGCACCGGTATTCCGCGCCAGGTGCTGACCAACCGGCTCGCCAGCCTGGTGGAGCAGGGAGTGCTGAGTCGCGCGCCGTACCGGGAGCCCGGCAGTCGGCTGCGCCACGAGTACCGGCTCACGGAGAAGGGCTTGGATCTGTGGCCGGTGCTGGTCGCCGTCCTCGGTTGGGGTGACCGGTACCTCGCCGACGCGGAGGGCCCGCCGCTCAGTGTCACGCACCGCGACTGCGGCGCGGAGGTGCGCGCCGAACTGCGCTGCGCCGACGGGCACGACGTGGGTCGGCCCCGCGACGTGGTGCCCAGTCCGGGCCCCGGCGCCCGTCGCCGTACCTCCTGATCCGAGCCCGCCGCACTCCCTGACGCGCGGCGGCCGCCGCACGCTCCGGCCCGGCCGTGCCCTTCGGCGCGCGGCGGTACACCCGACACCCGGACCGGGAAGACATCGATGACCGTGCGCGTCGAAAGTGTGGCGGGTGTCGGTTGGGTGTGACGGTGGCTGTTCACCAGCGTGTCGGGGGTGTTGCGGCCGTGCGACCAACCGACATCGGTGAATCCGGGCGAATCCAAGCCTTGTTAATGATCTTAAGTATGTGAATACTTCAGTTTCACCAGGCCGGTTTCCCCAGATCGGCCGGGTTGCCCTCGGGTCAGCCGCCCCCGGCAGACCCGCTCCCCCGCCCAGGAGGTTTGTTACATGCGACCCACGAGGTCCTCATTCCGCGTTGCGGCCACAGTCGCCGTTTCCGGAACCCTGGTTGTCGGCTCGCTCATCGGCGCGCCGGCTCAGGCCGCTCCCGCCGCGTCGCCCGACAGCGCCGCCGCGATCTCCGCGGAACTCGGCGACCGCTCCGCCGGCTCGTACATCGACGCCAGCGGCAAATCCGTCGTCACCGTGACCGACGCGGCCGCCGCCAGCAAGGCGAGCAAGGCCGGCGCCGTCGTCCGCTACGTCACCCGCGGCGCCGCCGAGCTCAACCGGGCCACGGCCGAGCTGGAGCGCTCCGCCAAGATCCCGGGCACCGCCTGGTGGAGCGACCCGGTCACCAACCAGGTCGTCGTCTCCGTCGACAGCACCGTCACCGGCGCCAAGCTGGAGCGGGTCAAGGCCGCCGCCGCGCGGGCCAACGGAGCGGTCCGGGTCGAGGCCGAGGCGGGCGTGCTGAGCACCCGGATCTCCGGCGGCCAGGCCATCTACGCCGGCGGGGGCGGGCGTTGCTCGCTCGGCTTCAACGTGCGCAGTGGCAGCACCTACTACTTCCTGACGGCCGGGCACTGCACCAACATCTCGGCCAGCTGGTACTCGAACTCCGCCCAGACCTCGCTGCTCGGCTCCCGTACCGGCACCAGCTTCCCGGGCAACGACTACGGCATCGTGCGGCACAACAACTCGGCCAACGCCGCCGGTAACGTCTCCCTCTACAACGGCAGCTTCCGGGACATCACCGGCGCCGGCAACGCCTCCGTCGGCCAGTCGGTGCAGCGCTCCGGCAGCACCACCGGCCTGCGCAGCGGCTCGGTGAACGCGACCAACGCCACTGTGAACTACGCCGAGGGCTCGGTCTCCGGTCTGATCCGCACCAACGTCTGCGCCGAGCCGGGCGACAGCGGCGGCTCGCTGTTCGCCGGCGGCACCGCCCTGGGTCTGACCTCCGGTGGTAGCGGCAACTGCCGCACCGGTGGCACGACCTTCTTCCAGCCGGTCACCGAGGCGCTCAGCCGCTACGGCGTCAGCGTCTTCTGATCCACGCACCGCTCGCGGGCCGCCGGAACTCTCCGGCGGCCCGCGTCGTGTTGACAGCCACCGGACACCGAGCGAACGCGACGACCCTCAGCCGGGCCCGGACGGTAACGGTCGCCGCCGGGAGGCCAGCACGGCAGCCAGCGGTACGCCCGCCTCGGCGGCCGCCGCCAGCCGCTCGGTCAGCCCGATCCATGCCCCGCCTGTGAAGAACTCGACGGCGAACCAGCCGACCAGCGCGAGGAGGACCGCCGCCGCCGCGAGTGCCAGCCGGCGTACGAAAGCCGGCGGGTGGCGGTGCTCCCGGTCGAGGGACGGCCTCGCGCGACGGGGCACCGCCAGGGCCGGCCAGACCGCCAACGCTCCGAACGCCACACCGGCGGCCACGGCGTGTGTCGTCGAGTCACCGGTCGGGCGCTGCGGGAACGCGACCAGGACCAGGGTCGCCAGCCCGCCCAGCGCGAGTAGCGCTCGGCCCGACGGCGCGGCGCTGACCAGGCCGAGCGCGGTCGTCAGGTGACAGAGGCCCAGGCCGGCCAGCCCGACCGTCATGATCCAGCGATGGTCCGCACCCGTGGCGGCGAGCGCGCTGATGGTCTGCCGCACTGGGTCGAATCCGTCGGACTGGGCCGCCTGCGCCACTGTCCACCCGCCGACGAGGAACAGGGGTGCGCCACCGGCCGACAGCAGGGCCCAACGGGGAACGGCAGACATCGGGCGATCGTAACGATCCGGCCGGCGTGGTTTGCGGGCCGCGTGTTCGGGCGGACCGGCCGACGGTGCGGACGCCGGAGCGGGCGAGGGAGACGAGGAGTTCAGGTGGGACGACGACTCACGGCAGCAGGTCGGGGCGTCCGGGTGTTGGCCCGCTCGGTGGTCCGAGCGGGTCCGGGGGTACGACGCCGATGGTCGGCAGGTCCGGGCCGACGCGTACGGTGCCGCCGGTCGACCAGGCGAGGTGCGCCCGCCGGGCGGAGAGGACAGCCAACAGCGGCCACAGGGAGACGGCCACCGCCGTCACCCGCTCGGCCAGCCCGGTGCGGGACCCACTGGTCACCTCGAACGCGCACCAGCCGAAGAGCGCGAGCAGCACGAGCGTGGCGCTCAGCCCGACCGCCCGTCGGAACGCCCAGGGCGGCTCCGGTCGGGTGGGGTGCTCGGTGTCGTGACCGCGCGGCAGTCGCAGTGCCGAGCCGGCCGGCCAGAGCACCAGGGCGAGGACGGCCACCGTCGCCGCGACGCCGTGGCTGAGCGAACCGCCGACCGGCGGCCGGGGAAAGGCGACCAGCGCGATGGTGGCCACGCCACCGATCGCGAGCAGGAAGCGGCTGGGAAGCCCGGCCGCGTGCAGGACGGCGGCGACCGACAGGTAACAGCAGCCGAGCAGCACCAGGGCCACCACCATGATCCAGGCGTCGGTGGCGTCCTGTCCTGCCAGCTCGCTGATGGTGTCCCGGACCGGGTCGTACCCGACGGGCTGTCGGGACTCCGCCACCGTCCAACCGGCCACCAGCAGCACGGGCGCCGCCGCCGCCGTGGCGACGGCCCAGTTCGGTACGGGCCGCATTTCGCCACGTTAACCGGCGCGGCCGCCGGGGGAGTCGGGTTCGCCGGTCCACCCCACCAGCGAATCGTGCCGGCCTGCCGGGTGCCCGGAGGCGGGGCGGCCACCCCTGACAGAATGCGGGTGAGGACTGTTCCACGATGAGGAGTTGCCAGCCGTGATCCGTACCCACAATGCCGGAAGCCTGCGCGCCGCGGACGCCGGCTCGACGGTGACGCTCGCCGGCTGGGTGGCCCGCCGCCGCGACCACGGCGGGGTCATCTTCGTCGACCTGCGCGACGGTTCCGGTGTTGTCCAGGTGGTGTTCCGCGAGGAAGATGCGCACGCGCTGCGCAACGAGTTCTGCGTGAAGGTCGTCGGCGAGGTGACCCGCCGCCCGGCCGGCAACGAGAACCCGGAGCTGCCCACCGGCGAGGTCGAGGTGACAGTCGTCGAGCTGGAGGTGCTCTCCGAGGCGGCGCCGCTGCCGCTGCCGGTGGACGACCAGATCGAGGCCGGCGACGACATCCGACTCCGGTACCGCTACCTGGACCTGCGCCGCAGCGGCCCGGCGAACGCGCTGCGGCTGCGCTCGCGCGCCAGCCAGCTCGCCCGGGGTGTGCTGCACGAGCGGGACTTCCTGGAGATCGAGACGCCGACGCTGACCCGCTCGACGCCGGAGGGCGCCCGCGACTTCCTGGTGCCGGTACGGCTTCAGCCCGGCAGCTGGTACGCGCTGCCGCAGTCGCCGCAGCTGTTCAAGCAGCTGCTGATGGTCGGCGGCATGGAGCGGTACTACCAGATCGCCCGCTGCTACCGCGACGAGGACTTCCGCGCCGACCGGCAGCCGGAGTTCACCCAGCTCGACATCGAGATGTCGTTCGTCACCGAGGACGACGTGATCGACCTCGGCGAGGCGATCGTCTCGACGCTGTGGAAGGACCTGGCCGGGCACGAGATCTCCGGGCCGATCCCACGGATCACCTGGCACGACGCGATGGCCCGGTACGGCTCGGACAAGCCGGACCTGCGGTACGGCGTCGAGTTGACCGAGCTGACCGAGTACCTGCGTGGCACCGAGTTCCGGGTCTTCGCCGGGGCGATCGACGCGGGCGGCTACGTCGGCGCTGTGGTGATGCCGGGCGGCGCGGCGCAGAGCCGCAAGGAGCTGGACGGCTGGCAGGACTGGGCGAAGGCGCGTGGCGCGCGCGGCCTGGCGTACGTGGTGCTGGACGCCGAGACCGGCGAGGCGCGCGGCCCGGTGGCGAAGAATCTCTCCGCCGAGCACCTGGGCGGGCTGGCCGACGCGGTCGGCGCCAAGCCGGGTGACGCGGTCTTCTTCGCCGCGAGCGCCACCAGCCGCGAGGCGCAGGAGCTGCTCGGGGCGGCCCGCGTCGAGATCGCCAAGCGGTCCGGCCTGATCGACGAGAGCGCCTGGGCGTTCTGCTGGGTGGTCGACGCGCCGATGTTCGAGCGCACGGACGAGGGCGGTTGGACGGCCGTGCACCACCCGTTCACCTCGCCGAACTCGGAGTGGGTCGACCGGTTCGAGGACGCTCCGGACCGGGCCCTGGCGTACGCGTACGACATCGTCTGCAACGGCAACGAGATCGGCGGCGGGTCGATCCGTATCCACCGGGGTGACGTGCAGAAGCGGGTCTTCGACCTGCTCGGCATCACCCCGGAGGAGGCGCAGGACAAGTTCGGCTTCCTGCTGGAGGCGTTCAAGTACGGCGCCCCGCCGCACGGCGGCATCGCCTTCGGCTGGGACCGGGTCTGCATGCTGCTCGCCGGTGCCGACTCGATCCGTGAGGTCATCGCCTTCCCGAAGACCCGGGGTGGCTTCGACCCGCTGACCAGCGCACCCACCCCGATCACCGCCCAGCAGCGCACCGAGGCCGGCATCGACGCCAAGCCCAAGCCCGCCGCAACGGCCCACACCGGAACGGCCGGCCCCGCCGCCCCGGTGGCAGACCCGGTCTGACCCGCCCGCTCCTGCTTGGTTGATCAAGAGGTTTGCGTCATCATCGCCCCGCGAGATGACGCAAACCTCTTGATCGTCAGTGGGGGAGTGGGCGGGGATGCGGGTGCTTGTTGTCGGGGGTAGCGGGTTACTCGGGCGGTCGGTCTGTCGGCGGGGCCTCGGGGCCGGGTGGTCGGTTGTGGGGACGTTCCACTCCGGTGAGATCGCCGTGCCGGGGGTCGCGGCACGACGGCTGGACGTGACCGACCGGTCCGCCGTGCGCGCGCTGGTCGCCGAGGTGCGGCCGGACGCCGTGGTCGGGACCCCCTATCGGTACGGGGACTGGGCGGTCACCGCCGACGGGGCGGCGCACGTGGCGCTCGCCGCCGCCGAGGCGGGTGCCCGGCTGGTGCACGTGTCCAGCGACGCGCTGCCCGATCGACGTCACCGACCTGGCTGACGCCGTGCTGGAGCTGGTCGCCTCGACGTACGCCGGTGTGCTCAATGTGGCCGGCCCGGACGCGGTCAGCCGTGCCGAGCTGGGCCTGCTGGTCGCCGAGCGGTACGGCCTGGACCCGGCCGGGTTGAGGACCACCACCAGCGCGGCCACCGGTCTGGTCCGTCCCCTGGACGTACGCCTGGATTCCGCGCGCGCCGCCGCCCTGCTGCGCACCCGGCTGCGCGGAGCACGCGAACTCCTCGCCCGCTGAACAGCGCATGCACACTTCTTGTGCATAACTCTTGTGCACAAGAAGTGTGCAGAGATAGTGTGCAGTCATGGAGACCCCTTCACCCAGCGGTCCGGTCGAACCGCGCCGGGTCCATCTGGACAACCAACAGGTCCGCACACTGGCTCACCCGCTGCGGATGAGACTGCTCGGTTCTCTTCGGGTCGACGGCCCAGCGACCGCCACCGCCCTGGCCGAGAAGCTCGGCACCAACACCGGCGCCACGAGTTACCACCTGCGGCAGCTCGCCGAGGTGGGGCTCGTGACCGAGGACCCCGACCGGGGCACCAGCCGACAGCGCTGGTGGCAGGCGGCACACGACATCAGCGACTTCGAGCCCACCGACTTCGACGACGACCCGGACGCCCGCGCAGCCGTGCAGTGGATCCAAGCCGACCAGGTGCGGGTGATGGCCGACCTGGCCGAACGGTGGCTGGCCGTCGAGCACCACCAGTCCCAGGCGTGGCGGGACGCAGCTGGCATGAGTGACCTGGTGCTGCCGCTCGATCCGGCCCGGCTGAGGGCCCTCAACGACGAGCTGTGGACGGTGCTGATGCGCTACCGCGACGAAGCCGTGACCGATGCCCCGGACGTCAAACCCGTGCACGTGTTCCTGGCCGGCATCCCGCGTCTGGACGAGCGCTGGTGAGCGCGAGGAGTGAGCCGGGTTTGCGAGCCCCGCAGTCGCGAACGGAGGTGTCGTCGTGAGCGCGCTGACCGTACGCCAGGTTCGGCGTCGTTACCTCACGCTCTACGGTCTGCGCTGGCTGCCCACGGGTCTGATGATCCCGGTGATGATCCTGCTGATGCAGGAGCGCGGCCTGTCGCTGCCGCAGATCGGCCTGGTCTCCACGGCGCAGGGGCTGCTGGTGCTGGCACTGGAGTTGCCCACCGGCGGGCTCGCCGACGCCCTCGGTCGTCGACCGGTGCTGCTCGCCGCCGGGGTGCTGAATCTCGCCTCGCTGGCGCTGTTCGCGGTGGCCGACTCGTTCTGGCTGTTCTTCGTGGTCTGGGCTCTGCAGGGCATCTACCGGGCGTTGGACAGCGGCCCGTTGGAGTCCTGGTACGTCGACGCCACCCTGGCCGCCGACCCGGAGGCCGAGTACGAGCGCGGTCTCGGTTACGCCGGCACCGTCATCGGTGGGGCCATCGCCGGTGGCGCGTTGCTCAGCGGTGGTCTCATCGCGCTCGGCCCGATCGGGCGGGTCAGCGCGCTCACGGTGCCCGTGTTGGCCGCCATCGTCGCGCAGGCGGCGGCGCTCGTCGCGCTGGTCGTGCTGCTGGTCGAGGAGCGTCCGGCCACGGGGTTCGCGGCGCTGCGGGCCTCGGTGGTCCAGGCGCCCCGGATGATCGGCCAGGCCGTCGGCCTGCTGCGTCGTTCCCGGGTGCTGCTGGCGTTGGTGGCCGTCGAGCTGTTCTGGGGCTTCGGCATGGTCACCTTCGAGTCACTGCTGCCGGTGCGGCTCGCCGAGGTGATCGGCGACCCGGAACGCGCCGCGGCGCTGCTCGGGCCGGCGAACTCGGCCGCCTGGCTCGCCTCGGCCGCCGGCGCGGCACTGACCCCACTGCTGCTGCGCTGGTTCGGCGCCGCGCCGGGTGCGGCAGTGCTGCGCATCCTCCAGGGCGTGACGGTGGTCGGGATGGGGTTGTTCGCCGGGCCGGTCGGCGTGCTGGTGGCCTACCTGGCCTGCTACGCCGTGCACGGCGCGTCCAACCCGTTGCACAGTGGCCTGTTGCACCGGCAGGTCGACGGCCCGTACCGGACCAGCGTGCTCTCGCTGAACTCGATGATGGCGGCACCGGCCGGCGCGCTCGGCGGGGTGGTGCTCACCGCGCTCGCCGCCGCCACCAGCGTCAGCACCGCGATGGTGGTCGGCGGTGTGGTGTTGGCCGTCGCCGCCCCGCTCTACCTGCCCGCCTGGCTGGCCGGCCGTCGGGCCGCCCCGGCCGTCGAGCCGACCGCTGTTCCGGTACCCGCCGCCGACCGTTGAGGAGTGGGCTCCTGGTCCGCACGGGGCCCACTCCGCGTCAGGCGAGGCGGATCGTGCTGAGCGGGAGGGTGGTGGTGTAGCCGAGCCGGCGGTAGAGCCGCGCCGCGCCGACATTGTGCGTGTAGACGCCGAGCCCCACCATGTCGTGGCGCGCCAGTAGCGCCCGGGTCATCCCCGCGGTCAGGGACGCGCCCAGCCCTCGACCTCGTTGGTCGGGGGCGACGGTCAGGCCGGCGAGGAAGCCGATGTCACCTTGGCTGCGGTCCGCGCCGCACGCCACCAAC
Organism: Micromonospora hortensis; assembly: GCF_022230935.1. Classification (NCBI taxonomy): domain Bacteria; kingdom Bacillati; phylum Actinomycetota; class Actinomycetes; order Micromonosporales; family Micromonosporaceae; genus Micromonospora; species Micromonospora hortensis. The sequence continues at coordinate 192,893 of NZ_JAKKFE010000005.1, forward strand.
CGGTCGCCGGCCCGGATGCCGTACCAGTCGACCACCCGTGGGTCGCCCGGGCGGGAGGTGCTGCTGGGGAACGACTCCTGCACGAGCGCCGCCAGCGCCGGCTGGTCGGCGTCGGTGAGACGTACGACCGGCTGCTCGTCCGGCTGCGCCGGCGGCGCCGTGTCGGTCCAGTGGAAGTCCCAGTCGCTGTGCTCGGCCACCGCCAGCCGGTCGACCAGCCGGCCGCGATCGTGTCGGGGCAGGTGCAGCCGTTGTCCGGGCTGGAGCATTCCGTCGGCGGCGAGCGCGACACAGATCTCCAGCGCCGATTCGGCCGGGCCGATCGCGCAACCGGCCGGTCCGTACGCCGGCGGGACCAACCACAGCACGGCGCCATCACGTCGGTACGCGTGCGCCGGCGTGGCTCGCCCGAGCGCGTGCCGGGCGAACGGGTGATGCCCGACGGCGGCCAGGATGGCGCTCCGGTCGTGGAGCACCCGGTCGTCGATGATCATGCGGTCCAGCCTAGGAGCCGACCGGCGAATGCCTCCGGCGGACCCTCGTGGCGTAGCCATCTCCACCGTGGAGATTGGCGAGTCGACCGATTGGGTACATCACGCGCCGACCTACTGGGAACCCCCACCGGAGGACCGACATGCTCGCCATTCTCGCGGCCATCGTCTTTGGCTTTGCCCTGCTGCTCGACCTGCTCGACACCGACTTCGGCGCACCCGACCTGTTCAACTGGAACACCCTCGTGCTCATCGGGTTGCTCCTCCTCTCGCTCTACCTGGGCGGCGTGGGCAGCGGCCCGCGTGGCGGCGGCGGCGGTGGCGGCGGCCGTTGGTACCGGGGCCGTCGCCCCGGGCGTGGCTGACCGGAACCGATCACCGGTGGCGGGTCCGCGGCGCGATTCCGGCGTCGTGGGCCCGGCCCGGTACTGTCTTCGTGATGGAGTCCGACGCCCTCTTCTCCCTCGGTGAACCCGCCGGGTCGCGCAGCGCGCCCGACGGTCCCGCCGGTGTCGACGGCTTCACCGCGGTGGCCGACGATTCGCCCCTGCCCGTCCGGATGCGCCCGGTGACCCTCGACGAGCTGGTCGGGCAGGAACACCTGCTCGCTCCCGGCGCACCCCTGCGGCAACTGGTCTCCGGGGGCGCTCCGATGTCGGTGATCCTCTGGGGCCCGCCGGGCAGCGGCAAGACCACCATCGCGCACCTGGTCGCCGGGGCCACCGACCGCCGCTTCGTGGCCATGTCGGCGCTCTCCGCCGGCGTGAAGGACGTCCGGGCGGTGATCGAGGCGGCGCGCCGCCAGCGCCGTTCCGGCGGCCCGCAGACAGTGCTCTTCATCGACGAGGTGCACCGGTTCAGCAAGACCCAACAGGATTCCCTGCTCGCCGCCGTCGAGGACCGCACTGTCACCCTGCTGGCGGCCACCACCGAGAACCCGTACTTCTCGGTCATCTCACCGCTGCTGTCGCGGTGCGTGCTGCTCACCCTGCAACCGTTGGACGACGAGGCGGTGCGAGGGCTGCTGCGCCGCGCGGTCGCCGACAAGCGTGGCCTGGACGGCGCACTGGCCCTGACCACCGAGGCCGAGGACCACCTGGTCCGGCTGGCCGCCGGTGACGTCCGCAAGGCACTCACCGCCCTGGAGGCGGCGGCGGCCTCCGCCACGGCCCTCGGCGGCGGCCGGATCGACCTCGCCACCGCCGAGCAGGCTGTCGACGTGGCGGCGGTGCGCTACGACCGCGACGGCGACGCCCACTACGACGTGGTCAGCGCCTTCATCAAGAGCATGCGCGGCTCGGACGTGGACGCGGCGGTGCACTGGCTGGCCCGCATGCTGGTCGCCGGTGAGGACGCCCGGTTCATCGCCCGTCGTCTGGTCATCTTCGCCAGCGAGGACGTGGGCATGGCCGATCCCGGGGCGCTGAGCGTGGCGACGGCCGCCGCGCACGCGGTCGAGTACGTCGGGTTGCCCGAAGCGCAGCTCAACCTCGCCCAGGCGGTGATCCACCTGGCCACCGCGCCCAAGTCGAACTCGGCCACCACCGCCATCGGCGCCGCCATCGCCGACGTCCGGGCCGGTCGCGGTGGCCCGGTGCCGCGAGGGCTGCGCGACGCGCACTACGCCGGTGCCCGAGGGTTGGGCCACGGGACCGGCTACCGCTACCCGCACGACGACCAGCGCGGCGTGGTCACCCAGCAGTACGTCCCGGACGACCTGGTGGGCACCGACTACTACCAGCCCAGCCCGCACGGCGCGGAGCGGTCGGTGGCCAGCCGGTTGCCGCTGCTGCGCCGGATCGTGCGTGGTCTGCCGGCTCCGCCCGCCCGCCCGCAGACGCCGACGGCCGAGCCGTCCGTAACGGCGCAGACCGCGCCAGCGCTATCCCCGGGGGCCGCCCGTCCGACGACGGGCACGGGTGCCGCCGGCACGATGCAGGACAGCGGCACCGACGCCGCAGGAGAGGGTCAACAGTGAGATCGCGTGGTGGGGACCGCCCGGACGAGGGCCCGGACGAGCGGCGCGATCCCCGCGCCAAGACCCGCCGTTGGGGTCGCGGCCGGCCGGCTGAGCCCGAGCCGGAGGAGCCGGTCGCCGGCGAGGAGTTCGGCTGGATCGACGACCTGCGCTCGGCCAAGCAGCAACGGACCGAGCTCGGCCCGGACGGTGCGCCGGCGGAACCGAACCGGCCCCGTGGGGGCATGCCGCCGGCAGAGCCGCCGGCACAACCCACCCCGCGTACGCCGGGGGAGCCGGCCGGTGCGCGCGGTAGCGCGCCGGAGTCCTCGGCTCCGCCGGCTCCGCACCAGAGTGAACCGGGCGGTGCCGCCGCCCGTCGACCGGTCGACGGGCCCTGGCCCGGGGAGACGCCGCCAGCGGGTCGTCGCCCGGACAGCCGGCCACCCGCCGCCAACCCCGCGCCCGGGCAGCCGCCGCGCCGCGGCGTGCAGCCGGTGCCCGGCGCCCGCGCCGCCGTGCCACAGTCGCCACCCGCCGCTCGCCCGGGCGAACCCGGCGGC